>JAZUHE010000053.1:0-12679 GCA_045641565.1 Acutalibacteraceae bacterium | reverse complement strand
ACAGATAGAAGGGTGATACTGATGGGAACTCCTTCCGTTCTTACGGTAACACAACTTAATACATATATAAAGTCACTGATTGACGGCGACCGGAATCTGCAGACTGTTTTTGTGGAGGGCGAAATTTCGAATTTCACCAATCATTACAGAACAGGGCATTATTATATGAGCATCAAAGACGGTGAATGCTCAATCAAAGCGGTGATGTTCAGATTCTCAAATCAGCGGCTCAGATTCACTCCCGAAAACGGGATGCGCGTGCTCATCAGAGGCAGGGTATCTGTCTTTGAGCGTGACGGCGTGTATCAGCTTTATATTGACGATATGCAGCCCGAGGGAGCAGGCGCGCTGGCAGTTGCCTTTGAACAGCTCAAGGCGAAGCTTGCGGCGAAAGGCATCTTTGACGAAAGCCGCAAGAAGCCCATACCGCAGATGCCGAAAAGAGTCGGAGTTGTCACATCCGATACGGGCGCCGCGATACACGATATAATCAATATTATTACAAGAAGATTCCCAATGACCGAGCTTGTTGTTGCGCCTGTCCAGGTGCAGGGACCTTCGGCGGCAGGGCAGATTGCCGCGGCTATAGATGAATTCAACGCCCTTGACGGCGCCGATGTTCTGATAGTGGGCAGAGGCGGCGGCTCGGCTGAGGATTTATGGGCGTTTAACGAGGAAGCTGTTGCCATGGCTGTGGCGAGAAGCGAAATTCCCGTAATATCCGCCGTCGGCCACGAAACGGATTTTACAATCTGCGATTTTGCCGCTGACCTGCGCGCACCGACACCTTCCGCGGCGGCCGAGCTGGCTGTCCCCGATTGGCGTGAGCAGAGCCTTTATATCAATGCTCTTTATGCTCAGTGCAGGGATACAATTCTTACATATATAGACAATGAAAAAGAAAACCTCGGTTTTATTGAAGAGAAACTGAAATATCTTAACCCCGAGGCTGTGATTGACAAGAATATTCAGACGGTGGATATTCTTTCTCAGAGAATATACGATAAAATGAACGAGATTTTTGCCCTTAAGAGCAACCGCTTTTCCGCCGCGGCCGCGAGGCTTGACGCGCTGAATCCCATGAAGGTGCTCAGCCGAGGATATGCCGCCGTTTATAAAGACGGCAAAGTGGTTACGAGCGCGAAAAGCATAAAATCGGGCGATAAGCTTAATCTGAAACTTGCCGACGGCGACATTGCCGCAACGGCTGACTGAGGTAATGAATATGAAAAACATGACATATGAAGAAGCTCTCAAAAGACTGGAGGAGATTGCTCAGCAACTTGATTCGGGCAGCCTTTCTCTTGATGAATCACTTAAGCTTTTTGAAGAGGGCACAAAGCTGACGTCATTCTGTAATCAGTGCCTTGAAAAGGCGAAGCTTAAAATAACAAAACTTTCCGAAAAGGAAGATGCGCAATGAATAACATCGATAAAATAAATGCCGCTCTTGAGGAGTATCTTCCGAAGGGCGACGACGTTGTGTCTCAGGCTATGAGATACTCAGTCAGAAACGGCGGCAAAAGAATAAGACCCGCACTGGTGCTTGAATTCTGCAGGGCCTGCGGCGGCGAAGAAGAAACCGCAATGGCCTTTGCCTGTGCGCTTGAAATGATTCACACCTATTCTCTTATTCATGACGACCTGCCGTGCATGGATGATGACGATTATCGCAGAGGCAAGCCCTCGTGCCATATAGCCTACGGCGAGGCGAACGCTCTGCTTGCGGGCGACGGACTTCTCACCCTTGCCTTTGAGACGGCGGCGAAGTCTCAGCTTCCCGCTGAGCGGATTGTGAGGGGCGTTGCTCTTCTCGCTCAGGCGGCAGGAGTATGTGGTATGATAGGCGGTCAGGTCATGGACCTGGAGAACGAGGGCAAAAGCGTCGGCGTTGAGCGCCTTAAAAAGACTGATGCCCTTAAAACAGGTGAGCTTATAAGAGCGGCATGTGTTTTAGGTTGTATCGCGGCGGACGCTGACGGTGAAAAAATCAAAGCGGCAGAGAATTACGCCGCAGATATCGGTCTCGCTTTTCAGATAGTTGACGATATTCTCGACGTCACAGGTGACGAAAAGACTCTCGGCAAGCCTGTAGGAAGCGACGCTGAAAAAGAAAAATCCACATATGTTTCGGCACTCGGTCTTGAAGGCTCAAAGGAGAAGGTCTCACAGCTTACTCTCAGCGCTAAAAAGGCTCTTGAGAGCTTTGACGGTGATACGGAATTCCTGTGCGGATTTGCGGACGAAATGGAAAACAGAAAGAACTGACGGTGAAATTTTCCGGAAGTGAAGTGATATAATGAGTGAAGTTAATTATCTCAATAACATAAAATCTCCCGCGGATATCAAGGGCTATTCCGATGAGCAGCTCGCGGAGCTGGCGGAGGAAATACGCCGTGTGCTGATAAAGACCGTGTCCGCAAACGGGGGACATCTCGCGTCAAATCTCGGTGCGGTGGAGCTGACTATAGCCATACACAAGTGCTTTGATTCGCCGAATGACAAGATTGTGTGGGACGTAGGTCATCAGGTTTATACTCATAAGCTTCTTACGGGCAGATACGAAAAATTCCACACTCTCAGAAAAGAGGGCGGAATCTCAGGCTTTTCACGCCCCGACGAAAGCGAGCACGATACTTTTTACAGCGGCCACAGCAGTGTTTCAATCTCCTCGGCGTACGGACTTGCCTGCGCCGACAGCATTAAAAAGCACGGCAATTACACTGTGGCTGTTATCGGTGACGGCTCTCTTACAGGCGGTCTTGTCTATGAGGCGCTGAATAACGCGGGACGTTCAGACAGCAAGCTGATTATCATTCTCAACGATAATAAAATGTCCATATCCAAAAATGTCGGTTCGGTCGCAAGATACCTCGCGATTACCCGCTCCAAAAAGAGATATGTGAGAATGAAAGATAAGCTGGAGAAATTCCTGAGCAAAATTCCCGTTGTCGGTCTGAAAATGGCAAACGGAGCTTTCAAGCTTAAAACAGATATTAAAAACCTTATATATAAAAGTACAATGTTTGAGGATATGGGTATTCGCTACATGGGACCCATTGACGGTCACAACATTGAGCAGATGTGTGAAGCGATGGAAACGGCCAAGAGCATATCAGGCCCCGTCCTGCTTCACGTCAACACAGTAAAAGGCAAGGGATATGATTTCGCCGAGAAATCGCCGTCTGTATTCCACGGTATTTCAAACTTTGATGTGGATACGGGCGAGCCGACAAACAAGGGCGTAACATTCGGCAGTGAATTCGGCGACCTTATGTGCAAAATGGCCGAGAAAGACAAAAGGCTCTGCCTTATCACGGCGGCCATGACTCTCGGCACGGGACTCGAAAAATTCAGCAGGGATTACGGCAACAGATTCTTTGACGTAGGCATTGCGGAGGAGCACGCCGTTACATTCTCTTCGGGCCTTTCAAAGGGCGGAATGCTGCCTGTCTTTGCGGTTTATTCCACATTCCTGCAGAGATGCTATGACCAGATTGTTCATGACGGAGCGCTTCAGCAGCAGAAGATGGTGCTCGCCATCGACAGAGCAGGTTTTGTAGGCGATGACGGCGAGACTCATAACGGACTGTATGACGTGTCATTCCTGAGCAGTATTCCCGACGTGACTATTTATTCTCCATCCACATTTGATGAGATGAAGATTGCTTTCGGTAACGCTTTTTACAGAAGCAGCGGCGTTGTTGCGGTCAGATATCCGAGAGGCGGGGAGTATCAGATACCGGAGGACTATAATCCGGGACTCGGTTCGTTTGACTTCTACGGTCAGAAGAGTGATACGCTTATAGTGACCTACGGCAGACCGTTCGGCCCTGCCTGCGGAGCACTGAAAATCCTCAGCGGAAGCGGAATCAGCGCCGGAATACTCAAGCTCAACAGAATAAGACCGATAGACGGCGGAGCGATAGATATTGCTCTTGGCGCGAAGCGCATATTCTTTTTTGAAGAGGGCGTGCGCAGCGGCGGAATAGGTGAGAAGCTGGCCGCCGAGCTGCTTCAGCGAGGATATAAAGGCGATTACAGCCTTACCGCGGTGGAGGACTGCTTTGTCAAGCAGGCGAGCGTGCCGTCGCTTATGGATAAATACGGATTCAGCAGTGAAAAAATAGCTGGAAAAATAATTAACGGATAAATTTCCGGAGGTAAATATTTTGGGCGAAAAACTCAGACTTGATATGGCTGTTTATCAGCAGGGGCTTGCGGAATCCCGTGAAAAGGCAAAGGCTCTTATTATGGCGGGGCAGGTATATATTAACGGTCAGAAAGAGCTTAAGGGCGGTGCGACCGTTAAGCCTGATGATAAAATTGAGGTGCGCGGCAGCACAAATCCCTTTGTGAGCCGCGGCGGATTAAAGCTGCAGAAGGCGGCGGAAAAATTTGATATCGACCTTTTGGACTGCGTATGCATGGATATCGGCGCGTCAACAGGCGGATTCACCGACTGTATGCTTTCTCACGGAGCGAAAAAGGTTTATTCAATAGATGTGGGCTACGGTCAGCTTGCGTGGAAGCTGAGAACAGACGAACGTGTTGTGAATATGGAGCGCACCAACTTCAGATATGTCACCCATGAGCAGATTCCCGAGGACGTGGATTTTGCGAGCGTTGACGTTTCATTCATTTCGCTTAAGATTATTCTCCCTGTTATGCACGCTCTTTTAAAGAGCGACGGTCAGGCTGTGTGCCTTATTAAGCCGCAGTTTGAGGCCGGCAGAGAGAATGTAGGCAAAAAAGGCGTTGTCAAAGACCCGGCTGTGCATACTTCTGTTGTAAAATCAATCTGCAATTTTGCCGTTGAAAACGGATTCACAGTTAAGAATCTTGATTTTTCACCGATAAAAGGGCCTGAGGGAAATATTGAATATTTAATGCACGTTATAAAAAGTGAAACTCCCGGGAATCTTGCGGAAACAGCACCGGAGGAGCTCGTTTCACTTTCTCACGCAGAACTCGATAAATGAAAGGGGATGTGGTGATGACTGCCGCAGTTATTCCCAATTTAACAAGAAAAAACGCGAAGTCAGTTACCGCCGAGCTGCTTAAGAAGCTCAGGGAATACGGAATTGATACCGTCGCCGATGAAAAGCTCAGAGATGAATTCGGCGAAGATATAAATAAATATATGCCCTTTGACAGCATGATAGCGGAGTGCGACCTGATTATCTCTGTCGGGGGAGACGGAACAATGCTTCACTGCGCCAAGTACGGCAAGCCTGTTCTGGGCGTCAACGCGGGCAGACTCGCTTTTATGGCGGGCATTGAGCCGACTGAACTGGAACTGCTTTCCGTTCTGAAGGACGGAGGCTACACCGTAGATAAAAGAATGATGCTTAAGGCTGTTGTAACGAAGGACGGCGAGGTTATCGCAGAGAAATACTGCATAAACGATGTTGTCGCCGCACGGGGCGAACAGATAAAGATGATAGAGGTTACCGTAAAATGCAACGGCAATGTAATAAACGATTATTTCACTGACGGAATTATTATTTCCACGCCCACGGGTTCAACGGCTTACAATCTTTCCGCAGGAGGCCCTGTGGTGGACCCCGAGATTGAAAGTATGCTGCTGACTCCCATATGCACTCACTCGCTTTTTTCAAGGGCGATGATTTTCAAGCCGGATACGGAGCTGTCCGTTATATGCAACTCCGATAATATAAATGTATCCTGTGACGGTGACACGGTTAAGCTTACGAGGGGATGCATCATAACCGTCACCAAAGCTCCCGTTTACGGAGAATTTATAAGGATTAAAACAGATACATTCCTTGATGTGTTAAACAACAAGCTTGCCCAGCGCAGGCTTTGAAAGGCGGAATAAGAAATGAAAAAGAACAGACATTCGGAAATTCTCAGCATTATATCCCAGTATACAGTCAGCACTCAGGAGGAGCTGCTGGAAAGACTTAAGGAAAGAGGCTGCTCAACAACGCAGGCAACTGTTTCAAGAGATATCAAGGAGCTTAATCTTGTTAAGCAGATGAATAAGCAGGGCGTTTATCATTACGTTGAGAATCACAGCAATACAGAGGAATATCTTTCAAAGTTCAATGCCATTTTTTCTCACTCTGTTATTTCCACCGATTTCGCAGGCTTCACTACTGTAATCAGATGCTATAACGGCATGGCTCAGGCAGCCTGCGCCGCGTTTGATAATATGCAGTGGGAAGGACTTGTAGGAACTATCGCAGGCGACGACACAATTTTCGCTCTCTGCAGAACTCCCGAGCTCGCAAAGGAGCTTTCTGAATCAATTACCAAATTTTTAAAGTGACGGTGAAGTCCGATGCTTTCAAAGCTTAAAATTGAAAATATAGCTATCATTGAGCTGGCGGATATTGATTTTACAGACGGCTTTAATGTTATGACAGGTGAAACCGGTGCAGGTAAATCCATTATTATCGACTCGATTAATGCTGTAACGGGTGAACGCACATCCAAAGAGCTTATAAGAACGGGCGCGGACAGCGGAAAGGTTACAGCCGTATTTGAAAATGTCGGAAGAACGGCGCAGGAAGCTCTCGATTCCATGGGGATTGAGTGCGACGGTACGGTTATTCTCTCAAGGCTTATTAAAAAGGACGGCAAAAACGTCTGCTCAATCAACGGAACTCCCGCTACGGTGACGATGCTTAAAAATACAGGTTCACTTCTGATTAATATTCACGGTCAGCACGACAGTCAGGCTCTTCTTCAGCCCGAGAATCACTGTTCATATATCGATGCTTTCGGCGGCAACAGTGAGCTTATTAATCAGTATTCAGAATGCTACAGCGAACTGCTTGACATACAGGCTCAGATAAAATCCATTGACACCGACGAGCAGCAGAAGGCGCGCAGAATTGATATGCTCACATATCAGATAAACGAGCTTGAGGACGCGGACATAACCGTCGGCGAAACGGATAATCTTATTCAGAGAAGAAGCTTCCTTAAAAACGCGCAGGATATTATCGACGCGCTTAACTCGGCCTATGAATATCTGACGGCTGACGGCGGCGGAGCGGACAGCATAAGCGACGCGGCCTACGAGCTTGAAAACGCAGCGGAAATGTATGACGGCGTTTCGGCTGTTTCTCAGAGGATAACAGACGCAAAGTATGAAATCGAAGACTGCTGTGCTGAAATACGTTCGCTTATTTCTCAGGCCGACTGTGACCCTGAGGAGCTTGACGCGGTTGAGGAAAGGCTTGACCTTCTCAGACGGCTTTCTTCAAAGTACGGCTCTACAGAAGAGAAAATGCTTGCCTTCCTTGATGAAGCAAAGAAAGAGCTTGAGAGCATTAATCTCTCAGCGGAAAGGCTCGAAGAGCTCGAGCAGAGAAAGAATAAAACTCTCGAAAAAGCGAAAAAGCTTGCGCAGAAGCTTACTGAGAAAAGGCAGACCGCAGGCAAAACTCTTTCTGAGAGGATATGCGGCGAGCTTAAATTCCTCGACATGCCAAATGTGCGCTTTATGGCTCAGAGAAACGAAAAGCCGTTATCCCCCGACGGAGCGGATGAGATTGAGTTTCTTATTTCTCCGAATGTGGGCGAAGAGCCGAAGCCTCTTGCAAAAATCGCTTCGGGTGGTGAGCTTTCAAGAATCGTGCTCGCCATAAAGAATGTGCTCACATCCGATGACTCAGACGAAACGATGATTTTTGACGAGATAGACACAGGCGTCAGCGGCTCGGCGGCGAGAAAAATCGCAAAGAAGCTCAAAGAGGTTTCGGGCGGCAGACAGGTTATCTGCGTAACCCATCTCGCTCAGATAGCGGCGGCGGCCGATACGCATTTTCTTATTAATAAATACGTTGACAGAAACAAGACGTTTACCAAAGTAACGGCTCTTGATTATGAAGGTAGAACAGGAGAGCTTGCGAGAATAATGGGCGCAGGGGAGAATAACGCGCTGTTTATTCAGTCGGCTCAGGCACTTCTTGAAGATACATGATGAAAGGAAAAATGAGATGAAAAAATTAATAAGTGTTATTCTTGCGTTTACTGCGGCGGCAGCATTTTCGGTCAGCTGTTTTGCAGTTAATACGACGGTGCCTCAGACACAGCCTTCCTCAGCGCCTGCGGCAGCAACCACAACAGCGGGCAGCCCGCTTTTTACTGCTGATGACGCGACTGCCGAGGCGGCGCTCAAAGAATTTGAAAAGCTCATTATAGCAGAGAGCGAATCAAAATCCGCTGAGGCTAAAGAGATAATCTTCAGGCTTTACAGTGTGATAAATGAAGCCAATGTTAATGATTATATGACCCTCAGCACTCAGATGAAAAGAATTGCAGAGGACAGCGGCTCAGAACTCGCTCCTGTTTTCAGCGATATGGCGTCCGTTCAGGCAATACTCAGAAAATTCACTGTGGGCTTAGCTTTTGACACTACAAGAACTCAGTGGGAAATTGAATCGGGAAGAGAAATGGAATCTCTTGTTTCTCTTTACACAGGCGCTTATATCGTCAGGTCAACCGCAGGCACTGCGGCAGCAGCGGCACAGGGGCAGACAACGATGATTGAAAATCCCAAAACGGGCGACAGCTCAGTAGATACTGCCGCGGCTTTTGCGGTGCTCGGGCTGAGCGTTGCGGTTATAGCGGTATGCGCAAAGAAAAAGGAATCATAAAACAGAGCTTTACAGGGATTATGACAGGGTGTGTTTGTTTTGTCATAATCCTGTTTCTTTTTTGTAAAAATACTTTACAATAAAACGCCGCGAAGAGTTTATATTAGTAAAATTTACTGAAAAACAGTATAGATTTTTTAGCAGCAATGAGATTTTTTTTGTTGACTTTTTTAATTTATAATGGTATTCTTGATATGTATAAACAATACAGGTATTATAGTATCTGCATACTAAATGATGAGGAGGCAACGATATGAGAACCAGAAAAATTCTCAGCGTTATTCTTGCGCTGGCAATGATTCTCACCATGGCACCGATTTCTGTCGGCACTTTCGCTGCCGGCGCACTCTCAGTAGGCGACGATACCAATGACGTTACCACCGCTCAGAGCGACGAACTTTTAAGACCCCACGCGTCAGTAGAGGTTACCCCTGTTACCAGAGTATGCTTTTCTCTTTCAAATCCTCTTAAAGAAGCTACATCGGCAAACGCTGTTATTACCGCGGCTACACCGTCAGGTATTGCCAGAAACAGCTATACCCTTTCAGCAGGCCTTTACGGCGGCGAAGTAGCTGAGAGCACTACAGTTAAATTTACCCCCGGCGCAGATATTGACGTGTCCACGCTCAGTATTAGCTGCAGCAACTCCTCGGTTCAGCTTCAGGGTCCCGTAAGCCCTTCTTCAGGCGTTTATGTATGGACTGTTGCTGACGGCGCAAACGCAGCGCTCGGCGAGGTTCTTACATTCTCAGTGCAGTATAAATATATATATACCGACACCGCTACAAACAAGACCTACAACAGCGACAAATGGTTCACCACAACAGGTCATTCATATGTTGAGTCAGTTGTTTCTCCCGCGGGTATCTATACTCACCGCAGAACCTATGTTAACTGGGTTATAGGCTCAACCAACAAAAACAGATCATATATAGCGTCTTACCTTCTCGGTGCGGGCGTATATTCAAATTCCACTACACGCGGCACCTTTGACCCCAGCAGCGGCAGCGGAACAGACAGCTCCGATTACGGAAAGATGCTTTTCAGCTCAACATCCGGCTCAGGCACATATTTCAATGTCGGTCAGGGCACTGACGGCAACAGACCTGTATCCACAATTTATTACGATACTGACAGAGGCAGCACTCTTGCTTCTCAGAATATCCGTTTCGTAGCTCTTTATCCTCAGATAGAGACTGACGACTCCAGTATTGTTACCACCATCAAGCTTTCCGGCGCATACGAATATTCCGGAAATGTACAGACTCTTTCAAAAGACGATACAGAGGGTATCTCTTCGAGTAACTCATCCGCCCTCGGTCTTACCGTAACATCCAAGGCAAGCACCGGTATCAAGGGCCGCGGCTTATGGTTTGATATTCCTTTCAGCGGCTCAGGCCCCTCAGGCGACAGCGGAACATATTCAGTTCTTCTTGATTTCAATACTCCCGCCTCCTTTAACGAAGTTTACATGAGACATTCTCATACCGTAAACATCATTAAGGTCAACAAGGGCGCTCTCCGTCAGAAGGTTCAGTCAGTTGTTAACTCAGACGTTTCCGGCCCCCTTGTTACAGACGACAATTCCGGTAAGGGATACAATCCTCAGTCATGGTACTATGCATACGGCTGGAGCGATTACGCAACAGCTTACGCAGAGGCTCAGAGAGTTATCAACAAGCCCAACGCCACCACATCAGATATAGCTCTCGCTCTTGCGAACCTCGACAGCTATTATGATGCGCTCGTTCTTGAAAGCGCTGATTATACAGACATCGATTACTATTATAATTACGCTCAGACCCTCAACGGAGATAATTATGACCCCTCTTCATGGGCAAATCTTCAGAGCGCACTCTCAGAGTATGAGACAGGCTACAGCATCCTTTATCAGCCCAAGCTTGATAAAATCTGCGCCGATATCGTAGCGGCTATTAACGGACTCAGATTTGCAGACGCCGATTATACTCTCGTTGACGAGAAGGTTGACACTGTCAACGCTATGATTCAGGATATTCTTTTTGAGTATGACCTGACTCCTGATGAGTACTATACAAACTGGAACACCGTAATATCAACTGTTGAAGATTGCGGTTATTACTATGACGATGCTTCAGAGGCATACGTTCTCGACCCCGAACAGACAAAGACAAGAGCAGAGCAGTCAATAGTAGATACCTATCCGCTTATTATTCAGACTGCAATCAACAAGCTCACAGTCAGAGGCGCGGATTATACAGAAACACGCGCGGCTCTTTCGGCTTATACTTCATTCAAGACGTCAACGGCGCCGTATATTACAGAAGATTCTCTTCTGGCTGTTGAGAGCGCATATTCAGCTCTTTACGATTTGTATATGCCCGCACGTACGGTAGAATATCAGAACGATATTGACGAAGCTGTTGAAGAGCTTAACTACGCGCTTAACAATTATGAATTCCGACCTGCTGACTTCACAGCGGCAGACGCTGCAAGACTTGATTATTTTAATCTCGACAGGTCAATTTACAAGGACCTCTCAGCTGTTGATTCAGCGTACAGCGCTCTTACCGCTCTTTATGAGCGTGAGCTTGACGCGAGAAATCAGACAGAGATTGACAACGCTGTCAGAGCTCTTAACACAGCAATCAGCAGGCTTCAGCTGAACAGCGCGGATTATTCCGCTGTTGAGGCTGCCATAGCGGCGGCTGAGGCTGAGGATGCAAGAATCACCAACCTTTATAAGAATTCCTCAGGACTGACAGCCCAGACATTCTATTCAAACTGGACTCCCGTTGTTAACGCTATCAACGCTGTTAACTGGAACCTTGATGTTAACCATCAGTCAGAAGTTGACGCGTACGCGGCGGCTATCACAAGCGCTTTCAACGCACGCAAAGAGAAAGACGCTGATTACACAGCTCTCAATAATGCGGTTAACTCAGCTCAGACATATTTTGATGATACTGTTTCAGCAAAGTATACCGAAGAGTCAATGGATAATCTTATTCTTGCCGTTATGAACGTTGTATACGGCAAAAAGATAAGCGAACAGTCAGTTGTTGACGGCTATACAGCGGCAATCCTTGACGCTATTGACGACCTTGAGCTTGTCAAGGCGGATTATACAGCGGTTAACACCGCCATTGCCAACGCAGAAAGCAAAAAGACAATGAGCAGTCAGTTCGCGGCGGCTCATCACGGATATCCTTATTACACAGCCGCTTCAATATCAAATCTTGACTCTAAGATTAACGCGGTAGTATGGAATCTTGATATTACAAAGCAGTCTCAGGTTAATAACTACGCAACATCCATCAACACCGCTGTTTCAGCTCTTGTTGTTGCTCCTGCGGATTATACCGACGTCAACACCGCCAAGGCGGCTGTTCCGTCAGACCTGAGTGTTTATACAGACGCTTCAAAGATTTTACTTAATCAGGCACTTGCTTATAACACAAACCTTAAAGCAAACAGTCAGTCTACAGTCGACGGCTACGCTGCAGCGATTTACTCGGCTATAAACGCTCTCAAGTTCAAGCCTATTGACAAGACAGGCTACAACTCAGCTAAAGCAACCATACCGGCAAACCTTACAGTTTACACTGATGAATCAGCTGCGGCGGTTACCAACCAGGTTGCTCTTATAGACACATTCCTCGCAGGCAGTGTCGACATAAGAAATCAGGCAGACCTCGACTCAATGGTTTCAGCTCTCAGCACTAAGATAGCTGCTCTCGAGCTCAAGCCCTTGTCAGCGGATTACACAGCTGTTAATACAGCGGTTTCAGCGGCGAATGCGGTTCTTACATCAGATGAGGCTGAATATTACACTCCCGAGAGTAAAGAGGCTGTTCAGAACGCAATCAGCGCGGTAGTTTACGGACTTTATGACAATGAACAGGCGAGAGTTGGCGCTTTCGCAACAGCAATCAACGCAGCAGTTGAAGCACTTGCATATCTCGGAATCGACCGTTCAGCATATGACACAGCAGTTACAAGATTCAACGGAATCGACACAACTCCCTACACAGAAGCATCTGTTAAGGCAGTTACAGATAAGATCG
>JAZUHE010000052.1:0-6476 GCA_045641565.1 Acutalibacteraceae bacterium | reverse complement strand
ACCCGAGCACACTTATTGATGAAACAGTCGGCTATGTAATTACCGGTTGGGACATTGACTTCAACTCTGACAAGTATATCTGGCAGGATGAAGACATTTATGTTCACGCAACATGGGATGTTGGTCCTGATAAATACACTGTAACAGTTAACAGCGCTGAAGGTGCAAAGACTGAAACCTGCTCACAGTATCAGGTTTATACAGCAAAAACACCTACAGTTAATAACGCTGGTCAGAATTTCAACCACTGGATTCTTGTTGAAAGAGATGAAAGCGGTACCGAAACCAGCAGAGAAATTGTCAGTTATTATGCAAACTATAGTTTCTATGTTCATACTGACTGCTATCTGATAGCTGTTTACGGCGGCTCATCTGAACAGAGAGCTAAGACCAGAGTTTCGTTTGTTGAAGGCTATGACCCGAACTACGATTGGTTCACAGTATATACTGAAAGAAATATCGGTACAGAGTATCAGCTTCTTCAGTTTGGCGTAATCTTCACAAACAACGCAACAACAGGCGCAAGCAAGTCAGCGTTTGTTATCGGCGGAACAGGTGTTAAGGTTGGTACTGCAAAGTCAAATAGTTCGAACCTTACAGGTCTCTGGACTCTTTCAATCCCGAATCCGTATCAGTTCGGTTATAAATCAACCATTTACATCCGCTCGTACATCTTAATTGCAGATGAAAACGGAAATACACAGACTATCTACAGTGATGATATTGCAACCTATGCAAATGACGAAGACACTACCGCTTAAAAAAGAAAGGAGAGTATGTGAAATGATATATGAGAAACCAAAGCTATCTTTTCAGAAATTCCATACGGAAGCCTTTCTTGAAGATCTCGAACCATTGAGTGCAAACAATGCAGCTATAGACGATGATGTCTGGGATGAAGGGTTTGAATCAAACAGTTTCGGATTTAACGGAACATTCTCAATAGATCCGGACGGTGTCGGCGGCTGGCTTAACAGCTGATAAAGCAAATGAAAACGGCAGTCTGTTTTCAGACTGCCGTTGACTCATAGCAAGAGGAGGTATCTTGATTGGAAGAACAATTACGCACCGAAACGAGAAATATGGTCGATATTTTTATCGGCCTTATGATTGTTCGAGTTTATGAATACTTCTTTTACAGGAATCACGCGATTCCTACATTATCTTTTATCTCTTACATTGTAGGTTTGCTTTTTATTTTTCTTTTTAACAGAAAGCATTGCTGGTCACTCAGCGATTTCGGTATAAGAGGCTCAATCAACAGTACATGGTATGAGGTTATTCTTCCGGCTCTTATCTGGACGGGTTCATTGGCTGTTGTCACTGTTCCCGAGTTTATATACTGTAAAGCGACAGGCGCGGAGGATCCGTATTTTGACTTTGTCTGCTTTAATCAGCATGCTAATTTCATTCTGTCAAAGGCCGACGCCACTATTCTGATTGCGTGGACACTTATAGGAGTTTTAATCTGCATACTCAGAGCACTGTTCCTTGAAGTGTACTTCAGAGGGCTGTGCTTCGGTGTCTTAAGAAAGAAAACAAATTTTTATGCATGCAACGTTATTTCATCACTGCTTTATGCAATATGGTTCCTTGTTATACCTATGAGGTCATTTGTTTTCAGTGGAAGAACAAGCAGATTGAAAATTCTCGGCATGATAGGTATTTTCTTTGTGGCACAGTTCCTTTTTGCATTCAGACAAGGATATGTAAGGCTCGTGTGCAACACAGTGTGGCCATGCGTAATAACAACATTTATTTATAATTTCTATACTTTTAATTTTGTTATTACAGGCATCGGCGGAGAAGAAACAAAAGATTATATCGATTTTGTCAGATGGGTAGTAGTCAATCTTATTGCAACGCTGCTAACGTTTGCTTATTGCAAGATGATGAAAAAGAAATTCCCGCCACCGAAGCCTACAGAGGAAGAAGAAAAGCTTTTAAGAGAGCTTTATGATGATAATTTCGGTGAGGAGTATGAAATAACTCCTGAAGAGAATAAAGAATAAAACCAAAAAAGGAGAGGCAATAGCCTCTCCTTTTTTATGCTGTAAATCAGATTTCGGGGATAACAACTTCGATTTCCTTGCCGAGCTTAGATGACTTGACAATGTGGTCTATAATTGCCTGATTATAAAGGATTTCCTTTGAAGGAACGGGAGCTTCGCCGCCCTCAGCAATAGCGTCGAGGAATGAGCGAACCTTCTTATAGAACAGTCCCTTATCGTTCTTGCCGGGCTTGATTTCGGGGATGATTGTTTCAACTCTTTCGCCTGCAACATCATGATAAATCTTCATCGGGCCGCCTGTTGAGCCGTTCCAGCATTCTGTTGAGGGAATGCGGAGAGCGCCTTCTGTACCGAAGATTATTGTGTCACCGGGAGTGTCGGCGTGCATTGCCCATGCAATACGGAAGTCGAGGATAATATCGCCTTCAAGACGGACAAAAGCAGCTGCGAAGTCTTCAACGTCGAATCTTGCCGCGTCAGCAGGGTTGTTATACTTGGGATTGTTGCCGAAGAAGGCAGATGTATAACCGCTTACTGTAAGGGGCTTCGGATAGCCGATTGCGTTGAGAACCATATCAAGTGAATAGCAGCCGATATCGCCCATTGCGCCGATACCTGCGGTCTTCTGCTCAATAAATGTGCTGTTGGGAACGCCGCGTCTTCTGCCGCCGCCTGTCTGAATGTAATAAATCTTGCCGAGAACGCCGGACTGAACAATCTTCTTAATCATCTTCATGTTCTCGTCGCCGCGGGGCTGGAATCCGATTGAAAGAATCTTGCCGCTTTCTTTTTCTGCTCTGCAGATTTCAACAGCTTCTTCTGTTGTAACGCACATGGGCTTTTCAAGAAGAACGTTAACGCCTTTCTTGAGAGCATAGATTGTGCATTCGGCGTGAGTCTTGTTGTATGTGCAAACGCTTACTGCGTCGAGCTCTTCGCTGTCAAGCATTTCCTTGTGGCTGGGGTAGAAGTTTACGCCTGTAACGCCGTAACGCTCCATGAATTTTTCAGCCTTGCCGGGGATAAGGTCAGCGGCTGCTACGATTTCAACATCTTCCATCTGAAGATAGCTCTCAATGTGAGCTTCTGCAATCCAGCCTGTGCCGATGATGCCTACTTTGAATTTCTTATTGCTTACTTTCTTTTCTTCTTCTACTTCCTGAGTGAACTGACTGAGTACGGTATCTGACATTTTTAATTCCTCCGATTATTTATTTGTTAATTGTTTTAAGATAATCAATGCTCATTTTAATGCTTTCAAGGGGAGTCTTGCCCATTGAAGGCTGATCCTGCTCAACTACAACCCAGCCTGAGCCTGCCTCTTTGCATGCCTCAAGGATTGCGGGCATATCCTGAACGCCGTATCCGCAGGGTCTGAATGCGAATGCTTCGTTTTCTTCCTCATCCTGTGCTCCGTCGTCAATGCCTATAAGGGCGTAGAGCTTCTGAGGCTTCTCCTTGCCGCTCATAACAAAGTCCTTGAGATGAACAACAGGTGCTCTGCCTGCGTACTTTTTAACGTATTCAGCAGGATTCTCGCCGCCTACGTTAACCCAGCAGGTGTCAAGCTCTGTCTGAAGCTCATCGGGTGTGAGCAGAGTATAAATCAGGTCAAGTCCGTATACACCGTCGATTTTCTGAAATTCAAAATCGTGGTTATGATAAAGCATCTGAATGCCGACTTTTTTAGCTATAGCGGCATAGCTGCGGATTTTTTCAATAGTGTCGTCAAAAAGGGGAGCGCCCGGACGTCTGTCTTCGGGAGCATAGGGAATTGCAATATATTTGCAGCCGATTTCAGCGTAATCGCCGATAACCTTTTCAGGGTCAACTTCAATGTCATCAATGCTTACGTGAGCGGAAATGGGAACAAGGCCGTTATCATCGCAGATTTTTTTGACTTCTTCAGCGCTCTTGCCGAAAAGTCCTGCGAATTCAACACCGTCATAGCCCATTTCTTTAACTTTTCTGATTGTGCCTTCAAAATCTTCGGCCATGGCATCACGAACCGAATAAAGCTGAACAGCAATGGGAAAACTCATAATGCTTACCTCCGTGTGGTAAATTTAACTTAAACATAAAATGTTTAATTAAATAAATTCTACCACTAAACATGACTTTTTACAATAGTTTTTCATAAAAACAAAGCTTTTTTTGTGATAAAATATGTCATAGTTGTATATATTTGTATTATGATTGCATATATGTAAAAATTTGTTTGTAATAATTGCTTTTTTATGATATAATACATTGATATTTTAAATAGATTATATAAGGGAGCAGATTATGTTACCGGACAGAGTTTATGCTGAAATAGATCTTGACGCAATGGAATCCAACATGGCGCAGATTATAGAAAAGATGAAGCCTGCCAAGGTTATGGCTGTTATCAAGGCTGATGCGTACGGCCACGGAGCGCTTCGTACTGTTGAGGAGCTGAGCCGTATGGGCGTTTATGCATACGGTGTTGCCACTGCTGAGGAGGCGCTTACTCTTCGCCGTGAGGGCGTTACAGAGCCGATTCTTATTCTCGGTTATGTCTTTGAGAGAAGCTTTGATGAGCTTATAATAAATAATATTGACCTTACACTTTTTGATATGGATACAGCACTTCTTCTTCAGAAGCACGCGGAAAGGCTCAGAAGAACAGTTCTTGCTCATATAAAGGTTGATACAGGCATGGGCAGGCTCGGTCTTCAGCCCTGCGAGGAGAGTGTTGAAATAATAAAGCAGATTAACGCTCTGCCCAATATTAAAATTGACGGTATGTTTACTCATTTCGCCTGCGCAGATTCAGAGGACAAATCCTCTGTAAACAGGCAGATTGAGCTTTTCTCTGATTTTGTTGATTCAGTTAAGGCGCAGAATGTTGATATTCCTCTTGTTCACTGCTGCAATTCGGCGGGAATTATCGAGTTTGACAAGCCGCTTTTTGATATGGTACGCTGCGGAATTATCGCGTACGGACTTTATCCCTCAGAAGAAGTTAATAAAGACAGCATAAAGCTGAAGCCCGTTATGAGTATTAAGAGCCATATATCTTATGTCAAGAAAGTCGGCGCTGGCTTTACTGTAAGCTACGGCTCTACATATGTTTCTGAAAAAGAAACTGAAATCGCGACGATTCCCGTAGGGTATGCGGACGGCTATCCGCGTCTTCTCTCAAACAAGGGCAGAGTTATAATAAACGGTCAGTATGCTCCCATAATCGGCAGAGTATGCATGGACCAGTTTATGGTTGACGTTACGGGCATGAACGTCAGCAGGGGAGACACAGTTATTCTCATGGGCTCTGACGGGGCAAATACCGTCTCTGCCGAGGAGATAGGTGAAATATCCGGCAGATTCAATTATGAGCTTATATGCGATATAAACAAGCGTGTGCCAAGGGTATATACACAGGGCGGCAAGGTCGTTTCTGTAATTGAGGCACTTGTATAATACAATTTTAATAAAACCAAAAGCAATCTTCGCTGAGCAGCATAAACTGCCGTGAAGATTGCTTTGATTTTTTAGACGTTATAAGTCATGCCTGCGAGATAAAAATACAGATTATTGCCTGAATTCATGCAGAAAGCGAGAAGTCAGATAACAGATACCGCAACAAAAAGCCTCCCTTTATCGGGAGGCTTAAATGTGCTTTATTAAGCTCATGAAGAGAGCATAAAATCAGATATCCGTTACCTCGAAATTAAAGAGCTTCAACGATTTCCTTTGTGTCTCTTGCAATCATGAGTTCCTCATTTGTGCAGATAACATATACCTTGATTTTTGAGTCGGGAGTGGAGATTTCGCCTTCCTTGCCGCGCTTGTATTCATTGTTGATATCATAATTGATTTTTGCGCCCATGAATGCAAGCTTGTCGCATACTCTGTCTCTGTACTGAGGATTGTTTTCGCCGATGCCGCCTGTGAATACAACAGCGTCAAGTCCGCCCATGGCAGCAGCGAAGCCGCCGATGTATTTTGTGAGCTGGTGGCAAAGCATTGACTCAACGAGCTGTGCTCTTTCGTCGCCTTCCTTGGCTCTTCCTTCGATCGTTCTGTTGTCGCTTGTGCCTGTGAGACCAAGCATACCGGATTTCTTATTCATAACGGTGTCGATTTCATCGGCACTGAGATTTTCTTTCTTCATGATAATGGGGATAATTGCGGGGTCGATAGAACCGCAGCGTGTACCCATCATTATGCCTTCAAGGGGAGTAACGCCCATTGTAGTGTCAAGGCACTTGCCGTCTTCAACAGCAGAGATTGATGAGCCGTTGCCGAGGTGGCAGGTAACAATTTTGCTGTGCTCGGGATTGCCGAGAAGCTCGATAGCCTTCTTGCTTACGAAACGGTGTGATGTGCCGTGGAAGCCGTAGCGGCGGATGCCGTACTTCTCATAATACTCATAGGGAAGTGCATACATATACGCGTAATCGGGCATTGTCTGATGGAAGCCTGTATCAAAAACAGCAACCT
>JAZUHE010000051.1:0-3199 GCA_045641565.1 Acutalibacteraceae bacterium | reverse complement strand
GAAGCTTTTGGCGTATGACGCTTTTTTCGCTCCGCTTTCACCGCACAGTCCCATATGGGAGTGGCCGCTGAAATAAAACACGTTTTCATGCTTTTCAAGAATTGCTTTTACCGCGTCGGATTCTTTGCCGATACCGCCGATTTCGGGATCCCACGACGGGTCTTCCTTTTCGGACCAGGTTCTCGGAAGTCCGTGATTGCCGTTGACGCTCTGATGGCAGAATACAAATACAGGCTTGCCACTGTCATATGCTTTTTCCATTTCGTCCTCAAACCAGCTCAGCTGCTCAGCGCTCAGTGCGGCGCAGTCCTCATTTTCGGGTTCAGCGTCTGTGCCGAGGAAAATCAGATGGTAACCTTTTATTATCTTTGAAAAATATGGCTTTGAAATATTATTGCCGCAGATTATACCGCTGTATTTATAGAAATTATTTATGCCTTCGTCGCTTCCGATATAAACGTCTCTGCTCCACGAATCGTGGTTGCCGATAGTGAAGATAATCTGCTCAGCCGCGCTGAAATCCTTATAGCTTTCTCTGACAACCTCCCAGTTCTCGGTTATTCCTCTTGAAGTGATATCGCCGACGGTTATGTATGCGTCAGCTTTTGACGTGCTGTCGCCGATATCCCTGAGAGTCTTTTTTATTATTTTAATACGGTTTTTATTAGTTTTCGCGTTGATATCAAGATGATTATCGCTTGTTATCACTATGCTCAGTTTGACAGAGCTGTACATTGGTCTGAGTCTGCTCATTTTATCACTCTCTTTCAAACTCTTATTATACATCAAAAAAAGAAAATAGTCTATATTATTTGTGCAATAAAAAACCGCCCTTGGGCGGTCTTTTTAGTATATCAGTTCTCCTATTTTATTTGCGTACTGCTTAAAGGGAGTGAGTATCACCTTAACAAGAATACGGCAGATTTTTGAAAGTATGTACTCAGCTTTTGTTCTCTCAAGTCCGGGGAGCTTTGAGCCTTTTTCAAGAGCCAGATCATTTGTATAAATCATATCTGTTTTGTATGTGCTCAGGTCGCTTTCGTCGAGAGTAACGGTCATTATTCCCTGAAGAATGAAGCTGTAATAAGAATTGTAAGTACAGCCGGGAACGTTTATTGCGTCAACGCCCTTGACATTCGCACAGTAGGTGTTAACGTGGTCGTGACCGAAGAACATGGCAAGAACGTCGCCGCGCTCAGCGAGAGAGTCCATCTGACCTTCGTTTTCTGTAGATGAGCAGGGTGTTTCACCTACAAAGCCTGACTTGAAGCCGAAAATGTTGGGCAGGAATGTTACGCAGGTGCCGTCTTCAAGGTTGTGGTCTGTAAATTTTTTAAAGTGGAACGGAACTGTTACCATAACCTGTTTCGCAACGTCCGCGGGTACAATATGCTGGAACATAAAAGAGGGAACGGGTGCGCCGTTTTCTTCTTCGAGAGCCTTGCTTGTTTCCTCGTACCATTCTATCTGGTCTTTGCGTACGCAGTCATAATGCGAGCCTGTTGTCTCGGTGTATGCGTATGAGCCGCTGTCCATCATCCAGAGATTGAATGCGGTGTGAGTGCCGTCGCTTGACATAATGGGAAGATTATGTGTTGCGCAGCCGTGAAGCTCGGGTACGGCATCATAAGCGAGGCATCCGTCATATCTCTGATAGATTTCGAGCATCTGCTCCTTTGTAAGTCCGGGGCTTGATTCCTCGTCGTGATTGCCGAAAACAAGCGTGAAGGGAACGCCGTGCTCAACTATGGGATTTAACATCTGGTCGAATCCTTTATAATAGCTTTCAAGTGTCCAGTCGTCTGCACCCATGACATTGTCGCCGAGGAAGACAACCAAATCGGGCTGTGCTCTGTCGAGCGCCTCGTTAAGGAAAATTATGTAATCTTCTTTAAGAGGATATCCGTCCTGCGGGTCGGCGAGAAGCATAATTTTGAATTTTCCGTCTTTGTTGAATCTGAGCTGTGTGCTGTCTCCTTCTTCCGCAAAGGCTGTAACAGAAGTCAGAAGAAGCATAACAGCGGCTAAAAGTGTTGAAATAATGCGTTTCATTGGTAAAAAATCTCCTTAAGTCATAATATGTTATTATATCACCAAAAAAGAATTATTGCAAGAGTTTTATATTTGACATTTTTTAACAGTGTGATATTATTTACTTATATGTTTAAGAAAAAAGAGGACGCCTATGCCTAACATTATTGAAATAACCGATTTCAGCTCCCCCGAGCTGGATATATACGCACGAATGACGGAAAATCAGCTTCTTAACAGGGAGCACCCCGAGCAGGGGATTTTTATCGCCGAAAGTCCGAAGGTTGTCGAAAGAGCTCTTGACGCCGGCTGTGAGCCGATTTCTCTGCTTCTGGAGAAGAAGCATATCGAAACTCAGGCAAAAGAAATAATTGAGCGCTGCGGCGATATACCTGTGTTTACTGCTGAGTTTGATGTGCTCACTCAGCTTACGGGATTCATGCTGACGAGAGGTGTTCTCTGCGCCATGCACAGACCAAAGCCGAAAACCGTTGAGGAAACGCTCAGAGGAGCCGCAAGGGTTGCCGTGCTTGAAAATGTGATGAATCCCACAAATGTGGGCGCGGCGTTCCGCTCAGCGGCCGCTCTCAACATGGACGCTGTGATTCTTACCGATTCCTGCAGTAATCCTCTTTACAGACGCGCTATAAGGGTGAGCATGGGCAATGTTTTTCAGATTCCGTGGGCTGTTTCCCGGGAAAACTCCATTGTCGATGAGCTTCACCGTTTCGGATTCAAAACCGCCGCCATGGCGCTCAGAGACGAATGTATTTCCATTAAAGACCCACGCCTTGCCGCTGAGCCGAGGCTTGCCGTGCTTTTGGGCTCCGAGGGAGACGGACTCAAGGATGAGACCATTGCGAAAAGTGACTATGTAATTAAAATTCCCATGTCCAATAATGTGGATTCTCTGAATGTTGCCGCCGCGAGCGCGGTAGCGTTCTGGGAGCTGGGCAACAATTAAATCTTTGACAAAGGCCGCGAAAAGCTGTATTATATTATTATCTTGAATAAAGGAGATTTTATTATGGCATTTACACCTAACCCCGATTTACAGAAATATGACGTATATCCTCTGGTCTTTTCAACAGGAAAAGAGGTTACTATAACAATCCGCTCCCTGGGCAGTGACCCCGATTTTGAAAAGAAGTCGGAGGCCAAGCGGTCT
>JAZUHE010000050.1:0-12320 GCA_045641565.1 Acutalibacteraceae bacterium | reverse complement strand
TGCGGCGTGCGGATTCAAAAATCCCAAATGCAAAATAGTTGCGGGGTGTGACAAAAACGAAAAAATTCTTGCACACTGCAAGGAATATTTTGAGTCAATGGACGCTACTGATGTTAAGTACCTGTCCGATTATGACGAACTGCTTAAAATGGATATTGATGCGGTAATTGTTGCAACGGAGGCTGTTTATCATGTGCCGATAGTCAAGAAAGCATTTGAAGCAGGAAAGCATGTTTTATGCGAAATTCCGTCTGTTACAAATATTGAGGAAGCGTACGAGCTTAAAAAAATAGTTTCCGAGCACCCTGATTTAATCTATATGGCCGCCGAAAATTGCTGTTATTGGGCGTTTATCGAAACATGGAAGAAAATGCGTGAAAAAGGTGAATTCGGTGATGTTGTATTTGCCGAGGCCGAATATCTTCACAGCATAAATCCCGAAGAGTTTGCGCCCGACAATTACCCCGAGGGGCACTGGCGTACATATATTTCGGCGATAAAATATTCCACTCATGAATTAGGCCCTCTCCTCTACATTATGGATGACCGCTGTGTCAGTGTTTCATGCATGACGGCGGACATAGTATACAACCCGTATTTCCCGAAGAAAAATTCTACCGCTATCGCGATTTTCAAAACAGAAAAGGGAGCGGTAATAAAACTGCTTGTCAGCTTCGGAGCTTACACAAGCTACGACCATAATTACCGTCTGTGCGGTACACGCGGTTCTATTGAAACAGACAGACGCACAATAGTTGACAACGCTCACAGCTTTGCCAATCTCGCCAGCATACCGGGTACATTCTCGCAGAAAATTGAGATTCCCGTTGCAGCAGCCTATCTTGACGAATACGGCAACACCAGTGCCTTCGGTCACGGCGGCGGAGACTCCCGCATGTTCGGGGAGTTTGTTGACTGCGTACTCCAGAATAAAAAGCCTGTTCTTGATGTGGATTTTGCTATTAAGATGTCACTTCCGGGTATTATCGCAAGCCAGTCGGCTGAGCAGAACGGAATCAATCTGGAAATACCCAATATCTGAAATTAAGCGTATTGCAATTTCTGTTTCAAAAGTTATTTATACTAATCACTGATACCAGGAGAAAATCCGGCACGGACAATTAATAAATATGACAGAACGGAAATGCACAGTGTCATTTATAAAAATATTCGCTGAATTTATAATATCGGGCAAAGCATAATTTCAATTAAAACAGATTGGCGGTGCAGTATGAAAATAGCCCTTTTCGGAACAAATAATCTTCAGTTTTCAAAGGTTTACACTGACGATGTGCTGAATGACCTGAAAAAATACGGTGAGCTTTCACCGAGAATCAATAAAAAAAATATAGATGAAAACACGGCTTTTCTCAGTGAATGTGAAATTGCTTTTGCCACATGGGGAATGCCGAAATTCACTAAAGAAGAAATAAAAAAATATATGCCGAATTTAAAAGCTCTGTTTTATTCAGCGGGAACTGTGCAGTATTTCGCAAGACCGTTTCTTGAAAGCGGAGTAAGAATTTTCAGCGCCTACGCCGCGAACGCGGTGCCCGTTACAGAATACACATTCGCGCAAATAACACTTGCAGCTAAGGGATATTTTCAGGCGGCAAAGCACTACAGACTGCTGCCGTTATATTCTCTTGCCTTTGCGAATTCCTCAACGGGGAACTATAAATGCAAGGTCGGTCTTGCAGGGCTCGGCGCAATAGGGCAGTCAGTTGCCGAAAGGCTGAAAGCACTTGACGTTGAAGTCTTTGCCTATGACCCGTTTGTATCTGACGAACGTGCAAAGGAGCTGGGCGTAACTCTTGTCAGTCTTGAAACGCTTTTCAGCGAATGTGACGTAATCAGCAATCATCTTGCAAATAAAAAAGAACTTGAAAATATTTTTAACTACAGACTTTTCAGAAAAATGAAAAAGCACTCAACATTTATCAATACAGGGCGTGGGGCTCAGGTCGCGGAGTATTCTCTTGCGCTGTCACTGCTGTTGCATCCGTCGCGAACATTCGTTGCGGATGTACTGAAAAAAGAAGGTTTTCCGTATATCAATCCCCTTTTCTGGTGTCCGAATGCAGTTATTACCCCTCATATCGCGGGGAGCACAGGCAACGAGCCGCAGAGAATGGCTTATTACATGATGGAAGAGCTTGACAGATACATTGAAAAAAATGAACCGAAGTACGAGGTAACACTGTCATCCCTTGAAAAAATGGCCTGAACATTCATTGGAAATATCTGAAAGGTGATACTATGACTCAAAGGAAAATGAAAGAAACAAACGCGGCGGAATACGGATTTTCATCATCCAATACAGGAGTCGAAAATGCCGCCGCGCTGAACAAAGCTGTCGCGGAGAATTCTTTTGTTAAGGTAACCGAGCAGGGAATTTATGATATTTCAGGCACTGTAAGACTTCCTTCAGATACACATCTTACCTTCGGCAGCGGTGTTGTGCTCCGCCGTGTACCGCTTGAAGATAAAAACCTCGAGGGTAATCTTTTTATCAATGAAGGTGCTTTTGAGGGGCGTTTTAACGAAAATATTTCTATAAGCGGAGCACATATTTCAGTTAACGGAGTGGAAAGTGCAGGAGCGTCACCCGACAGCAAAAACGTGATTGCAGGGCTCAGAGGGCATATCGCGTTTTTATACATTAAAAATCTTCTGATTGAAGACGTGATAATAACCGACCTCATGGCTAAGGATTACGCTATACAGATTTCGGACTTTGAAAACGCCGTTGTTCAGCGTGTTCACATAGAGGGACTCAAGGACGGTGTTCATTTCGGCCCGGGCAGAAATTTCACGGTACGTGACAGTAAATTCCGCACATATGACGACGCTATAGCTCTTAACTGCGCCGACTATTCCGTGTCCAATCCGAATTTCGGCACAATATCCGACGGAATTATCGAGAACTGCATTGAACTGCCCGGATACAGCACAGAGGCGTTTTTTATCCGTATCCTTGCAGGCACGGCAAGAAGATGGCACGAGGGCATAACGGTTTATCATTCGGACGCGATTCTCACAGAAAAAGGAATGTACCGTGTTGTTATGAAACCTGACAACACACCGTACATCTCTGTCACTCAGCCTGATTTTGACAGCGGATACAAAGAGCTTGACGGCATAATGTGGGTAAAAACTCATATAGGATATTCCGCCGACAGAATTCCACTGACGGCAGGCTGTAAAAATATAATGTGCCGTAACATTACTTTTGAGCAGGAGCGGCACAGAGCGGTGTATATATACACTTCATTTGACGAGTATCTGAGAAGCTACTACGCAGGCAGTGAAGTTCCCGAAATATCTGACATAACATTTGATAATATTAAAATTCTTAAACCAATCAAACATTTTCTCAGTATAAATACACCTGTAAGCAATGTTCGCATAATAAACAGCACCACTGACGACTCGGAAATCAATTACGAGCCCAACAGCCAGATGATATAATAAAGTTTCCTAACGAAAAGAGGGAATGAAGTGGATTTCAGCGACGTAATTTTTAAAAGAAAGTTTTCACTGAGCCTTTATAAAAATCTGAAGCTTAAGTTTGCCGCGGCGGAGTTTTCAAAGGACATTACAGAATCCGCCCTTGGGAATAAATATCCTGTCATGTTTTCAGAGGGTGAATACTCTGAAAATGTGCGCGGAGGTGAGTACTTCTTTGACGGCGGCTCTGTCTGCCGATACATAGCCCCACTCTACCCTTCCGCTGTGAATGAGATTGGGATAAACAGCCTTCACGGCGAATGCGGTTTTGTTTTTGAGCACGGCGGCGACCGTGTAAAAATCACTCTCGCAAATGCCGACGGCTTATATATCCGCTTTGAATGCGGCGAAAAGCAGGAGCAGATAAAACTCGACGGTGAATTTGTCAGCGGTATGCGCCTCTCGGTGCTTATGAGAAAGCAGTTTTTTGACGTATATCTCAGCCGCAATAATTTTCCGGAATTCATCCGTACCTTTTCCGCTGAGGAATTCTCACATTCGTCATACGAAAGCTTTTTCAGTTCAGCGTCTGTCGGCATGTATTTTTCGGGAAGTGCCGTCTGCGCAGGAGCTGAGATTTTTGCCGACAGTGGAATCGCTCAGGCTGATATCAGACCCGTATGCTATGAAAATGGCGAGGTTATCACAGAAAACGGCAGAGTCTTTCTGACAGCGTCAATCCGCTTTCAGCAGGGCGGTTGCCAGGGCGTTTTTTCGTGGATTCCCGGCACAGCTGAGTTTGAGCTGACAGGCGTGCTTTTCTTTGACTCGGGTGACGGACAGTGGGAAAACGATGTGGCAACGTGCCTTGTTTTTGACAGGAATACAAAAAAATGGCTGCTGTGGGTATGCTCTTTTTCTCACGGACATATTCTCGGTCACGCCTGCTTTGACGGCGAGCCGAGATACGGCAGAAACGTAATCGACATCACCCTTGTGAATCCCCTCCCCGAGGATGCGGATTTCACGGAATTCGGAGGAAAATTCGGTGACGAGGACCCTGCTCTGACTTTTGACGAAAAACGTAAAAAATGGCTTCTCGCAGTCTGCCGCGTTTCGCCCGACGGACATTACAGATACTGCTTTTTTGAGTCGGACAATCCCTTTGACGGCTTCACATATGTCGGCAGCGGCGTTCCAGGCTCTGAAACGGGCGGCTCGTTCTTCCGAAATAACGGCAGAATTTATTTTATATGCGGCAACGGCGCAGGAGAAAAATCGAGCTACCGTGTGTATGAATACGGGATTTTTGATAAAATACAAAAGCTGCGCTGTGACAGACCCGACGGCGGCTTCCGCGGCTGGGGCGGCGTTTTCTCAGTTAAGCAGGGCAGCCGCAAGCGTATATGGTGGCTCACTTTTGACAGGCAGAACGGCAGTGAATTCAACTGGACATACGGCAATTTTTACTGCTATGAGGGTTGAAAATATATAAAGAAAGCACTCTTCGTGATTGAAGAGTGCTGTTTGTTTTTATCAGTTATTTAACGGTTTGCATACGGAGCTTCTGAGCTTCAGCAGATACACAGCAAAGAGAATTACTGCGAAACCGATTCCGACGGGATACGCTATGGCCGCGCTTATACGGAAGCCCTCCTGCGACATAAGTATATACGTCATGCTGACGGCCGACATAAACGACGCCGGGACAGCCGTAATCAGTGAGTGCCATTCTTTTCTGCCGTTTTTTATCAGATACGCGGTTGCTACCCATAAGGCAATCATAGCGAGTGTCTGATTGCTCCAGGAGAAATATCTCCATAACACGTCAAAATCAAGCTGAGTCAGCAAAGCACCGACACCGAGAAGCGGTATCGTTATCAGCAGTCGGTTTTTCATTGATTTCTGCTCAAGCTTTGTCCACTCGGCTATAATGAGTCTTGCGCCGCGGAAAGCTGTGTCTCCCGATGTAACAGGGCACGCGACTACGCCGATAACAGCGAGAATTCCGCCCGCCGCGCCCATAAGCGTAAAAGAAATATCATAAACAACACCCGACTGGCCCACCTGCTCAAGAGCCTTGCTGAGTCCGCCGGTAGTTTCATAAAAGGCAACGCCTGCCGCCGCCCATATAAGAGCGATAACGGCCTCGGTTATCATCGCGCCGTAAAAGACTTTTCTGCCGTCCTTTTCGGTTTTGATGCATTTTGATATCATCGGTGACTGTGTAGCGTGGAATCCCGATATCGCACCGCAGGCAACGGTTACAAACATATAGGGCCATACAGGCTGATTGTCAGGGTGAAGATTTCTGAATTCAATCTCGGGAACAGTATACTTTCCAGAAAAAATCAGTGTACCGAGTATTCCTGCCGCCATAATAAGAAGCACGGCGCCGAAAACAGGATAAAGCTTGCCGATTATTTTATCGATGGGAAGAAGAGTTGCGAGAACGTAATAAACAATAATCGCAACAATCCAGAAATTTGTATTAAGCGACGCAGGTGTAAGCTTGGCAAGAAGCGCCGCGGGGCTTGTGATAAATACCGTACCTACAAGAATCAGAATTACAAGAGAAAACACTCTCATTATCCATTTGCCGGCTTTTCCAAGATATATTCCCGAGAGCTCAGCTATGGACTGACCGCCGTGACGGCATGAAATCATGCCTGTCATATAGTCATGAACAGCACCGCCGAAAACCGAGCCGAAAACAATCCACAGAAAAACGCACGGACCGAACTGAGCACCCATAAGAGCGCCGAAAATGGGCCCTGTCCCCGCGATATTAAGAAGCTGAACGAGAAAAGCCTTCGGTGTCTTAATAGGAATGCAGTCAACGCCGTCATTGATTGCGACAGCGGGCGTCTGCCTGTCATCGGGTGCAAAGACTTTTTCGGTGACTCTGCCGTAAACCAGCCAGCCGACAATAAGCACAGCGAAAGAAATAAGCAATGATATCAAAACCGTACCTCCGATTAAAAATCTACTGCTATAGGTATATCACAAATGCCTGACGTTTGCAATAGATAATATTATTCTTGACATAAATCTGTTTCTGTAGTAGAATCTGATAGTTGAATTTTCAACTAATTAAGTTGAGGTGTTATTTATGGATTTTCAGATGCTGAATATGCTTTTCAGATGCGCGAAGGAATATAATCACAAAAAGATAAAAAGCTGCGGTCTCAGCGACACGGAGAGTCTTATCTGCTCTTATGTGTATCAGCACGAGGCCTGCTCGCAGGATGACGTTGTTCAAAGTCTGCGCATAGACAAAACAACGGCTGCCAAGGCTATGCTGACTCTTGAGGAAAAAGGCTATATCACGCGCGAAACCGACCCGAAAGACAGAAGAAAAAAAGCTCTGAGAATCACCGAGCACGGAATTGAGGGCTGCTCTGAGATAATAAATCTTCACGACAGATGGCTCAAAGAGGTTATGTCCACTCTTTCAGACAGCGAACAGGAACAGTTTGAGCATTACTGCGTAAGATTATTAACGAAAGCAGAAAATATGATAACAGAACAGCGGAAAACAAATGACACAGACAGGAGAAACTCAAAATGAACCACTCACACTCAGACAAAAGTAAACCCGGCGCTTCGGAAATGTTCGCCTCAGGCTCAATACCGGGGGTTGTAATAAAAAACTGCATTCCTGCGCTCATAGCAATGGTTATGGTAATGGTCTATAACCTTGCGGACACCTTCTTTATCGGCCTGACTCATGACGATTTACAGGTAGCGGCGGTATCTCTCGCCACACCTGTATTCATGATATTCATGTCACTTGGCACTCTTTTCGGTGTCGGCGGCACATCGGTTATATCAAGAGCGCTCGGTGCAGGAAAAACGGAATACGCTAAAAAAGTCAGCTCGTTCTGCATGTGGTCTTGCGTTGCCATAGGCGCGGTATTCATGGCGGTGCTTTGGATTTTCGCGGATAAAATAGCTCTTATGCTCGGCGCCAGCAGGGACACAATGGAATACACCCTCAGCTATCTTAAAATCACTGTAGGCTGCGGCGTTTTCTCTATGATTTCAAACTGCTTTTCGAATGTAATCCGCACAGAGGGCGAGCCCATGAAGGCCATGACAGGTACGGTTATAGGCAATCTTCTCAATGTTATCCTCGACCCGATTATGATTCTCGCTCTCGGCTGGGGAATCACCGGCGCGGCTGTGGCAACGGTTATAGGAAACGGCGTCAGCGCGGCGTATTATCTCGCATATTTTCTGAGAGGCAAGTCGGCTCTGAGCATAAACATAAAGAATTTCTCCATGAAGGAAGGCATATTCAAAGGGGTTGTCTCTGTCGGAATATCCGCATCTCTGGCCAATCTTCTTGTGAGTCTTTCATCAATAGTCGTAAACGGTCAGCTGGCGAAATACGGCGATATGTATGTCGCAGGCTACGGCGTAACGTCAAAGGTTATAATGATAGTTACGCTTATCGGAATAGGCATAGGCAGCGGTGTTCAGCCCTTCTTCGGCTACTGCTTCGGCGCAAAAAATAAAGAAAGACTTCTCGGCGGAATACGCTTCTCGGCTCTTTTCGGCCTTGTTTCCTGCCTTGCGGTTTCGGCCGTCTGCTTTATATTCGCCTCCCCTATTGTAAAGATTTTCCTCACCAACGAGGAGGCACTCTCCTGCGGAGTTCATTTCACAAGAATTCTCATGAGCACCTCATGGCTTATCGGTGCGTTCGCAATCTGTCAGAATACGCTGCAGGCAATGGGTGCCGCCACTCCTGCTCTGCTCGCGTCAGTTTTCCGTCAGGGCGTGATTTTTATTCCTGCCGTGTTTATTCTGAAAGCATTTATCGGCCTTGACGGACTTATCTGGGCGCAGCCTGCGGCCGACGTGCTGTCTCTCGCCGTTGTAATCATCATGCTTATCGTAAAAATCAGAAAATCTGACTTTTCAGAAAATACGGAAGTGACGGAATAATGGCAAAGGAAAAAATGACAAAAAATACAGTTCCCGAGGGCTTCACCATGAATCTGGTACTTGTTGATGCCATCCCCGTTCTCTTCTTCGGAGCGTCCATGGTAACGGCAGGTATTCTGCTAAAGAGTCCCCTGTTTATCTTCGGAGCACTGCTGTGTCTTTTCGCAGGCGCGGCAAAGGTTATATGGAAAATCATTGTGGTGCTCAGAAAGAAAAACGTCTGGTGGCTGTTTATGCAGATGAGAATTCTCATGCCTGTCGGGATGATTATAATGATTGCCGGAGCTGTGATGAGCAAAACCAGCGTGAATCTGTCCGCTCTTCTGAGTACGGCGCTCAGCTTTCCGCCCGTTATATTTTTCGCGGCGGGAATTATCGGAATGATAATGATGACTGTCTTCGCTTTTAAGCTTGACAGCAGCGACGTAAAATCAAACTGGATTGAACAGCTGACAAACGGAATCGCCCAGGGATGTTTTTTCATAGGGCTCCTGCTTACGGCGATATTAAAATGAGGTGACTTAAATGGCTGAAACAAAAAATAAAAAAGGCGGAAAAGTTAAAAAAATACTGCTCGGCATTCTCGCTTTCCTGCTCGCGGCAATCATCGCCGTTTTCGCGATCTGCATGATTCCGATGAAAACGCAGGAAATCGATGCGAATTTCTTCGAGTCTGACGGAAATATCACAGTATCAGAATTAAGCGGCAACATCACGGCGTTTGCGCCGGAGAATCCCTCCGCGGGGCTGATTTTTTATCAGGGCGCGAGAGTTGACGCGAAGGCGTATGCACCGCTTATGCGTGCTCTTGCGGGGAAAGGGATACTCACCGTTCTCATAGACTGCCCGTTCAACCTTGCATTTTTTAACATGAACGCTCCCGACGGAATTCAGAAAGAGTTTCCTCAGGTGAAATCGTGGTACATAGGCGGTCATTCAATGGGCGCCGAGGTCGCGGGCGAATATCTCAACAAGCATCCCGATGAGTATGACGGCCTTGCGCTTTTCGCCGGGTTTGTCACAAACGATTTCAGCAAAACAGACCTTAATGTAATGTCTGTTTACGGCGAAAACGACGGTGTACTCACAGGCGGAGCCTATGACGAATGTCTGTCTCATCTGCCGCAGGATTTCAGGGAATACGTCATTCCCGGCGGCAATCACTCGGGATTTGCGTATTACGGCCCTCAGAAGGGTGACAACGAGGCGGAGATATCAAAGGATGAGCAGATTGAGCTGACCGCCGAATTTATAGCAAACACGATAAAAGAACACAAATAATCTTAAGAACTGTCGTCTCGCACGGCAGTTTTTTTATTGACCGAGGCCGTTTTTTATGGTATTTTTATATTAACAGAGTGACAAAGAAAAGAAAGTTCAAATCTATCGGCAAAAACATAATCGAATATCAAAGGAGTAACAGCTATGCTTGAAAAAATCATGGACGCGCTGAAATTCGCCTACCGTCAGAAGGCGGCGGTATACAGAGTCGGAGAAGTGTTCACATCAATTTTCGCAAACGGTTTTCATCCGCAGAGAATTATCGCGTTTTTCATTGCGTTTCTCGAGATTTTTCTCGGTATCGCGGACAGAGGACTGACACCGCTCGGTCAGAAACTTGATTTAAGCGGCTACAGCCTTGTTTTCTGCGACGAATTTGAAGGCGACACTCTTGATACAGACGCGTGGTACTACCGCGGACTCGGCACAAGACGCGCGGGCTACACCTGGTCCGACCAGGTAAAAGTGGAAGACGGAAATCTCGTAATTACCGCCGAATATCTTGAAGACGGCCATCTGGGCTCAGGCTGGTACGCAGGCAAAATCGCCACAAATAAAAAGTACAACAAGGGATATTTTGAGATTCGCTGTAAATGCAACGACGGCGGAGAGATATGGAGCGCATTCTGGACAATGCCCGAATATCCCATTGACCCGTACAGCCACGAAACCTCAGACGGCGGCATAGGCGGATGCGAAATAGATATTTTTGAAGCGCCCTACGCAGATGAGCATTTCGGCATGAGAAACGCCGTCACTCAGACAATTCACTGTAACGGCGGCGACGATGACGAGGAAAACATCGACTCACGCTGTCTCGGATTATTCAAAGGCAAAAATATCTATGATGAATTCAACACCTACGGCCTTGAATGGACTGAGGACGAATATATCTTCTACATCAACGGCGTTGAAACAGCGAGAACCTCCTTTGAAAACGGAGTATGCAAAGTTAACCAGGAGCTGATTGTATCTCTTGAACTGCCCGACGAAATTACGCACAGCCACGATTTCAAAACTCAGTTTATTGTCGACTATGTTAAGGTATGGCAGAAATAATTATTGCGGAGAATACTATGGAAATCATATTTGCTAAAAGAGAAGATACTGATATTATTCTGAGATTCATTAAAGAGCTTGCGGATTACGAAAACCTGCTCAGCGAGGTTGTAGCGGACAGGGAAACTCTTGAGCACTGGATTTTTGACGAGAAAAAGGCAGAGGTTGTTTTTGCTGTTGAAAACGGTGAAAAAATCGGCTTCGCGCTGTTCTTCCACAATTTTTCCACCTTTCTCGGCAGAGCGGGAATTTATCTTGAAGACCTCTATGTAAGACCCGAACATCGTGGTAAAGGATACGGAAAGGCTCTGCTTACGTTCCTCGCTCAGCTCGCCGTCAAGCGTGGCTGCGGCAGGCTCGAATGGTGGTGCCTTGACACCAACACGCCAAGCATAGATTTTTACCGCTCCATGGGCGCTGAGCCAATGGACGAATGGACGGTTTACCGAATCTCGGGAGAAACGCTCCGTGAGCTCGGAAAATAACAATCTGACAAATAAAGAGTCGACTGCGGCGGAATAAAACCGCCGCAGTCTTGCATTTTATTATATATTTGATATAATATTCACTGTAGAATGAAACCAGGGGGATTTTCGATGAAAATACTTGTCACAGGCGGAGCGGGCTATATCGGCTCCGTGCTCGTTCCCGAGCTTCTCAAGGCAGGGAACGAAGTAACCGTACTCGATAATTTTCTGTATAAGCAGTCCTCTCTCATAGACTGCTGTCAGTATAAAAGCTTCAACATAATCAACGGTGATGTCAATGACGAAGAGATATTAAAAAGAGCGGCCGACGGCGCTGAGGTTATCTATCCCCTCGCGGCGCTGGTAGGATTTCCCGTATGCGATAAAAACAAGCTCGGCGCGGTCAACACCAACCTTAAGGCAATAGAGAAGCTGCTTGAAATCCGCGACAAATCGCAGAAGATTATTTTCCCCTGCACCAACAGCGGCTACGGTCTCGGTCAGGGTCAGCAGTTCTGCACAGAGGAATCCCCCATCACTCCCATCTCCCTTTACGGCAAGACCAAGATGGAGGCAGAGCGCATTGTCCTCGAGGGCGGCAACTCGGTAACCTACCGTTTCGCCACGCTTTTCGGCGCTTCACCGAGAATGCGTACCGACCTTCTTGTGAACGATTTTGTTTACAGAGCGGTATTTGATAAGGCGCTTGTTGTTTTTGAAGGCTCGTTCATGAGAAATTATCTTCACGTGCGTGACGCGGCAAGAGCGCTGATGTTTGCGGCAGAAAATTTTGATAACATGAAGGGCGAGACATTCAACTGCGGACTTGACGATGCGAATATGTCGAAGCTTGAGCTCTGCGCTCTTATTAAAGAATATATTCCGCAGTTTACATATATCGAAGCGCCCATAGGCAAGGACCCCGACCAGAGAAATTATATCGTCTCAAACCAGAAGCTCATATCACGGGGCTTCAGGACAAAATACTCTATCAATGACGGAATTGAAGAGCTTATAAAAGTATACTCCATCATTAAAAATTCTTTCTACGGAAATGTGTGATTTTTATGCTTATAGAAGAAATGAAGCCCGACTTTGAATTTGCCGACG
>JAZUHE010000049.1:0-14597 GCA_045641565.1 Acutalibacteraceae bacterium | reverse complement strand
ATCTGTTTATAATAACTCACAGGCTTATGTTCTTAAAACTGAGTCAGTATGCGGCAGTAAAATCAAAACAAAAATCCTTGCTTATTCCAGGACTTCGTTCAATTATAAACCCGGAGATAAAATCCGTCTGAATGTCACACTTAAAGATAATGTCGGTTCAAGATCTTTTGGCAGCAGACTTTCTTATATTTCACAGGAAGAATATTTATATTCTGTAATAACCGATTCATCGGAAATTAAGCTTATCAGCGACGGAGAAAAAACAGTACAGCGGCGTCTTCACCTTATAAGACACGAAATATAAAACCGTATTTATTCTTTCTTGCCGGGCGAAGAAGGTGCTGTAACGGTCGCCATGCTTATCGGTGATAAAAGCGATGTTGACAGCAGTATCCTGAATAATTTCAGTGATACAGGTGTTTCACATCTTTTTGCTGTTTCCGGACTTCATCTTTCTGTGTGGATAATGAGCATTTATTATGTGCTCAGAAAAATTATTAATAGAAAATGGATGCCTGAAATCATTTGCATTATATTTACGCTTATTTTTATGGCTCTGACCGGATTTACCGCATCAGTCTGCCGAGCGGGAATTATGCTGCTGGTTGTTCTGCTTGCAAAAGCTTTTAATGAAGACAGTGATTCTTTAAATTCACTCGGTCTTTCTGTTTTCATTATTCTTATATTTAATCCGATGTCCGCTGTCAGTGTTTCTCTTCTTCTTTCTTTTCTCGCAACTCTCGGTATAATATATGCTTTTCCGCCTGTTGAGAGAAAAATAAATGAAAAGATGCTTTTAATTGACGGCAGAAATACCCGAAGATTTTTTAAATATATTCTTTCTCTTATCGGAATCAGCATATGCGCTACGGTGTTTACGATGCCTGTTTCAGCGTTCTTTATCGGCAGAGTATCAACAGTTGCTCCTGTAACTAATATATTTGTATCCCTTCCCGCAACAGCTTTGATGGTGTCAGGCGGTATAAGCGCAGTCTTTTTCCGTTGGCATTTTATTGCGAGACCTGCCTCTTTCTTATGCGGTTTGCTTGCAAAGTATGTTATCGGTGCAACAGGTTTTCTGTCAAGAATACCGTTATGTTCATTTGACGCTGAATCAGTTTATTTCAGAGCTTCGGTTATTATAATTTTTTCGGCAATAATCTGTGTGGTTTTATTAACCGATAGTAATAAAAAACGTATTTTGAGTTTTGCTTCAATAATACTGTCTGTCAGCATCATAAGCTCTTGTCTTTATTATTTCTTTGATTATACAACATCAACCGTAAAAGCTTTTAACACAGGCGACGGGATTACAGTTCAAGTCAGCAGTGATGGATATACGGCCTTGCTCGGATGCGGCGGAAGTGACTCTTTCCTACAGGATGACGTTTTGTCCGCTCTGGAAAGCGACATTGATTTTCTGCTTTTACCGGGACGAAAAAAGTCCGACAGTGCATATTTTAATTATTTTATTGAAAATTATTCACCCCGAAAAGTTGTATGCGGTGAAAAGAATCAATCGACAGAGCTTATATGCCGAGATTGTGTTGTTTCTGAAAGGTTTTCGTTCAGACCGAAAAAAGATATTTCTGTTGAGTTTGTGAATGACGGTGCAAACTCGTTTGCATATGTGAAAATTAAAGATAAAACAATATTAATTGTATATCATTGTTCAGATGAAAATCATATTGCGGATAAATATAAAAATTCTGACATTATGATTACATCAAATGATATGCCTGATGATTTTAATTATAAAAATTTCGGCTGTGTTATTGTTGCCGGGACAGAAAAGAATTGTAATGATTTAATTATGTCAGTGAATAACAATAATGTAATGCCGCTTTATACCTGCAGCAATATTGAAATTGATATTAAAAATGGAGAACGGACTAAAATTTATTGCAGTAAGAGGTGAGAAAATGCCTTTAATCAGTGAAACAGATTTAAAAAAACAGATTAGGTCTGAGGATTTCAGCAGAGTCTATCTTATATACGGGAATGAAAGCTATCTTAAGCATCATTATTATAATTTGTTAATAAAAAAAGCTGTTGATGAGGCATTTGCAGATTTTAACCTGCACGTATTTTCTTCGCCGACAGATATTAAAGAAATTATTTTTGCCGCTGAGGCAATGCCTATGATGAGTGAACGTACCTGCGTTGTTATTAAAGATTTAAAGCTTGGTGATTTAGGCGACAACGGTAAAAAAGAGCTTGTTGATTTTTTAGATGATATTCCCGAAACATGTGTTGTTATTATTTGTTTTCTCACTGCAGAAGCAGACGGTAAGGGCTGGAAAAATCTCCTTGATTCATGCAGCAAAAACGGCAGCGTCCTCAGACTTGACAGAATGTCTAAACCCGATTTAATAAAATATGTTATTAAGGGCGCTTCTTCAAGAGGCTGCACTATTGAATACAGTGTTGCAGATTATTTCCTTAATCTTGCAGGCGATAATCTTACGTATATTCTCAACGAACTTGAAAAGCTTTGCGCCAACGCAGGCGGAGCAATAACAAAAGAAAATGTTGACGCGGTTACTGTAAAAAATACCGAAGTAAAGATTTTTGAGCTTTCAAAAAATCTTGTTACAGGTAACTGTGACAGGGCTTTTTCAATACTTGATTCTCTTCTTAAACAGCGTGAAGAGCCTATTTCGATTATGGGTACAATAATAATGAGCTATGTTGATATGTACCGCGCCAAGGTTGCTTCCTCAGGTGGGCACAGACCCGAAGAAATGCTTAAGATTTTTAATTACGGCAAGAGTGATTTCAGAATAAGAAACGGTGCAAAAAATTCTTCTAAAATGTCTGCAGGTATGCTCAGAGAAAGCCTCGAAGTGCTTGCAGATGCTGATGAAAGTCTTAAATCAACTTCTATTGACGGCAGACTTATTCTTGAAGAAACAATGATAAAGCTGTTCCTTATTGCTAATGGAGAAAAGGTATGCTGAAAACCGATAAAATAATTGTAGTTGAAGGCAAATACGATAAAATTAAGCTTGATTCTGTTATTGATGCCGTTATTGTCCCGACTGATGGGTTCGGGATTTTTAAGGATAAAGAAAAACAGCGCTTTTTAAGAAAACTTGCTGAGAAAAAAGACATTGTTATTATGACTGACAGTGATTCAGCGGGATTTGTTATAAGAAATTTTTTAAGCGGAATTTTGCCAAAAAGCAGAATTATTAACGCTTATGTTCCTGATATTTTCGGTAAGGAAAAAAGAAAAGATACCCGTTCCTGTGAAGGAAAGCTTGGCGTTGAGGGAATACCTGCGGAGATTATAAGAAATTCTCTTGAAAGAGCCGGAGTAATTGTCAGCGAAGAAAAAGCTGAAAGACGGATTGTGACAAAACAGGATTTTTATTCGGACGGTCTTACAGGCAGCGAGGGAAGCAAAGAAAAACGGATTAATCTTTTAAGATATCTTGATTTGCCTGAGAGGATGACAACAAACGCCATGCTCGAAATAATTAATGCTTTTATGAGCTATGATGATTATAAAAAAGCTGTTTCAGATGCAGAAAAGAGGTAAAAAATATGCGTATTGGTCACGGATATGATGTGCATAAACTTGTTGATGGCAGGAAGCTGATTATAGGCGGTGTTGAAATCCCGTACGAAAAAGGACTTCTCGGTCACTCTGACGCAGATGTTTTGCTACACGCAATATCTGACGCGCTTCTGGGCGCGGCCGCTCTCGGTGATATCGGAGGAATGTTCCCTGATAATGACCCGAAATTCAAGGACGCAGACAGTCTTGTGTTACTTAAAAAAGTTTCGGAAAGACTTGAAGAAAACGGATACAAGGTAGGAAATATTGATGCAACAGTTATTGCTCAGAATCCCAAAATGAAGCCTCATATTGAAAAAATGCGTCTTAATATCGCTGACGCGTGTAATGTAGACGTTAATTGTATTTCTGTTAAGGCGACAACAGAAGAATGGCTCGGCTTTACCGGAAGCGGTGAGGGGATTTCAGCTCATGCGGTATGCCTGATTGTGTAAAATAATATGTTAAATTAATGTTAACTGCATTGAAATGATTCTATCATTGTGTTAGAATTAGTCATCAATTATTATTGAAAGTTATGGGATAAGTATATGAACGATTTTTTTACGAATGTTACTGATATTTTCAGCCGACTCGGAGCGCTGTTTACATCATATAATTTCATAATTGATACTGTTGATATTCTTCTGGTTGCAATTATGATTTTTGAGATAATTAAGTTCTTGAGAGAGAGCCGTGCTCTGCACGTTATAAAGGGTATTGTATTGCTTCTTGCAGCATATTTTATTGTTAATCTTCTCGGAATGCAGGCAAGTACATATGTATTCAAGCTTTTAATGAATAACTTTATTATTATTCTTCTTGTTCTGTTTACACCGGAACTTCGTCATGCTCTCGAAAGCGTTGGCAGAAGCAGATTTTCTTTCCTCAGAATTTTCGGTATTAATCAGGACGGTGCATCACAGCAGAGAAATAAAAAAGCAATGCGTGAGATTTGCAAGGCCTGTGTTGACATGGCGGAAAAGAAAATCGGCGCGATTATTGTAATTGAGAGAGATATTCTTGTTTCAGACCATGTATCAGTCGGCACACAGATTGACGCCGAGGTTACCGAGGAGCTTTTAGGAAGCCTGTTTTTCCCGAATTCTCCTCTTCATGACGGTGCTGTAATAATCAGAAACGGCAGAGTTCTTTCTGCCGGATGTATACTTCCTCTTACACAGAATACTGAGCTGAGCTCTGAACTCGGAACAAGGCATCGTGCTTCACTCGGACTCAGTGAACAGTGCGACGCTGTTGTAGTTGTTGTATCTGAAGAGAGAGGTCAGATTTCCATTGCTCACAAAGGATTCCTTACAAGAGATATTTCTGAAGGTGAGCTGTATGAAAAGCTGATAGAGTATTTTGCTCCTGTTGATATTATCAGAAATAAAAAGATTACATCAGAAAGGAGCATAAAGAAAAATGTCAAATAAAAAGAAAAATAATCCTTTCAAGTCAATAAGTATTCGTAAGCTTTTTTGGAATGACCGTTTTCTTATCTGCTTCTCTTTGATTGTTGCCGTTATTTTCTGGGCATCTGTCTGCGTGCTTTTTGCACCTGAAACAACAAATGTCATTGAGAATGTTCCTATTAAAATTAATACCGAAAACAGCGTACCGTCTCAGTGCGGACTTATGGTTTTCGGTGATGAGAATTTTACGGTTGATATTACTGTTTCGGGCAGCCGCTACGTTGTAGGTGAAAACCTTCTTTCCGCTGAGGATTTTAATGTTACCGCTCTTACTTCTTCTGTAACCTCAGCAGGTACTCATTCGTTGCAGATAAGAGTTTCAAAGGTTAATGAAGATGCAAATTTCAATATAGACAGCATATCCGAGAGCTTTATTACAGTTTACTTTGATGCTATGGATAAAAAGGAGATTCCTGTAACAGTTAAACTTAATAAAGATGATTTTGTTAAGACAGGTTACATAAGTGACGATAATTATATAATGGACAGCAAAACCGTTATTGTCAGCGGTCCTGCTCTTGAAATTGCGCAGCTTGATTCTGTTGTTGCAGATGTTCAGATTCCGGGTGACCAGCTTTCCGAAACAACAACATGCACAGCGGGACTTACCGCATATAGCAAAAATCAGACGGCGCTTAAATATGTTAAAATAAATAATGAAGATAAAGCGTCAATGAATATCAGCATACCTGTTTACAGAATGGGCAGTCACAGCCTTGATGTCGGATTCACAAATGTTCCGTCAATGTATGCCAATAATATTGATTCTCTCTTCGATTATAAGTTTTCTCCTTCAAGCCTTAACATTGCTGTGCTTCAGAACGGAACACAGAATGATAAGCTCAGTGTAGGAAATATTGATTTTTCAAAAATCAAGTCAGGTGAGAATAAATTCAAGTTTGAACTTGATAATGTTAAAAATGTTAAATCCGACAGCACAAAAGTTAAGGAGATTGAGGTTACATTTGATTTGAAGAAAGTTTCTTCAAAAACACTGAATATTTCCTTAAGCAATGTTTCTGTTGCGAATGCTCCGCAAAACGAAAATATGAGCTTCTATTCCTCATACATTTCAGTAAAAATTTACGGCAAGGACGATGAACTCGATAATCTTGATGCTTCTTCACTGTCCGCAAAGATAGATTTCAGCAAAAACGAATCGACAGAAAAAGGCATATACAAAGGCCCTGTATATCTCAAAAATTCAGACAGCTGCTGGATTTACGGCACATATGAGCTTGGTTATGCTTCTTCAAAGTAAATAATAAATCATAAAATCCCTTTCGGTTTCATATTAATTATCGATATGAATACCGGAGGGGAGATTTTTTTGATTGATTCCGTTGAAGCAAGAGCCGTTATGCTTGGTGAATATATAGTAAAAAACAAGGCAACAGTAAGAACAGCGGCTGATGTGTTTTCTGTATCAAAATCAACGGTGCATATTGATGTAACAAAAAGACTGAAAAATATAAACACGCCGCTCTACATACAGGTGAGGGAGGTTCTTGAAATAAATAAGGCGCAAAGGCACATACGCGGAGGAATGGCAACAAAAGAGAAATATCAGAGAGTTTCAAAAGACAGGGAGGAATCATTATGTGCGGAATAGCAGGTCAGGTTTCTTTTACAAAGGATTTAATGAGCTTCAGAGAGTGCTTTTACAGAATGTCTGAAACACTTAAAGACAGAGGACCTGACGGAAATGGTGAGTTTTTTTCAAATAATGCGGCGCTGATTCACAGGAGACTTGCAGTTGTTGATATTGAAAACGGCGCTCAGCCAATGATATACAGCAGCGAAAACGAAAAATATATTCTTGTGTATAACGGTGAGTTATATAATACACAGGAAATACGAGATGAACTTATCAAAAAAGGCGAAACGTTTTCGGGACACTCAGATACCGAGGTGCTTCTTAAAGCGTTTGTTCATTACGGTCAGTATGCGGTAAACAAGCTTAACGGAATATATGCCTTTGCCGTGTGGCAGTGTAATAAAAAAGAGCTTTTTTTTGCCAGAGACAGAATGGGCGTAAAGCCTTTTTTCTATACAGAAAATAAAGCAGGATTTATTTTCGGTTCAGAAATAAAAACGCTTCTTGCTCATGATGATATAAATCCTGAAATAAATATTGATTCTCTTGCAGAGATTATGCTTATAGGTCCGGGCAGAACTCCGGGATGCGGAGTTTTTAACGGGATTTGCGAGCTGAAACCGGGTTTCTGCGGCACCTACAGCAGAAACGGTCTTATAATAAGGCCATATTGGCAGTTGAGCTATAAAGAATGCGGAGATTCAATAGATGAAGCGATAGAGAATGTCAGATTTCTTGTAACGGATTCAATAAAAAGACAGCTTGCATCAGATGTTCCTCTTTGTACATTCCTGTCTGGCGGCCTTGATTCAAGCCTTATTTCATCAGTTGCAAACACTCATTTTAAAGAACGTGGAGAGTTGTTGAAAACATTTTCTGTTGACTATAAGGATAATGAAAAATACTTTAAAAAGAGCAAATTTCAGCCAAACAGTGACCCGCATTATATCAATGTTATGAAGGACTATCTTAAGTGTGAACATCACTGGCTTGTGATTGATACGCCTGAGCTGGTTTCAGCTTTATATAAAAGCGTTGATTCCCGTGATCTGCCCGGAATGGCTGATGTTGACGCTTCAATGCTCCTTTTATGTGCTGAAATTAAAAAATACGGTACGGTAGCCCTTTCAGGTGAATGCGCAGACGAAATATTCGGCGGATATCCGTGGTATCGTGATAAAGATATAAGAATGACTGACGGATTTCCGTGGGCACAGTCTACAAAATATCGCTTTGATTTTCTTAAAGATGAATTCAAATCCTTAATAAATGCCGATGAATATGTATATTCACGATATGAATATACTGTTTCACGTGCTGATAAACCGACAAAGATTAATCCTGTAGATTCGAGAATGCTTGAAATGATGAAGCTCAACACAGACTGGTTTATGCAGACTCTACTTGACAGAAAAGACAGGATGAGTATGTATTCATCTCTTGAGGTGAGGGTACCGTTCTGTGACCACAGAATAGTGGAATATCTTTATTCTCTGCCGTGGAGCTATAAAGATTACAACAGCTTTGAAAAGGGACTTCTGCGAAAATCAGCTGAGGGACTTTTACCTGACGAGGTTCTCTGGAGAAAGAAGAGTCCTTACCCCAAGACTCATCATCCCGAATATTTAAAAAAAGTCAGAGATATTCTTTATGAAATAATTGATAATTATGAAGAGCCGATACATCAGTTTGTTAAAAAAGAAAAACTGATTCATCTTTTGAATTCAGACGTATCTAAGCCGTGGTACGGTCAGCTTATGACAACGCCTCAGACAATAGCTTATTTTATTCAATTTAATTACTGGCTGAAAAAATATAACGTTAAATATGTTTAACCCGGCGGCACAGTTTTTTCTGTGCCGTTTTCTTTTGTTTTATATTTGATTTTTAATTAAAATGTGCTATAGTATATAAAAGTAATAATCAATTTATAAACAGGAGAAAAATATGGATATTAAAGAAATTCTTTCAAAGGTTGACCACACGCTTTTAAGTCAGAATGCGACATGGAATGAGATTAAACAGATTTGCGATGACGGAATTAAGTATGGCACATCGTCAGTCTGCATTCCCGCAAGCTTCGTTAAAGAAGCTAAGGAATACGTTGGTGATAAACTGCCGATATGTACCGTTATCGGTTTCCCGAATGGTTACTCAACAACTGCGGCAAAATGCTTTGAAGCGGAGGATGCTGTTAAAAACGGCGCTGACGAAGTGGATATGGTTATAAATGTCGGCTGGCTTAAGGATAAGAAATATGACTGCATTTTAAATGAAATTAATGCGGTTAAGGATTCATGTAACGGAAAGCTTCTTAAAGTTATTATTGAAACCTGTCTTCTTACGGATGACGAAAAGATAAAAATGTGCAAGATTGTTTCTGAGTCAAAGGCTGATTATATCAAGACATCAACAGGCTTTTCAACAGCAGGCGCAACATTTGAAGACATTAAACTTTTTAATGATAATGTGTCTGACGGTACCCTTATAAAAGCCGCGGGTGGCATTTCTTCTGTTGATGATGCAGAGAAATTTATTTCTCTCGGCGCATCAAGGCTCGGCACAAGCAGAATAGTTAAAATTGTAAAGAGTGAAGGTTTACTGTAATGGATTATAATGAATTATGTTCAGCAGCGATTGAGGCAATGAAGAAGTCCTATTCTCCTTATTCCGAATACAAGGTCGGTGCGGCTCTTCTGTGCAGAGACGGCAGTGTTTATACAGGCTGTAATATAGAAAATGCAGCTTATGGACCTACTGTTTGTGCCGAAAGAACAGCGATTTTTAAGGCTGTAAGTGAAGGCGCCAGAGATTTTACAGCTATAGCTGTTGCCGGCGGTAAAGACGGAATTATCAAAGGTGCTTTTCCGCCGTGCGGAGTGTGCCGCCAGGTAATGGTCGAGTTCTGCACAGGTGATTTTAAAATACTTGTCGTTCAGCAAAGCGGATATAAAGAATATACCTTAAAAGAACTTCTGCCTGAAGCTTTCGGCCCCGAATATATTTAATTTATAAAAAGTACTTGAAATATTATCGGTTATGGTTTATAATAACCAAGATATTTATTTTTAAGGAGAAAAGTTATGAGCACACCTACAATGTTAATTTATTTCGGCGTAATCATTGTTGTTATGTATTTCCTGATGATAAGACCTCAGAAGAAGAGACAGCAGGAAGAGCAGACAATGCGTGATAATGTTCAGGTTGGCGATGAAATCACAACAATCGGCGGTATCATGGGCAGAGTTGTTACTGTTAAAGAGGATTCAATCACTATTGAAACCGGCGCTGACAGAAATAAGATTAAGTTTACACGTACATCAATCGCTACGAACAACACAGCTAACGAAAAGCTTGCTGCTGAAAGAGAAGCTGCAAAGGCTGCTATGGAAAAAGAGAAAGAAGCACGCGCTGAAGCTAACGGCAGAAAAAGCAGAAAAAAGAAAAAAGAAGACCTCGAAGACAAATATTGATTTTTATGAGTGCTTTCAATCAGAAAGCACTCTTTTTTTATTAAAATCAATATTATGTTTATTGACTATATTTTTTTATTGGATTATAATTATCTTAAAAATAAATATATTTTTTCAATGTACATAACCAACATTGATCTTGATTAATAAAGGAGTTTTAAGATGAAACCTGTTGAAGAAGCCATAAGAGGCGCCGGAATTTCAGCACTTATAGATATGGGATGTACTGTACATAAAATCAGCAAAGGGAAATTCCCCAAGCATCTGTTTCTCAGAAATGTTGAACATCATAAAATCGGCACGAATGTTAAAGTTATCAGAGAAACAGCTGATTCAACATACATTGCCAAGATGAATGAAGACGGCACGTTCAGTGATGAGGATTTTACGGTTGTACTTGCAACTGACCTTCATGTTGATATGGATAATAATCTTATCAATAAATGCTTCAGTATGCTTGTTAAGCATCTTCAGGATGTCAAACCTGACCTGCTTATACTCACAGGCGATATAATTGTTACGGAATATCAGCAGATAGACTGTGTACAGTTTGCGCGTATGATGGAAGAGCTGGGCATATACTGGGCGTTTGTTTTCGGTAATCATGAGGCGAGAGCCGAAAAAGAATTTCATAAATTCTTTATGCTGAAGAATCTTACCAGATATGAGCACTGTCTTTCAAAATTCGGCCCGTCAGAGCTTTTCGGCTACGGTAATTTCTTTGTGAATATTATGAAGGACGAAAAAACTGTCCTTAAAAGCTTTGCGTTTTTTGATTCGGGAAGAGATACAACCGAAGAACATCTTAAAGAACACGGTTATCCTGTAGATGTAAAGGGTTATGACTTCATTAAAAAAGGTCAGATAGAATGGTATAAGAACCATATTGAAACGCTGAAAAAAGAATACGGCGAAGTTAAATCAATGATTTTTATGCATATACCGATTCCTGAGTATAAAGAAGTAATGGACTTTGACGAAAACGCTGAGCCGATACCGACAGGTGTACCAAGCGGAAAGGCGGAAGTACTTTTCGGCGAAATGCACGAGAGCATCGGGTGTTCTCCTCATAACAGCGGACTTTTTGAAGAGGCGAGAGCCCTTGGTGCTGAGGCGTTTTTTGCAGGCCATGACCATGTAAACAATTTCCATGCTGTTTACAAAGGTGTTCATCTTATTTATGTTCAGGCAGGCGGATATGAAGGATATGCAACGGGTGATAAATTTGATATTCCCGAAAGTGAATCCTTACAGGGTGTATCGGTTATGACACTTAAACAGGATGGCGATTTCAGTATTGAAAGCAGATACAACAGAGACTATTTATGAGGTTAGATTATGATTCTTACAAATAAAGATGTTGTCCTTTTTTCGGGTGATTCTATTACCGAGGGCAACAGAGGCAGAAAAATGGATTGCAATCATATTTTCGGCCACGGATATCAGTATATTGCGGCGGCCGAACTGTCGCTGAAATTCTGTTCAGAGCGTCCTAAGTTTATCAATAAAGGCTACAGCGGTTACACAATGCACCGACTTCTTAATACATGGAAAGAAGATGTGCTTGACAACTGTCCGACTGTACTGAGCATTTTTTGCGGCGTGAATGACTGCATGGACGGATTCAATCAGGGCCTTACCGGTGAAGAAGTAAATAAAAAATATGAAGATTCGCTTTCAGAAGCAATCTGTCTTACAAGAGGAGTTAGTCCCGATGTAAAAATAATGATTTGCGAACCGTTTTATTTCCCGCTTGACAGGTCAGATTTATCTTATAAATTCACACCGCATCCGGATTGCGAGCCTGAATTTAAAAGACCTGACAGGGATGATACAGATGATTCCGTTATCTACCGTGTTGAAACAGTTCAGGGTACAAGAAAATCTGCGAAGAAAATTGCTGAAAAATATGGATGCACTTTTGTTCCTCTTTATGATAAATTTGAGGAGCAGTTTGAAAAAACAAAACGAGAATATTTTACGTGGGACGGTACTCATCCCACTATTGCAGGCCACATGCTTATTGCAAAAGAATGGCTGAAAGCTTTTGAGGTGATGTAATGGCACAGTTAATGATGCAGGCAAAAATTAAAGAATGTAAGTTCCCCGAGTTTTACGATGATATTTCTTACAGAAGATTTAACGGAAGCGAAGAGGATATCAATACATGGGTTGATATATGCAGAAACGGTCTCGGTTCCGCTGAGGACGGACCTGAAAAATACAATGCATGTATGCTCGGCAGAAAAGGCTACAAACCGTCGGATACTTTCTTTGTTTTAAAAGACGGTTATCCTGTGGGGACTGTTACAGCAGTCGTTTACGATGAAGATAAAATGGGATATCTTCATATGGTTGCCGCAAGAAAAGAGGTCTGCGGGCAGGGTATAGGCAATTATATGAATGAAATTGCCAATGCAGAGTTTTACTCCCGCGGCTGTGAGGCGGCTTATCTTACAACAGATGAATTCCGTGTCCCGGCGATTAAAAGCTATCTTAGAGCAGGTTATCTGCCTGTTGAATATGATACAGGCATGAAACAGCGCTGGGAAGCGTGGCTTTCTGAGCACGGTTATTCAAATATTGATTTTATTGATGAAGACGGCAACAAGATTGATACTCTTTTACCGACTGAATGATTTATTTGACAAATTGGTTATGCAATGATAAAATTTATTTATAAATTTTAAGGAGTTTTGATTATGAAAAAATTACTTTCTGTGTTTCTCAGTATTGTAATGGTTCTTTCTGTTGTTTCAGTAGGAATTTATGCAGCAGAAGACAACGATGATATTTCTTTTGCTGTTGCATCTGACCTTCATTTCAATGAACCGAGAGAAGAGCTTGAAAATACCATAACTTATGAGCCTTTATACTGGTACGCAAACCGCCGCTGTGCCATGGAGGATGAAAGCGGTTATATAATTGATGAGTTCCTCAGACAGTGCGCTGAGAATGAAGACTGTCAGTTTGTTCTTATTCCCGGTGATATGGCTGATAACGGCAGAACACGCCCCGAAGACCATAGAACTGTTGCTGAAAAATTCAGAAAATTTGAAGAAGAAACAGGTAAACCGATATACGTTATCAACGGTAATCACGACGCTTCTATCGAGTCCAACACAACATATGATTTATTTAAAGAAATATATGCTGACTTCGGATATAATGAGGCTCTTGAGGTTCGTGAGGATGACTGTTCATATGTTGCTGACCTTAACGCCAAATACAGACTTATTGCCCTTGACTCAAATCATCCTACAGCTTCAACCGAGGATGGTATGTCAAAGGATAAAATAAACTGGGTTCACGATCAGGTTAATAAGTGCAAGGATGAGGGCAAGTATCCTATTCTTATGATGCATCATAACCTCCTTGACCATCTTCCTATTCAGAGAATTATCAGCAGAAACTTCATTATAAGAAATCATTTTCTTACAGCTGAACGCTTTGCTGACTGGGGAATCAAAGTTGTATTTACTGGTCATGAGCACTGCAATGACGCTACAAGCTACACAAGCGCTCTTGGCAATAAAATCTATGATTTTGCTACAACTTCTCTTACAATGTTCCCGCTTCAGTACAGATTCTTTACATTCTCAGATGAAGAAATTACATATGAAAACAAGACTGTAGAAACTATTGATTATGACGCGCTTGTTGCTAATACAGCAGGTTATACCGACGAAATGGTTGACGGTATGAAAGCGGATTTATACGAGTATTCAAAGAACTTCCTTAAAGCAGGTATTAAGTACCGTCTTGGACGTGATATGAATATGGAAGCAATGGACATCAAAGAAGACGCGTTTTACTATGATATAGTTTACACTGCTGTAACTGATTTTACCGGTATGCTTGATATGCCGATGTACGGAGAAGGCAGTCTTTCCGAGATTGCAGCAGAATACGGCATTGAGCTTCCCGAGACAAATGTTAAATCAGGGTGGGATCTTGTCGGTGAGCTTATGGCATGGCATTATGCGGGAGAAGAGCCATTTGATATGACTTCAACTCCCGAGGTTACTCTTCTTCTCAGAGCGGCAGCTTCAATTATAAGAAAAGACCTCGCCGATGTAAGTGATGTTTCTATATTCAAGGCGGCAAACGCACTTCTTGATAAGAACGGAATGTCCACAATAGGCAATCAGCTTACTCTTTTCTGCATCAATCAGTTCGGCTCTTACACTGCGCTTGAATATCTTCTTGCCGCAATCGCGTCACCGATAGCTTATACATTCGCTTATGATGATGACGGCGTTCCCGATAATACAGGCGTTATTGAGGGATACGGTTCTGCAGGCGATGTATCAGTTAATCTTCAAAACATCAGTGGCAATGTATCACGAATAATTGAAAAAATTGTTGTTTTTGTTAAGTTGATAATTAATTATCTTTTAAGCGGCGTTACTAAGTATTTCTGATAATATTTTCACAAAATAAGATAGTTGAAGACATTTTGCATAAAAGTTTTCAACTATCTTTTTATT
>JAZUHE010000048.1:0-9363 GCA_045641565.1 Acutalibacteraceae bacterium | reverse complement strand
CCTAAGACCGCTTGGCCTCCGACTTCACTCGATTCAACAATAAACAATATTCTCGATATCAAGGCTGCTCCCTCAACAACAGATATCATCAATGAGCTTAATGCGATTTCAAAACAGCTCGACGAGCTTTCAAAGCTTGTTTCTTCATCAAGTCAGGAAATTCTCAGAAGCATGTATGACGAAAAGAATTTTTCTGATTTCAATGATGGCGTAACAGAGCTCAGAGACTCTGTTAACAACATGCTCACTCAGATTGCCGTTATTGACGGTACAAAGAAATCCGAAAGCTACAAATTCCTTATGACAGCAAACCTGCTTGATTTTGACGAAAACCACATTTCCACAATGGTAAAGCAGACAAGAACTCTTGCAAATTATCTTGACGGTACTCAGGTTTCAGGCAAGAAGCAGAAGGGCATTTTTGAAAAGGCTTATGATTATGTCTGCAAGGATGCAATCTTCGGCGGCGAAGCTGCAAATATTGTTTCTCCTTATGTTAACGAAGTAAGCGGAGTTTTCTCCTACTCTTACAAAGTCATGGCAATCGTTCTTAACGCAAAGCTCTGGATTAACGAGCATTACGATGAAGTTTCAGCAGAATTTGCATCGGACGCAAGCCTTATGAAGATTCTTGAAAACGGAAACTTCACAAATGATTATTATACTGATTACTGGAAGCTCCTTCTTTCGGAAAATTCAGATTCAAGCATAGCAAAGATTCATAACAAGCATTTCAGTGATGAAGACCCGATGAGCACGGCTGAAAAGTACAATACTCTTGTAAAAAACAACTGGTACAGCTACATTCGTTCCGCTGATGTTGTAAACGACGAAATCGAACCCGACCTCGTTCCTCTTGAAGGTTCTCTCGGCAGTACTACTCCTTCCGAACTCGGCGTAAACACAAGCAAGAAAACATCTGCAACTGAATCAATGGTTAACGCAGCAAATACCGAGCTTTACTCAAGAATATATTCGGCGGTTACTCAGAGCGATATAAAGAGAATCATCGAACACGTATTTGAAAATAAAAACGGTGTTTTCTGTGGCGCGGATACAAATAAAACCACAATTCTCGATATGCTTGAGGAATTCGGCTTTGAAATTCCGGCAGGAAAAGGAACTGAGATTTTTGTTGACAGCACTTCAAAGTATTACACACATGATGAATATTCCAGCAATCCGTATTCTGCATGGGATAAGTACATTGCATATCTTAAGGTTAACGGTACAAATTGCGGAAAAGAATTCGACTATGACAACGGTACTCCCATGGAAAAGCTCAGCTGGAATGATACAACATATTACGATTACTGGCACGACAACCGCAATCCCTCATCAAGCAAGGACAAGAACAGAGTTGAAGACTGCTCGTTCTTCTACTTCCGTTCAGCACCTCTTTCAATCAAGTCTGAATCAGATTTCATTAAATTCATCTCCGATGTAACGGCAGGCAACACATATTATCAGAGAACGGTTGTTCTTGATAGCGACATAAATATTTCAAATCATCAGTACGGCAAAATCTGGTCAGAAAGTAAAAACGGCAGTGCTTTCAGAGGAACCTTTGACGGACAGTTCCATAAGATAATCGGTCTCAACGAAACAGCTTCAAATTCCAACAGCGGTCTCTTCCGTACACTCGGTGACGGCGCAAGAGTTCAGAATCTTGTATTTGAGAACGTAAACCTCAACAGCAAGGATAACTGCGGCGCGCTTGCAGGTAATGTTTCCGGCAGTGCAGTAGTAAGCGGCGTAAATGTTAACAAAGGCAGCAAGGTTTCAGGTACAGGTTATGTCGGCGGTCTTATCGGCAGAATCAGCTCGGGCTCACTTGTAATCAAGGATTGCGACAACTATGCAGACGTAACAGCCTCTGACAGTTATGCAGGCGGCATCATCGGCGGCTCACCCAACAAGTATTCACAGAACATCACTCTCTGCACAAATCGTGGAGAAATCAGAGTAACCAAGTCCGCCGCTTCAACAGCAGCAGGTATAGTAGCTTATCTTGCCAATGACAGCGCAGACCAGGCTCACACGGTTACATTCTGCACAAACTTCGGCAGCGTTACTAACGACAGCGGTTATGCGGGCGGCATTATCGGTCATCTCGATTCAGACAGTGTCAAGCACAAAGTCACAGACAACAGAAACGAAGGCGAAATCGGCTGTGCAAACGGCATAGCAGGCGGCATTGTCAGCTACTCAGAAGGCGGCGGAAACTTCACTAAAAACGTAAACACAAATAAGGTATCAGGCAAGGTCGCAGGCGGCATCATGGGTCAGAATGAAGATGATTCCATCAACTTCAGCAACTGCAGCAACAGCAGAGGAGATGTAAGAGCTGTTTCTTATGCAGGCGGAATTCTCGGCTACACAGGCAGCAGAGACAATGACAAGGCATTTACATTCGATGGCTGCAGCAACAGCGGTTATATTTATTCAGACACCTCTTATGCAGGCGGTATCGCAGGCGTAATCGCCTCCGATAATTTAAACCACAGCTTCATAAACTGCACCAACGAAAATTCCGTAACAGGTCATATCAGCACAGGCGGCATCGTCGGTAAGCTTGAAGGCGGCGGAAAATTCAAATGTCAGAACAACGGTGTAATCACAAGTGAAACAACCTGCGCGGGCGGCATTGTCGGCTACGTTGTTGATGACGGATGCACATTCACAGGATGCTGGAACATGACTTCTGTAACAGGCGTTGAATCCTGCGGCGGCATCGTCGGCGAAGCAGGCGACAAGGATGAAGACGACCCGTTCACATTCACAGACTGTGTGAACTACGGAACAGTAACTTCATCAGGACTTAACGCAGGCGGCATTATAGGAATGCTCAAGACTGACAGCTCAAAGCATCTCTTTGACGGAAACAAGAACTACGCTTTAGTAGAAGGCAAATCAACAGCAGGCGGCATTATCGGATTCATGTACGGCGGCGGTGAAATAAAGAACAACGTTAACGGAAAGACCATCGTTTGCCACGGCGATTATGCAGGCGGCATCATCGGCAGAATCGAAGACGATAAGTGCACATTCACAGACAACACAAACAACGGCGGTGTTTCTTCTTCAAAATACCAGGGTCAGACCTGCGGTTATGACGGCAACAGAAAGTCAACTTATTGATAAGTCTTAACTGAAGGCAGAACAGGTCAGCTCAAACCCTTCTAAAAAATTTCAGCGAACCGAAGAGAAATTCTTCGGTTCGCATTTTTATATATCAATTACAAATTTAATTCAGTATTCAACTTTTATTGCGGTAATAAGTGCGGCTACGTAAAACAAACTTAAGTAGATGAATTGAAAGTTAAACCTTAAATAGCATAACAGCAGCACAGCCTTCAAGAATTCAACCTCAGAGGGCTATTTTGGTGACAGGATTATATGCTGAATTCACATCGGTAAAATATGGGTTCCATCTTGTAAACTGTACGATTTTCTTACTGCCATCAATCATTTCAAAGGATAGAGTCTGTCAGGAAAAATTAATACTTTTTTGATAATTATATAAAGGTGAACATCTGAAATTGAAAAGTGATCCTTATCATTTAATAAAGCCTGAATTCGGCTGATACGGTTCTTGCTTTTTAATATGTTTCCGAATGCAGCGTATTAAAATATTAATAACGGACGAATCCTCCAGAATTTGGGAAGCAACACATTCATTTAATAAATATTCCGCCTGCTCTTCGTAAATAATTGTATTTCTACATTTGTAATAAGTTGCCGGAACTTTATAGGTACCCCTTTTTCGCCTTTTGGTAAAAAAAATCACCGCAAATTCCGCATTTGATTTTGTTCGAAAAGAGTGAAGTGTAGGTGTAATGGCGATCACGAATTTCAATCTGCTTCTGAATTTTTTTGCATATTTCAATACTTACTATTGGATTAGGTTCTTCCTCAATATAAAACTGAAAATTGAAAGACTATTTTTCGTTGATAAATAAGGGGACGTACCATCGCCATAACATCGGCAGAAAGTGAATGTACATTTTATTTAAAATGAAATATGATGTGCTTTTGATGAAAAATCGCGAATTCTGTTAAAGTAATGTTGACAAAGTTATGCTATTGGATATAATAGAATTAGATGAATTGTTCGTAAGTAATATATGATGTGGTTAACAGTTTTGGCATATATTATAGTGCTAAACAGTTTATAAATAATAACATCTATAGGAGGTTTTGGAAAAATGGATAAAATTGCTGTACTTATTCCGTGCTATAATGAAGCAAAAACGATTGGGAAAGTGGTTACTGATTTTAAATCAGCTTTACCAAATGCAACTATATATGTTTATGATAATAATTCAACCGATGGAACAGATGAAATTGCCAAACAAAATGGTGCTGTTGTTGATTATTGCTATCAACAGGGTAAAGGTAATGTTGTGCGCAAAATGTTTAGGGAAATTGATGCTGAGTGCTATATCATAGTCGATGGAGATGATACATATCCCGCCAAGTATGCTAAATCAATGGCCGATAAGATTCTTGATGGTAAGGCAGATATGGTCATTGGTGATAGACTTTCATCAACATATTTTACTGAAAACAAACGTCCGTTTCATAATATGGGAAACGTAATTGTAAGATTTATGATAAATTCAATTTTTAAAACGGATATAAAAGATATTATGACGGGATATAGAGCTATGAGTTATGAGTTTGTAAAAACTTTCCCGGTTTTATCTAAAAATTTTGAGGTTGAGACAGAGATGTCAATTCATTCCATCGAAAAGAAAATGTTTATTGAAAATGTGGTAATTGATTATAAAGACAGACCCGAAGGAAGTGAGTCGAAGCTTAATACATATTCTGATGGTGCCAAAGTGCTTAAAACAATCTTGCGCCTTTTCAGAACATATAAACCGTTAAGGTTTTTTACACTGATTTCTGCTATTCTAGTCATAATTTCATTAGTATTTTTTGCCCCGGTTTTCATTGAATATCTGCATACAGGACTTGTTTCCAGATTTCCAACCTTGATTGTATGTGGCTTTGTAATTCTTGCTGCTATAATTTCATTTTTCAGCGGATTAGTTCTTGATAATATAATACAAAAGAGAAATCAGGATTTTGAATTCAATTTGCAAACTGCAAGATTTATGAAGAAAACTCTGCTTAATAGGGAGAAATGATAAATGAACCGCAGATTTATAAATATTGAAAAAATAATATTATGGGTTTCATTTTCATCTTTTTTGTTTATTGTTGCCGCTAATAGTGTTATTCTGCTTGGAATAGGAGCTGTTATTTCATTTATCAGTATATTTCCGATTTTATTTTCGCATACGGATAAATCACAGTATAGAAAATATCTGAATCCGTTTGGAATTACATTAGGATTAATTGTTTCATCTTGTTTTTCAATTAATTTTTATAAGACAATTTCAGTCATGTTGAAAAGTTCTTCAAAGTTCGGTAATATGAATTTTACACTTTTTTTGATACTTTTTGTTTTTATTGCTGCATTATTATCAGGCCTTTTTTTATCACTTGCTTTTGGGGTGTTACAAAAGAACATCATTGGCAATAAAACGTTTAGAGCTCTGATAAAAAGCATAAAAGAACAATTCTCAATAAAATTTCTTATGCTTTCAGTATTAAAGATTGTTGTATCATGTTTTGTTGGAATAGCGATGCTTTCTGTTATATTTATGATTCCTTCCAACAGTGTAAAAAAACATATGATACCAACTGCAAAAATAATGGAAAATGAAGGAGTTTATCATTCAATATATTCTTGGTGTTCAAGTTCGCTTGATAATTATACAGATTCCATTATGCTTATGAATGCTGCAACTGATGCGGATGATACTATTCTAAATAAAGTGGCTTATGTGTATCGTGATACTGTTAATGGAGCACCGGCGTTTAATTCACTTGTTGATATTTATGGTGATAATGCTGAATCAAATCTTCAACAGACATATTCACGCTATTGGCATGGCTATTTACTTTATGTGAAACCAATAATGCTTATTACGGACTATGGTGGATTACGTGTAATAAACGCAATCATTCAAACAATTTTAATAATTATCATTGTTGTTTTACTGATAAAATCAAATAAGAAAGAGTTGATAATACCATATTTGGTTTCAAATTTAATGTTAATGCCGATTGTATTGTTTAAGAGTCTCCAGTTTTCAAGTTGTTTTTATGTTTTTACAGTTTCAAGTATAGCTATTATATGCTACTATAGGAATAATAAACTTGATGAGAAAAAGTATTCAGTTTTTTTATTTTCCGGTATTGCAACAGCTTATTTCGATTTTCTTACATATCCGATAAGTACATTTGGAATTCCGATAATTTTTTATCTTAGTATTTGCAACGAGAATATACAAAAAAAACTTTGCGTTTTGATTAAAAGCTTTTTCACTTGGATAATGGGATATGTCGGAATGTGGGCAAGCAAATGGATTTTTGCCGGGATCATGACTAAAGGTGCAACAATTAAGGAAGTAACCGGTAAACTTGAAGAAAGAAGTTCAGGTGTGGTAGGTGATAATGTTGTAAATGTACGAGATTGTTTAACCAGTCACCTTATGAACTTTCTAAAAACGCCTGTTTCTATTTTTTTACTTATATTTATTGGAATTTGCGTAGTTAGCGCTTTATTGAGTATATGCCAAAAGCACTCTCGTGTTAGTATTACTCAAATTTTTTGTGAAGCTTTACCATTTGCTGCTGCTGCGTATACTCCTATATTATGGTATACAGTAACATTGAATCATTCTGTTATTCACATTAATCTTACATCAAAAGCATGTGTTGTAATTGCATTTGCTGTACTGTGTTTTGGTACGACATTACGTCGATTAATTAAGGCCCAGTTGAAGCAATATAATGTTGAAAATTTGAAAGATATAAAAACCACAAACAAGTAAATATAGCAAACTGAAACGGAGGACTCATTGAGCCCTCCGTTTCAGTTTACAGGAAATATTATTCTGATTTAATTCAGATGACAACGTCTGAGTTCTGTTTTTCTGATGAATCGCCGAGTGACGCTTTCATTTCGTTTATATCGTCTGACATCACCTGAATAAACCGCTGTATGTCGCTGTTCCATACGATTATGTTCATTCCTTTTGACGCCCACAGAAGCTGCTTTTCTTTTGAGCCGGAAAAATGATTGCCGACGCCTATGCCTCTTTTGCGGCACGCCGATATAATCTTCTCAACATATTCCTCAAAGAGCGGATTGTCGTATTCTTCGGGAATGCCGAGATTGACTGAAAGGTCATGGGGGCCTATAAAAACGGCGTCTACGTCGGGCATATCAAGAAGCTCGTCAATATGGTCAACAGCAAAGCGGCTCTCAATATTAAGAATCAGCAGTCGTTCTTCATTGTACTTTTTAAAATACTCGATTTCCTTTTCAGAAAGCTTTTCCTTTCCGCTGAGCACGTCCTGCAGACGTCTGCCTTTGAGTGGACGGTATTTGACAGCTCCGCGAAGCTTGTTGATTTCTTCGACTGATTCAAGATAAGGCGAAACAACACCTGCCGCGCCCGCGTCAATCGCCTGCGAAGCCTCGTACGCGTCGGGTGAGCCTATACGTACAATGGGTGCGATATTGTTTGCGCTGTAGCCCTGGCACATCCAGCTCATCATTGAGCGGTCAAGCGGCATATGCTCGGTGTCGATAAATACAAAGTCAACGCTTGTCTTTTTTAACTCTGCGGCCCATTTCGGCGACGGTGAAGCAACAAGCGTTCCGTAAACTCTGTCGCCGTTGACAAATGCTTTTTTCAGTTCGTATTGATTCATAGTATTACCCTCCTGATTTTCAATATCATACCACATTTATATTTCTGTTTCAATACAAAAGAATTCATTTGGTTTGCCGGAACAGAGGACAGAATCATATTTTGATTGAATTAAAACTGATTATATGATAAACTTATTCTCAGAGATTAAGTATGTCATGGTGGTGGAAATATGCTGATGGAAATATCATCTGTAAACATTATTGCAAAAACTGATGCCGAAAGAAAAGCGGCGGAAATCCTTGCCGGTGAAATCGAAGCAAGATGTGACCGAAAGCCGCCGATAATTTCTGAAAAATCAGATTGCGCTTTTATTGAATTGAAAATTTCAGAAGAAAGTAAATCGGAAGAATATGAAATCTGCTGTGACGGCAATGGCGTGACTGTCTGTGCTCACCGCCTGCGTGGACTGATTTACGGATTCTTTATGATTCTGCGCAAGAGCGAGCTTAAAGAAGGCAGGCTGATACTTGAGAAAAACATTACAGTCACATACAGGCCCGATATGTCCGTCAGAGGGCATAATTTAAGCTACACCGAGAGCAACAACACAGTTGACGCGTGGGACGGGGCGCAGTACAGAAAGTATATGATTGAGCTGATGGCGTTCGGTACTAACACCATTGAGGGCAATTTTTTCGCGAAAAAAGAGCGCAATTCACTGATGAAAATGAGCTTTGAGGAAGCTCCGGTTACTGTTTCGGAGCTGTGCCGCGAGCTTGACCTTGATATGACGGTTTTTTATCCGCTGACAAAAAATATGACGGATGAGGAAACCGCTGAGCTGATTGTATCGCAATTTAAAAATCTTCCTAAGGTGAATTATCTTTTTCTGCCCGGCGGCGACCCGGGCAATATGCAGGCTGAGGATTTTGTACGCCGCTGTAAGGTGATATCCGAAGCTTTAGCGGAAATTCATCCCGAGCTTGAAATAATTCCCTCTGCGCAGGCGCCTCACGAATTCCCAGACTGGGGTGAGCGCTTCAGAAAAGTGATGAGTGAAAAACCCGACGGAATTTCAGCTGTAATTTTCGGGCCCAACCACGCCATGCCTCTTGATGAGCTTCGCCGCAGTATGCCCTTGGAGTATCCTCTTGAGCAGTATCCCGATATAACTCACAATGTCAGATGCGAAACGCCTGTTCACTTCACCCGTGACGACTGGCATTACGCGTGGGCGTCGACGCTTTCAAGGGAGTCGGTTAATCCGAGACCTGTTGAATATCAGCTTCTGCACATGAAAACCCGTCAGTATCTGCGTGGAAACACGCCTTATTCCGAGGGTGTAAGTGACGACGTGAACAAGATTGTATGGAGCTGCCTTGATTTTGATTTCAACTGCTCTGTTCGTGAAACTCTTAAGGATTATTCACGGTTTTTTATCGCGGGTGAAAATGCGGACAGAATTGCTGACCTTATCTTCGGACTTGAGCAGAACTGGGAAGCCGCGCCCGAGAACAGCTTTTCTGTTGAAAGCGTTTATCTCGGTTTTGACGATATGCTCAGAAATAATCCGAAGCTTTATGAAAACTGGAGATTCCTTCTTCTGTATTTCAGAGCGTTGTGT
>JAZUHE010000047.1:0-8656 GCA_045641565.1 Acutalibacteraceae bacterium | reverse complement strand
ATTCAAAGGACAGTTTGATTACGCAAAATCGTGTATAAAACTTATATCTTACTGTATTAAATCATTCCCGCGCATGGTTTCAAACAAGCTCTGCTGTGTAATAAAGCAGAAATACAACGATATGTACGTCAGAGCGGTATCTGTTGACGACGGCACGGGCAGAGGAGCTACCGCCATTGCTGTTGTTGACTGTATCGGACTTGCAAACAGCGATGTCAGAGAAATACGCTCGAGGATAGCTGAAAAAATCGGAAACGAAAACGCTTTTTCAAGTATTACAATAGCGGCGACCCATTGTCACAGCTGCGTTGATACCCAGGGAATATGGACGAATACTTTCGAAAAGGTTTTCTTCAATTTTATGAAGCGTCTTATGCGTATCGGTAAGCCTCAGCAGGGCTATGATGAGGAATATATGGAATTCCTTTATGACAAGGTTGCCGACGCTGTTATCAGTGCTTACAGCAGCATGGAGCAGGGCAGTATGACCTACGCTTCGAAGTCAGTCACCGCAAACGGGTTCGATGACTATTTTCTTCTTAAGAAAAGAGACAGAAACGGTCAGATAGTCAACGAAATGAACAGAATCGTATTTACTCCCGATAACAAAGACTCAACACCAACCATGATTGTCAATATGGCTCTTCATCCCTATTATACGTCTATTGCCGCGGCTGATGAGCCGAGCAACAGAGGTGACGGACTGTCGGGTGACTTCATATATTATATGGGCGAAACAATCTGCAAAGCGGGATATAATTTTGTTTTCTTTAACGGCGCGCTTGCAAATGTATATAATAATACCTATGTATCAAACGAAGACGGCGTTGATTTTTCAAACAGAGATTCGCTGATGAACAGATACGGCACCGAAATGGGCAAAATGGCTCTTGCTATGACAAAAACCGAAGATGAAATAAAAGCGGATTCGTTTTTATATAATGCAGAATATGAAACGTCGGTTGCCGAATTGTATTTAAAAGATGCTGAAGAAATAATAAATCTGTATTATGAAGAAGCACAGGGAGACCCCGAGCTGCTTGAAAATATATATGATTTCTATTCCTACCATCCGTGGTATGAAAACTGGACTGCTGCAGAGGAAATCACGCTTGACTCCGTGCTCAACACCGCTTTCAGAGAAATCCACATTAAGGCGACAAATCCCGTCATGAAGCTTGCAGGCAAGCTTTATCTTACCTCAAATCAGGTTTTACGCGACGGTAAGGACTATTACATCGTTTCCGAAATCGGCTATATGGAATTCGGAAATAAAGTAAAAATCGCGCTTATGCCCGGTGAGATTTTTCCCGACCTTCAGCTCGGCGGCGGAATGCTCACAGCGGAAAAATCATATTCGGGCGAGGGCTTTGAATATCCCTGCATAAGAGAGATTTTCGGCGAAGACACTATCGTTTTCGGCCTTGCAAACGATGCCATAGGCTATATTGTTCCCGATAATGATTATGTTCTCTGCTTTGACGGCGATAATCATTACCACGAGCTTTTCAGCGCGGGCAAAAATACAGCTTCAACGCTTATTAAAGAGTTAATCGGAATAAAAGAGGAAATATCCTCAGCGTCATAATTGTTGTTCCCGACGTAAGTTAAGAAATGATTTATGTCTTTTTAGGTTTAATATCAGTTCTTTTAATATAAAAAGCGGACTGCGGTTGAAAATTGCTGTTTTCTGCATTATAATATGCGGGATAATGTAATCACGGAGCGAAAACAATGGATAAAATTTTTGACACAAAAGAATATAAGGCATCCCGTGCCGCATACACGCTTCAGTGCATGTTTGAGTATTTTATATCTATTCTTGCTGCTGATGCTTTCCTTGCGAAGCTTCTTAAAAATATCGGTCTCAGCGACGCTCTTACGGGAATTCTTTCTTCTCTGATTTCGTTTACTTTTCTTTTTCAGCTTCTGTCAATCCCTCTCGCAGGCAGGCTGAAAAAAATTAAAAAGCCTGTAATTATTCTTGATACGCTCAGCCAGCTGCTGTTTGCGGCGATGTATACCGTGCCGTTTCTTCCGCTTTCTCTTTCGGGCAAAACGGCCGCCGTTACCGTGCTGATAATCGCGGCGTATCTGATGCTTTATCTCAATACGTCAATCTGCTATAAATGGGGCAATTCTTTTGTTTCACCCCTTAAAAGAGGCTCATTCTCAGCGACCAAAGAGATGATTTCTCTGATTTCTGGCGTGTTCTTTACCCTTGGTGCGGGGTTTGTTATTGACCGCTTTGAAGAGAAAGACAATCTTCACGGAGCTTTTGTATTTCTTGTTGTCGGCATGGTTATTATCTGTGTGTGCAATTTTATTTGCCTTGCTTCAATGAAAGAAACAAAGCTCAGCGAAAGCAGAGCAAATCAGAGCATTGGTGAGATTATAAAATGCACATTCGCAAATAAAAAATTCAGAAACACAATGATACTCACCGCTCTGACGGAGTTTGCCAGATACATGACCGTCGGTTTTATGGGTACATATAAAATCGCCGAGCTGAATTACACCGTGGGCGAGGTGCAGATATTCAATGTAGCGGCCTGCCTCGGCAGATTTGTCATATCGAAGCCTCTCGGCAGATATTCAGATAAAAAGAGCTATTCCAACGGTTATTTCTTAGGCAACATTATGACTCTTACCGCCTTTGTTATCGGGATTTTTACAGCGCCGTCAACACGTTTTCTTATTATTCCCTTTACCGTTCTGCTTCAGATGAGCTATGCAGGTACGAATCAGAATACATTCAACATGGCCTACAGCTACGTTGATGATGAGCATATTCTCTCGGCCATGGCTGTCAACAACAGTCTTCGCGGTATTTTCGGTTTCGCCGCGTCGTTTATCGGCAGCAGGATTCTCGATTATGTCCAGCTTTCGGGCAGCCGCTTCCTCGGATTTTCGGTTAACGGTCAGCAGCTTCTGTGCGCAATATCCGCAGTGCTTACGGTAATCGCACTTGTTTTTAATAAAAAAGTCGTTTCAAAGCAAGCTGAAGACAAAAAATAAAAGGGGCAGCTGATGCCCCTTAAATTTATGTGTCAGTCCGCGTAAACAGAGTTTACACCGAGATATTCCTCAAGCGTTTTGCCGCTGTTGTAAACAGCTGTTGCTGTTTCGGTGCCGAGATATCTTACATGCCACGGCTCATACATATATCCTGTAATGTTTTCTTTTCCCTTGGGATAGCGGATAATAAATCCGTATTTATAGCAGTTTGCCGCAAGCCATTTGCCTTCTGCGGTATTCTCAAATGACTGACTCAGTGAGTTAAGGTCAAAAGCGAGTCCTGTCTGGTGCTCTGAATGACCGGGGCGGGCCGAGTATCTGTCGGCTTCCGCTTTGCCGTCCTGAGCAACATAATTGTTATAAATTGAAGCCTGAGTTGAGTAGCTTCTGAATCCCGAAACAATAAAAAGATTTATACCCTGCTTCGCGGCGTCAGCGGCCATGGTGCTGAATGCGTTCTGAGCGGTCGGGTCAACACCGGGGTTATATGTTGAGGGGAGAGAGTAGGTCTTGTTGGCAATGAGAACTCCGTTTACATAAGATACGCCGGCAATATTGCTCTGTGCAGGTGCGGGATTGTCAGCTCCCGACGCGGAGGTGTTTCTTGTAGATTTAGAAGACGAAGATGTCGAAGACGCTGCTGATGAAGACTGTGACGTGTCCTGGCTGCTTTCATCTGTTGTGTCTGAATTAATTGAGCCTATTACTACTTTTTCGGACTTTGAACTGCTGAGCTCAGGCGAATCCGAGGTCTGACTTGTTGATGCTGATGTGCCGGAGGAGCTTTCTGTTTCTGTGTCCTTATTCTTATCCTTGCCGCATCCCTGAAGTATAAATGCGAAAGCCATGAGAAGACACAAAATCTGAATATATTTTTTCATAATTTCTCCTTTAGATGACATATATATTTTAATTCCTCGCATATTATAGCAAGATAATGTGCTTAAGTCAAACATCTTATTGAAAATTACTTAAAAAAATTAGATTTTAGTGTTGACAAATGGAATATAAAAATATATAATGTTCGAGTATGACATATGGGGTGAAGAGTGAAATATGTTCTTTTTAGAGCTTGAGCCTGTCTTCAACAACGAAGGGGCAGCGCAGTCATTTGAATACGGACTTGATTTCAGCTTTTACGGCTTCAACGGCGGTTTCCCGTTTAAAGAGCCTGTTAAAATCAGCGGAGAAGTTAAAAACTCCACCGGAATTGTTTCAATAACTGCAAAGGCAGAATTCACCTTGTGTCTTTCCTGCGACAGATGCGCAGAGGAGTTCAGCCGCTCGTTCAGTATTCCGATTGAGCATACTCTTGTAACAAGAGTTGAGAATGAAGATAATGACGAGCTTATCGTAGTGGACTCTTACAGCTACGATATCGACCCTCTTGTGACTGAGGATATTATTCTCAGTCTTCCCACCAAGGTTCTTTGCAAGAATGATTGTGCGGGTATCTGTCTGCAGTGCGGCAAAAACCTCAACCAAGGTCCGTGTGAGTGCAAAAAAGCAACCGACCCGAGATGGGATGCACTTTCGTTATTTGACGATGCGGACGAAACAAAGTAATTATTTTTAGTTTTAATAGGAGGACTCAGAAATGGCAGTACCGAAGAGAAGAGTATCAAAAGCAAGAAGAGACAAGAGACGCTCCAACGTTTGGAAGATGAGCGCACCTGAGCTTGTAAAGTGCTCACAGTGCGGCAGCTACAAAAGAGCTCACAGAGTTTGTCCCGAATGTGGCTACTACAACGGCAGAATGGTAGTCAGCAAAGAGGCATAAGTCTTTTGAACTAAATGAAGGTAGAGAGGTCTTAGCTTCTCTGCCTTTTTAGTTTTTTATAAGTAAAAGGAGGATTAAATATGAAATGCATTAACTGCGGAAAAGAAATTGAAGACGGAAAATTTCAGTGCCCCGAATGCGGCGCCTTTCAGATTGACGAGAGCAAAATAGGCCAGATTACCCAGGAGGAGGAAGACGGTGTTCCTATTTCCACCGCCATTGCCACAGTGCTTGTTATTATATTTATCACCTGCGCCGTAATCGGTTTTTATTTTGCATACGGAAGAGATAAAATCAGCGAGAACAATATCAGAAAGCAGCTTAATAATATATCCGGTGAGTCACTTATTGAGATGTATTATGATGATTTTAACGGCGACGGCTCCAAAGAGGCTTTTGCCGTTACAGGCTCGGGCAGTTCTAACGCTGTGCTGGACGGTACAGTCTGGTATATTAAAGATACTACCGGTATAAATATCAAATCCGATTTCAGCGGAAAAATAAACGGTGTACTTGTTAACGGCAATAATAAGTTCTTTTCATTTGATGCTAAAAATGAGGCCGGTGAAGACGTTTCATTTATTTTCGGTGTGAATAAATACAGCGACCTTTATCAGCCGGAAGCCTCTGAAAAATACAGCGGAGTTCATCAGGAAAACGGCAAAGTTTTCACAGGCGACGGAAAAATAATAACCTTAGAATAATCATCCGAATCACAGAAGTGTATCATAAGGGCAAAGGAGTGAAAATATGGCTGTCAGAATCGTAAATGTAATAAAGCATTCGCCTGCGGCAAGGCATTTTATCAAAGCAGGGGATAAGCTGCTGAGTATAAACGGCAACGAGATAAGAGATATACTCGATTACCGCTTTTATATAGACGATGAGGAGCTTGTTCTTGAAATTGAAAAAGAGTCAGGCAAGCGCAGAACGGTAAAAATGCGCGGCGGCGACCCGGGACTCGAGTTTGAGACTTATCTTATGGATAAGCAGCGTTCCTGCGCAAACAACTGCATTTTCTGCTTTATTGACCAGCTTCCTCAGGGCCTGAGAGACAGCCTTTATTTCAAGGACGATGATTCACGCCTTTCGTTCTTTTTCGGCAATTATATCACCCTTACCAATATCGGTCAGAAGGACGTTGACCGTATTATAAAAATGCACATCAGCCCCGTGAACATTTCCGTTCATACCACCAATCCCGAGCTGCGTGTTAAAATGATGGGCAATCCCAGAGCGGGCAAGGTGCTTGAATATATCAATCAGCTTGCCGAAGCGGGAATCAAGATGAATACCCAGCTTGTGCTCTGTCCGGGATACAATGACGGCGAGGAGCTTTCACGTTCATTGCGCGATTTAGGCGCTCTTTATCCCGCTGTTCAGAGCATCGCCTGCGTTCCCGTAGGCCTTACCTGCTGCCGCGACGGACTTACGCCCCTTGCGCCCTTTACAAAAGAGCAGGCAAATGATGTTTTATCTCGAATTAACATTTACAACGACGAGTTTTTGTGCTATAATAATACGAATATTGCTTTCGCGGCGGATGAATTCTATCTCAAGGCTTCTCAGCCCATGCCGGGGGAGGAACGCTACGGCGATTTTCTTCAGCTTGAGAACGGCGTAGGACTGTGGACTCTGCTGAAAAAAGAGGTCATGCAGGAGCTTGAGGATTATACCTACAGCGGCGGAAAAAGAAACGTTTCCGTTGCCACAGGCGAAGCCGCTTATCCGCTTATAAAAGAGCTCTGCGAAAGAATATGCGAAAAATCAGCAGGACTGAGCGTAAACGTGATTAGGGTTCCGAATATTCTTTTCGGTGAAATGATTACCGTCGCAGGTCTCATATGCGGAAATGATTTTTACGAGGCGTTAAAAGATAAAGACTTAGGCGAGGAGCTTCTGATTCCCGCCGTTTCTCTGCGCAGAGAGGACGATATGTTCCTTGACGATGTTACGGTTGAGGAGCTGTCAGAGAAGCTCGGAATAAAAGTTACGCCCGTTCATAATGACGGAGCGGAGTTTGTTAATAAAATTTCAGGAAAGGAATGATAATATGTCAAAACCTATAGTTGCTGTTGTCGGCAGACCGAATGTCGGCAAATCAACCCTTTTCAATAAGCTTGTAGGTCAGCGCCTTTCAATAGTTGACGATACGCCGGGCGTTACAAGAGACAGAATTTACGGTGACTGCGAATGGCTTGGCAGGACATTTCTTCTTATAGATACAGGCGGTATTGAGCCGCACTCAGACGATATAATCCTCACTCAGATGCGCCGTCAGGCTCAGCTGGCCATTGACAGCGCCGATGTTATAATTCTTGTTACAGACGTAAGGTCGGGCGTTGTGGCGACCGACGCGGATGTAGCCGCAATGCTTCAGAAGAGCGGAAAGCCGATAGTTCTCTGCGTCAATAAGTGCGACGGAGTAGGCGAGGCGCCTCTTGAGTTTTATGAGTTTTACAACCTCGGTCTCGGCGACCCGATTCAGGTTTCCGCCGTTCACGGTCACGGAACAGGCGACCTGCTCGACGAGGTTATCAAGTATTTCCCCGATGAAGAAGCTGAGGAGGAAGATGAAGACACCGTCAAGGTTGCCGTTATCGGTAAGCCCAATGTAGGCAAATCATCTCTTGTAAACGCTATCGCGGGGGAAGAGAGAGTTATTGTTTCAAATATCGCGGGTACAACCCGTGACGCCACAGACACTCTTATTGAGAATGAACACGGCAGATTTGTGTTTATAGATACAGCAGGTATGCGCCGCAAGAGCAGAGTAGAGGACGCCGTTGAAAAATACAGCGTAATCAGAGCGAGAATGGCTGTTGAAAGAGCGACAGTATGCGTTATCATGATTGACGCTACAGAAGGTTTCACCGAGCAGGACTCAAAGGTTGCGGGCATAGCTCACGAGCTTGGCAAGGCCTGCATTATAGCGGTCAATAAATGGGACGCTGTCGAAAAAGACGGTAAAACCATGGATTCATACCGCAAAAAGCTTATGGACGATTTTTCGTTTATGTCATATGCTCCCATAATTTTCATCTCGGCAAAAACAGGTCAGAGACTTGACAGACTCTTTGAGCTTATCAAGTTCGTTGATACTCAGAATGCCATGAGAATTTCCACAGGCAGACTCAATGACGTTCTGGCGGATGCCACAGCGAGAGTTCAGCCGCCGACGGATAAGGGCAGAAGACTTAAGATTTACTATATGACTCAGGCTTCGACAAGGCCGCCCACGTTTGTCTGCTTCGTCAACCGTAAGGATCTGTTCCACTACAGCTATCAGAGATACATTGACAATCAGATTCGTGAGATATTCGGTCTTGAGGGTACGCCCACGAGAATGGTCATCAGAGAAAGAGAGAATAATAAAAAATGAGGATTCTCGGAATCGACCCCGGCTATGCCATTGTGGGATTCGGGGTTCTCGACTATCAGAATAACCGTTTTTCCGTTGTGGATTTCGGCGCGATAACCACCCCCGCCGGGATGGACTTCAACCGTAGACTCGAGATAATCTATGACGAGATGGATGTTCTTATTAAAAAGCATAAGCCCGAGGCAATGGCTATTGAAAAGCTCTTTTACAATACCAACGCCAAGACGGTTATTGACGTCGGTCAGGCCAGGGGAGTCATTATGCTCGCCGCGCAGAAAAATCAGCTTAAAGCGTACGAATACACGCCGCTTCAGGTTAAGCAGAGTGTTGTAGGTTACGGCAGAGCTGAAAAAAAGCAGGTTCAGGAGATGACGCGTCTTATGCTTCATCTTGACGCTGTGCCGAAGCCCGACGATACGGCTGACGCCTTAGCCATGGCCATATGTCACGCTCATACGGGCAGCTCGCTTATGAAT
>JAZUHE010000046.1:0-5571 GCA_045641565.1 Acutalibacteraceae bacterium | reverse complement strand
GTCATCTCAGGGCAGAACGCCGATAATATTTGCCGCTGACGGAGAGATTAAAGGAATAATCGCCGCGGCGGAGGGAATAAGAGAATCAAGCATTTCCGCAATAAAAGAAATACAGCAATACGGCATTGATACCGTACTGCTTACAGGCGACAACAGATTGAACGCCGACGCTGTCGCGGCGGCAGCCGGCATAAAGAAAGTAATATCGGATGTTTTGCCGGTTCAGAAAGAACAGATTATCAGAGAGCTTCAGTCTGAAGGCAAAAAAGTCGCAATGATCGGCGACGGAATAAACGACGCTCCCGCTCTCACCCGCGCGGATGTGGGAATCGCCATAGGCAAGGGAACCGATATCGCGGTTGAGTCAGCGGATATTGTACTTGTAAAAAGCTCGCTGACTGACGCCGCCGACGCCATAAGGCTCAGCCGCGCCGTCATGAAAAATATAAAGATGAATCTGTTCTGGGCGTTCTTTTATAATATACTGGGGATTCCTCTCGCGGCAGGCGCGCTCTACCCTGCTTTCGGGATTCTGCTCAGCCCCATGATAGGTTCACTCGCGATGAGCTTAAGCTCCCTGTGTGTAGTATCAAACGCTCTGAGGCTGAGAAGATTCAAAGCCTCACAGAGCGATAATAATATAACTGAAGGAGAAAATGATATGACTGAAATACTTAAAATCGAAGGCATGATGTGCGAGCACTGCAAGGCCCGTGTTATCAAGGCTCTCGAAGCTGTTGACGGAGTAAAAAATGTCAGCGTTGACCTCGAAAAGAAAACAGCCGAGGTTGAAGCGGAAGGCTCAGTAGATGTTTCCGCACTTAAAGCCGCCGTAACAGACGCAGGCTATGAAGTAATAGAATAAATTAATACAGCGAAACAGCACGTCAGAGTAAACTGACGTGCTGTTTTTATGCTCCGATAAGGCTCTGGTCGAAATCGAAAAGAACCTCATTTATTTTATAAATATCATAATCCCCGTTTTTGATAAAATACTCAACGATAATATCGAATTTACTGCTGTGAGAAAGAGCAAAACCTGCCTTAAGAAGCATATCCGACGCCTCGTCAAGAGGAAGCTCAAGAGCAATAACAAACGCTAAAACCGTATTTTTGCTGGGCTTATAGAATTTATCATTCCTGATTTTTGAAAAAAGCTTACGGTCGATATTGGCCTTTTTGTAGCATTCGGAATCTTTCATGCCCTTTTCGTCGATTTTGCGTAAGAGCATCTCGGAAAAGCTTTCGTCAATGCTTTTAAGTTCATCATCAAGGCTCAGCTTTTTTCGGTTTGCCTTTATCGGCTTTTTACGGGCAGGTGCCGCGCCTGCCATAGGTGCCGCATTGAAGCAGATATCGCACTCAGGCGGTTCGGGACGGTTATCGTCACACAAAGACATACTTTCCGCCGTATTTGCTCCGAAGTTGTCAAAGCGCCTTTTTCGCTCATTAAGCGCTTTTTCATCAACATAATTATCGTCAATATAGCTCTGAATCTCGCTTTTAAGCGCCTTACCGGCGAAATATGACTCCTTATCAAACACAACAAGATATACAGTCATTTCATTATTTTCAAGAAAGCTGTATATTGTCTCTGACGCAATATCTATGACTTTTTCTCTCGGATATCCGTAAACCCCTGCGGAAATAAGAGGAAAAGCAATGCTTTTGCAGCCGTTTTCTTTTGCGAGCTGAAGTGATTTTTCAAAGCAGGATTCAAGCAGCTTCTTTTCGCCGAAAATTCCGCCGCGCCACACAGGGCCCACGGTGTGAATAACATATTTACAGGGAAGATTATACGCGCCTGTTATCTTAGCGTCACCTGTTTCACAGCCGCCGAGAGTTCTGCACTCATTAAGCAGCTCTCCGCCTGCCGCTTTATGGATAGCTCCGTCAACGCCGCCTCCGCCTAAAAGTGAATTATTGGCCGCGTTGACGATTGCGTCGCATTTCATCTTTGTAATATCGTTTCTGATTAAATGAAAAGGCATTATATTACCTCATTTCAACATTCCGACAGATTATTTAATAAACTGGTCGGGGTCAACAAAATGATGCTCAATCTTTGCGCTGCCTTCGCTGTTGATTGTTATTGTTGTGCCGCCGCTCATAGCAGGCTCCCAGTAACAGCCGGCGCCGCACTTGACACCGTATGAAAGACGAATACCTTCATAAAGGATAGAAGAGCAGTTTACATGGTCATGACCTACAACCATATTCTTTGTGCTGCCCAGTTCCTTGCACAAATCAAAGAATCCGTTGTCTTTTTCAGCTGAGCATATCCACTCGTGGTTTACGCCGAAATCAGTATCGGCATACTCGGGCTTGAAGCAGTTGTTTTCTTTATCATAATGAGAATTCCAAGCGAGTCTGTACTGATAAACGGGAATATGCATAAATACAGTGCTTTCAACTACGCCGCCGTTAATATCGGCGATACCGTTTACAGCCCACCTGTACCAGTCAAGCTGAGGCTCCCAGAGATGGTCATAGCCGCCGTCTGAGCCCTCAAGTCTGTTGATTGAATCCTCAGCCGCACCGGAATGAGTATCCATCATAAACAGAGTGTGAATGATTTTGCCGTTCTCTGTGATATTGACAATATAGTTGCCGTAGCCCATGTCCTTGGGTCCGAACTTGAAAAGACTGTTTTTCGCGTTCACAACACTGCGTGCACACCATGCCTCATTGGGAGTATTCTGTCCGTCATGATTGCCCATAACGAGAGACCAGGGAATGCCGTAGCTGTCAAGCCACTTTGCAAGAGTGATATATGTAAAGCAGTCGCCGCCGTTATCGCCAGTTATAGTGATTAAATCGGGCTTTGTCTCTTCAACAAGCTTGTCAATAGTGCCCTTGGCGATTTTGCCGTAATCGCCCATCATTTCGTCATTGCCGAGCTGAATATCGGTAAGGTTGAGGATTACAAAATCTTTATCAGGGTCTTTTTCTACCTCAAAGGCATAATTTCTTTCGAACTCCTTATCAGCGTTCCACTTCTCAAATCTTGCATTCTTAACGGGAATAAACCATCCTGTGAATGCGGGCAGAATAATCTGAGGAAGTATCAGAATATAAGCCAGAATCATTCTTAATGTTGCCATCATAAAAATACTCCTTTCGGTGTCTGCGTATCACAGACAAAGCCATTAATTATTTACACGCACTGAGCGTGGTTGACATAAATCAGTATTCTTCATACCCGAGTTCCTGCCTTGTTTTATAAAAGCAGGCGTTTCTTTCAAGCAGCGTTCTTGCTCTTGAAAGCTTTGCAAGTCCTTTTATTACGCATTTCTCGGGTTCATCTGCAATAACTGTCGGTATTCCGGTACGATATTCCACAAATTTATCTATTCCCGTAAGACCGGCACTGCCGCCCGTTATGATAATTCCGTTTGATGAAATATCTGCGGTAAGTTCGGGTGGCGTGCGTTCAAGAAGAAGACGAATTTCCTCCGTTATCGCTTCAAGATGCTCACGAATACACATGAAAACATCCGCTGATGTCATTTCGGATTCTTTAGGCAGGCCCGAAACAAGGTCCTTGCCGACTGCTCTGACGGCAACCTCAGCTTCAAGGAAGCTTGTACAGCCGACAGTTTTTTTAATATTCTCCGCAGTGATTTTGCCTATAACAAGCTCTTTTTCTCTGCGCAGGAAGCTGATTATATCATCATCAAAGGTATTCCCCGCAATTTTCAGTGAGCGTGAAACACAAATCATTCCTTTGGCGATAACAGAAATATCCGTGGTACCGCCGCCGATATCAACAACAAGCGTACCCTTATTGCTGTTTACGTCCACACCTGCGCCGACCGCCGCCGCGAGAGGCTCTTCAACAACGCATGCTTTCGCCGCTCCCGAGGCTGTTGCGAGGTCGATTAAGGTTCGCCTGTCAACAGTATTTGATTCGCACGGAACGCATATCAGAATATTCGGCTTAAGCACCTTACTGCCGCACACCTTCTGCACATAATAGCTCAAAACACTCTGCATTGACTGAAAATTGAAAACACTGCCGTCTTTAACAGGCCGAACAACATTTATCCAATCCGAATTTCTGCCTGTCATTTCATAGGCTTTTTTGCCGATGGCGCTTATTTTTCCCGTCTGCTCATCATAAGCAATTACAGACGGCTCTGAAAGTACAATTCCTTTACCCTGAACCCACATGGACATCATACACGTTCCCGGGTCAAAGCATATATTAGTGCCAATCACAAAATCACCTCTTATCTCTTAATTTAACAACTGCCGCGCAAAGGCAGCATATATTCTCCGCACCGCCGAGATACAGCATCTTGCCGCATTCACTCAGCGTCGCACCTGAAGTTCTTATATCATCAATCAGAAGCACCGAACAGCCGCTGATATCCTCAGTGACATCAAACGCGCCCATAACGTTTCCGCTTCTTCTTACGGCCGACTGCTCGGACTGCCTGTCTGTTTTATATATCTTCTTTATAAGATTCGGCTTCACGGGAATTCCCGTTATTTCGGATATTCTCTCAGCCATAATCTCACTTTGATTATATCCTCTCGTCTTTAAATCCGATTCGTGCATCGGAACAAAGGTGATGAAATCAAATCTCTCTTCTTTAAACCGCAGGCACATAATCTCATACATATACTGAGCCAGCGGCACGGCGTATCTGCTTTTTGAATGAAACTTTATTTTGCGCAGGCAGGATTTCACAACGTCATCATAATAAAAAGGCGCCGCCAGTTTATCATAATACATTATACTGCCCGAGCAGGTACATTCACGCTTTTCACAGCCGCACATTGAGCAGATTTTGTCTCTTACATACGGCAGAGCACCGGCGCATCTTTCGCAGGTGTTTTTATCGGATTCAAAAATCAGTTCACCGCAGAAAATACATTTCGCAGGAAAGACAAGCGCTTTTACCGCCTTAAAAAACCGATGTTTTTTTGTCATTTTCATTTTCCTCTGTCAGAAAATGCTTCAGTGCCGAATATCTGAGCATTCTTGTATTATTGCTGACCATGTCCGCAATCTGCTTTTCACTGCCGACCATAACCATTAGCTTTTTGGCTCTTGTTACGGCAGTATATAAAAGATTCCTGTAGCAAAGCTGCGGCACAACGCCCATTACGGGAATAACAACAGCGTCAAATTCGTTGCCCTGGCTTTTATGAACGGTCATGGCGTAGGCGTGCTCCAGCTCGTTAAGATTCTCAAAGCTGTAGACAGCTTCTTTATCGTCAAACCAGACAGCGAGGCTGGCGTCAAGCCTGTCTATTTTTTTAATAATGCCAATGTCTCCGTTGAATACGCCCGTGCCCTCTTCGTCGTCCTTTGTCCAGATAATATTATAATTATTCTTTATCTGCATCACCTTGTCTCCCTCGCGGAAGACACGCGCGCCGTGGGTTATTTCTTTCTTTTTCTCAGACGGCGGATTGATAATGCTCTGAAGTATTTTATTAAGATTCACAGTGCCCGACTCGCCTTTTTTTGACGGACAGAGCACCTGAATATCGTTAACGGGAGAATATCCGTAAGCGTTGGGAAGTCTTGAAGTGCAGAGCTCAGCGACTGTTTTTGCA
>JAZUHE010000045.1:0-6256 GCA_045641565.1 Acutalibacteraceae bacterium | reverse complement strand
TATTATGGGGAAACACATTGTAATTTTAAGTCCGTTCGCGGTGTTTTCTGCCGAAACAATTCCGTGATGCTTTTCGACAATTTCTTTTGTAATTGCAAGGCCGAGACCTGTGCTGTTCGGGTCGGAGTTTTCACTTCTGTAAAAACGGTTGAAAAGATTCGGTAAATCCTTCACATTCGCACCGCCGCCGTTGTCTTCAAAAGAAACGCTGACCGAGCTTTCCGACGGCTCGATTTTTATTCTGATTTTTCCGTCTGCACCCGTGTGCTCGCAGGCGTGTTTGATTATGTTGCCGAATGCCTCCGAAAGCCATTCACTGTCACAGCGCAAAGAAGCGGAGCCGATTATATCAATTTGCTTTTCGGGATAAAGAGCCTTGAACTGTTCAACGGTATCTTCAATAATATTTTCAATTTTGTTGTCTGTGAAATTCATTTCGTAAGCGTCGGCTTTCAGCTTCTGCAGACGAAGCAGATTATAAACAAGCTGTTCGGTTTTGTCGAGAAGCTTAAGTTGCTTTTCACCGTTTTCCGTAGGATTATGTGCTTCATTCATTTCGCAGTAAAGACGGATTCCCGCAAGCGGAGTTTTAAGCTGATGAGAAACATCTGCCACAAACTGCGCGTTTTTAATGTTGTCTTTCTGATTATTCTGCCGCTGTAAATCAAGTGCGTTGCACAAATCCGAAACATCATTATGAAGCCGTGAAAAAGAATTGTCAGCGGTGTCAAAATGTATCTTTTTGCCCGATTTCAGATATTCCTCAATTTCATCTGAAAGCGTTTCAACAGATTTGTGAGTTTTATTGTATTTTACAATCGGCACAATACATAAAGCCAACAGCAGCGCCGATAAAGCAAGGAGGATTATTTCAAGTGCAGTCATTGTTTATCCTCCCATCTGTAACCGACTCCGCGGATTGTTGAAAGCTTTGAGGGGCTGATTTTTTCACGCAGGCGGCTGATGTGAACGGAAAGCGTGTTGTCATCAATAAAATTGCCGTCGCAGTCCCATATGGCAGAGAGCAGACTGCCGCGTGTTACTACAATGCCCGCGTTTCTGATAAGCGTTGACAAAATCTGAAATTCGGTGGGTGTGAGAAAAACCGTTTCACCGTTTTTCCTGACTATCATTTTGTTCAGGTCAACATAGAGACCGTCAGATTCATAAATACTTGACGGGTTGCGGCGAAGCAGAGCACGGATTCTCGAAAGCAGAACTTTTATGCCGAACGGCTTTGTAACGTAATCGTCGGCACCCGAATCAAGTCCCGCAACAATCTCGTTTTCGTCGTCGCAGGCTGTGAGGAAAAGAACGGGGACAGTTTTTCCGTCAGTTCTGATTTCACGGCAGATGTCAAGTCCGCTGCCGTCGGGCAGACGAACATCAAGAACAACAAGGTCAAAGTCTGTCATATTCAGATATGTTTTTGCTTTATTTGCGTTTTCCGCCGCAGTTATTTTGTAGCTTTCATTTGTGAGAAGCTCAATAAGCCCCTCGCGCAGAAAAGTATCATCTTCAACAAGTAAAATATGCGCGCTCATTCTATCACCGCCTTCGGCTTAATTATATCATAATGAAAATGATGCTTCAACGGTTTCAGTCTTACGATATCGTAAGAAAGCAACAGCAGGATAATTTAACAAACCTTAACACTATTCAGAAACCATGGTATTACTCAACACGATTCGGAAAACGAACCATAACCCTATATTTTCGATGCCTGTCTAACAAGCGTCTAACAGGACAATATAAAACACCTTAAAACAGGTCGGGATGTAAGAATACAGGATAACATCAAAACCCGAGGAAAGCCAAGGATTTCCGAGTATAGCGAGGTACTTCTTAACACCATTTAACAGCAAATCTTTTCGGCTCCTAAGGGTTAGTTGTGGGTTCGATTCCCGCAGGGGGTGCCAAAAGGAAAGCACGGCAAAGCCGTGCCTTTTCTTTTGCCCAAGGGAATCGAACCCACCCATCGCCGAAGGCGATTATAATCGTTGCCGGACGGCAAAGCGAAGCGTGCCGTCGGTTGCCGCAGTGGATGCCAAAAAGAGCAAGCAAATTCGCCTGCTCTTTTTCCTTGTAAACGCCTGAAAAGCCTTATATATCAACGGTTTTGGGCTATAAGGGTATTTAAAAAATTCGTAAGAATATCAAACAAATTTGTCAGGTTGAAAGTGGATAAAACACAAAAGTATTAGCGGTCTAATACTTTTTTCGCGGTAAAAATTAAAAGAACTAATAAGTGGGTGTTTGTATATACATATAGTAACACAAATCATTTTGAAATATTATAGCTCAGATCTTATATTTTATTGACAATTCAATATAGTGCTGATATAATCGAATTGTGATATTTTTCACATTCGGATGACGATTCCGGGAGAGACCGCTTGTTGTTGCGGAGCCGAAGGGGCAGCAAAAACTCTCAGGCAAAAGGACCGGTTTCCGACGATACTCCGGAGAGCGCAAAGCGCACCGACGAAGCAATCCGCCAGTACGGCGGAGAATCTTTCAGGTCTGATACGGGGGCATAAAACATTTTCGTTTTATGTGACCCTGTATTTTTGTTTTTCGGGGTCACGGAAGGAGGAAAAATGGAACTTAAAACACCGCTTTATGACATTCACGTTGAAGAAGGAGGAAAGATTGTACCTTTCGCAGGCTATCTTCTTCCCGTTCAGTACGGTTCGGGTGTAATTAAAGAGCATATGGCAGTAAGAGAAAAATGCGGTATGTTTGATGTTTCGCACATGGGCGAAATCATGTTCACAGGCGAAACTGCACTTGCATCGCTGAATCACATCATGACAAACGATTTCACCGATATGCCGTTAGGCAAGGTCCGCTACAGCGTTATGTGCAACGAAAACGGCGGCTGCGTTGATGACCTTATCGTTTACAAGTTTGATGAGCAGGAATATTTTGTTGTAGTCAACGCCGCAAACAAGGACAAGGATTATGCGCATATGCTCAAAAACATTCTGCCCGGTACAAAGGCGGAAGATATTTCGGACACTCTTGCTGAAATCGCGCTTCAGGGCCCGAAGGCTCCGGAAATTCTCGGCGAGCTTCTCGATGAGGAATTCATTCCAAAGGGATATTACACCGTTATCAGATCCGCTGTTATTGACGGCATGGACTGCATTATTTCAAGAACAGGCTACACAGGCGAGCTCGGTTATGAAATTTTCACCGCGAACGAAAATGCGGAAAAGCTCTGGAAGCTTCTTCGCAAAACAGGTGAAAAATACGGCCTTATTCCCTGCGGTCTCGGTGCAAGAGACACTTTAAGACTTGAAGCGGGAATGCCTCTTTACGGTCATGAAATGAATGAAGAAATCACACCTTTTGAGGCAAGCCTTGATTTCGGCGTAAAAATGGGCAAAGCTGAATTCATCGGCAAAACCGCTCTTGAGGAAAAAGGCGCTCCGAAGATTATCCGTGTCGGTCTTGAGATTACAGGCAGAGGAATTGTCCGTGAGCATCAGGATGTTTATATCGGAAATAAAAAAATCGGCGTAACTACATCGGGAACACACTGTCCCTACATCGGCAAGCCTGTCGCAATGGCACTCGTTGATGTCGAATACAGCGCACTCGGAACGGAAACGGAAGTTGACGTAAGAGGCCGCCGTATTCCGTGCAGAGTTATTCCCTATGTATTTTATAAAAGGCAGAAATAAAGGCAATCACTAAACAATATTAAACAATTATTTTTCTGGAGGAAAGAATCATGGCAAACATTAAGAACGAATTAAAATATTCAAAAACACACGAGTGGGTAAAAGACGAAGACGGTCTTACAGTTATCGGTCTTTCTGATTTTGCGCAGGAGGAGCTGGGTGACATCGTATTCATCAACCTTCCCATGGAAGGTGACGGTGTTGCCGCAGGCGAAGCTTTTGCAGACGTTGAATCGGTTAAGGCTGTTTCAGATGTATACTCACCTGTTACCGGCGTTGTTGCTGAAATCAACGAGGAACTCATCGACAATCCCGCACTTGTTAACGAAGCACCTTACGACGCATGGTTCATCAAGGTTTCCGATGTTGAAGATACCGAGAGCCTTATGGAAGCAGAAGAATACGCTACATTCTGTGAAAGCGAAAAGGAGTAATTATAAATGGGAAGCTACATTCCGAACACAGGGGATGAACGGCTCCAGATGCTTGAAAGCATAGGATTAAGCTCAACCGACGAGCTTTATGACATTGTTCCCGAGGGAGCAAAAGTCAAAGAGCTTAACCTGCCCGACGGACTTTCCGAAATGGAAGTTTCGCAGAAAGTCAGAGAAACAGCAGGCAAAAACAAGGTTTTCAGCTCAATCTTCCGCGGAGCAGGCTCTTATTGCCACTACATTCCCTCGATTGTTAAAACAATCACCTCAAAAGAGGAATTTGTTACTGCTTATACGCCTTATCAGGCGGAAATCAGCCAGGGCATTCTTCAGTCGATTTTTGAGTATCAGACTCAGATATGCGAGCTGACAGGCATGGATGTTTCAAACGCTTCTGTTTATGACGGAGGAACAGCCGCCGCCGAAGCCGTTCTCATGAATGTTGACGGCAGACGCAAGCTCAGCGTTGTTATTTCCGAAACAACGGCACCCGATGTTCTTACCGTTGTAAAAACATACTGCGAGTCAAGAAATGTGCCTGTTGCTGTTGTTCCTGCAAAAGATGGTGCAACGGATATTGAGGCTCTCAAAGCGACAATTAAGAATGATACTGCCTGCGTTTATGTTCAGAGCCCCAACTATTTCGGCGTTATTGAAGACATGGACGAAATAGTTAAAGTATCACACGAACTCGGCACAAAGGTTGCCATGGGTGTTAATCCCATAACCCTCGGGCTTCTCAGAACTCCCGGCGAATACGGTGCGGACATTGCCTGCGGCGAAGGTCAGCCTTTAGGTATTTCCATGGGCTTCGGCGGCCCGTATCTCGGATTCATGGCGGCAAAAGCAGACATGATGAGAAAGCTCCCCGGCAGAATTGTCGGCCAGACAACCGATGCAGACGGCAACCGCTGCTATGTTCTCACACTCCAGGCGAGAGAGCAGCATATCAGACGTGAAAAAGCGTCGTCAAATATCTGCTCAAATGAAGCTCTCTGCGCCATGACTGCTTCCGTTTATCTTGCGGCAGTGGGCCCCGACGGACTTAAGCAGGCCGCAGTTAATTCCGCGGCGCACGCACATTATCTTGCTTCAGAACTTTCAAAAATAGAAGGCTTCGAGCTGGTAAACGATAAGACTTTCTTCAATGAATTTCTCATGACCTGCCCCGTATGTCCCTGCGAGCTCAACAAAATGCTCGCCGAAGACGGTATTCTCGGCGGTCTTCCCGTTGACGGAAACATTCTCTGGTGCGCAACCGAAATGAATTCCAAAGCGGATATTGACAGGCTCGTTAAGCTTGTAGCAGAATTTGTAAAGGAGGCGGCGTAATGGAATTACTGTTTGAAAGAAGCAGACAGGGAAGACGTCAGACGCTGATTCCTCCCTGCGATGTTCCCGTATTTGAATTTGACTGCGCTGTCCTCAGAGAAAATTCGCCGAAGCTTCCCGAAATGTCTGAAATTGATTTAGGCAGACATTACACGGAGCTGGCAAAAGAAACTCATGGCGTAAATAACGGATTCTATCCGTTGGGCTCATGCACAATGAAATATAACCCGAGAATCGATGAAGAGCTTGCGGCTCTTGCGGACTTCGCAGGACTTCATCCCCTTCAGCCTGAGTGTACTGTTCAGGGTGCCCTTGAGGTTATATACAATACGCAGAAAATGATTTGTGAAATCACGGGCATGGACGACATGACAATGCAGCCTGCCGCAGGTGCTCACGGTGAATACACAGGTCTTCTGCTTATAAGAAACTATCACAAAGAGCGCGGCGAACTGGAAAAGAGAACAAAAATCATCGTTCCCGATTCAGCTCACGGCACAAATCCCGCTTCCGCGGTAATGGCAGGCTTCAAGGTGGTTTCGGTTTCCTCAAACGCACAGGGCGGCGTCGACATTGACGCTCTTAAAGCCGCTGTCGGCGAAGACACGGCAGGCCTTATGCTCACCAACCCCAATACGCTGGGACTTTTTGACCCCAATATTCTTGAAATCACAAAGATTATTCACGACGCAGGCGGTCTTTGCTATTATGACGGCGCGAATCTTAACGCTGTCATGGGCCATGCACGTCCGGGCGATATGGGCTTTGACTGTGTTCATGTAAATCTTCACAAAACTTTCT
>JAZUHE010000044.1:0-13778 GCA_045641565.1 Acutalibacteraceae bacterium | reverse complement strand
GAACGACATGGCTACGATCCGACTTGTTCAATTCTTGACTTGAAATAGGGATTTCTCTCTGTAAGCTTCATATCGGGACGCTTCTTTGAAAGATATGAGAAGTATGAGCCTAAAACAACAGCTCTCTTAACGCCTGCCTTTTTACAAAGGGGGAAAATTCTCTTAAGAGGAGCAATGTTGAATTTATAGTAATAATCCATAACGGGTGCGGGGAATTCAACTCTCTCGTCAACGCCTGCGGCATAGATAAATACGTCCTTGCCCTCAAGCATGTCGAGAATCTCTTCGTCTGACTTCTTATTGATGTCGCCGAAGATAATATCCATTTCCTCAGGGATGGGAGCTCCCTCGGGAAGGGGCGGAAGAGCTACAGATGTAACACTGTGGCCTTTTTCTATAAGACATTTCGCAGCTTCGCAGCCTAAAAGGCCTGTGCCGCCTATCATAAATACGTTCATTCTGTTACCTTCTCCTTAAAGTTGTCAAATATTTCGGGTCCGTAGAAGTTGTTTTCGTCCTTGTCATGAAGCGGATACCAAACCTGAGCGAAGAACGGATTCAACTTCGCCTCGGTGTCGTAATCCCACGGCCAGGGCAACTCTTCGGGGCACCAGTGACCGCCGAAAAGAACGAGATTGGGAGTCATCTCGAACTCGTTGCCTCTTGCGCTCTTCCACTTAAGGGGCTTGTAGATATCGCCTTTTTCCATTGTTTCGGAAAGGCACTCACCGCCTCTGAACGCAGCCGCTTTTTTCATATCCTCAATATCAAGCTCGCTCTCGGGCTTGCTCTCGTCAAAGCCGTGGTCAAGAAGAGTAATTTCTTCTGTTGGACGGCGTACATCAAATGTATCCCATGTGCCGATAGAATCCCATGCTTTCATATCGCCGTAATAAGCGGTGATTCTGTTCTTATCCTGAGTTGCTCTCCAGTTGAGTGTACCGTATACATCGGCCTGAGCAATCTTCTTCATAAAGGGCTTCGCAAGAGCGGCAACAGCGCCCTTCATAAATCCGGGGATAATCCTGCACGCTCTGTAATATGCGGGAACAGCTTTTGCCATATTGTCAAAATATTCCTTAATCGGAACGTTGGCACGGAAATGAAGATAATTCTCAAGCTTATCTGAATCAGCGTACCACTGACCGTGGAAGTTGCGAAGAATAAACCAGTCAGCGTCAAAAATCTTTTTGGGTGAGGGAAGACCGAGAGCGCCGAGAAGAAGCTCCTCAAACTCGAAGTTTGTGATTCTGTACTCTCTGCCGCTGCCGATGTTGTAGAATTTTCTCCAGAATTCATCGGGAACGTCGTCACCGCATACGTTTGCGAGAAGTCTGCCCGAATCCTCTACTGTAGCCCATTCAAGAACACCGTTGATGGGAACGTGGAACATAATCGGATCCATGTTTTTAAGAATTGCGGGATAAAGAATACCCGACTGACGGAGAGATACCCAGTAGCGGAGACCTGACTCTGCGAAAACTTCCTCTGCTCTTGTTTTACTGATAGCATAATGGTCGTATACGCTGATTTTTATGGGGTCGCCTGTTCTCGCCCAGTGAATGGGAGGATTTCTGTCACCTGTTTCGGCAACAGTGCCTATGTAAACAACCTTAACCGCGTCGGGGTCGGGCTGAGCTTTAACAGCCTTAACAATATTCTCGGCTGCTGTGATGTTTGTCTTAAGTGTTCTCTTGGGGTAATAGTCTGCCGCAGGTGAAACCATGCCGCCTACATGAAGAACGTAATCAACACCGTCTACAGCCTTGAGAACATCCTCATAGTTTGTAAGGTCACCCCATACAAGCTTAACGCAGGGATCATTTTCATAAGGAGCAAAAAGTGTTCTGTTCTTTTCACTGCCTCTGTTGAGAAGAACTATGTTGAACTTGTCCTTCTTTGCGTAAAGCTCTTTAAAGCCCGCTGTGCCCATTGTGCCTGATGAGCCGGTTAAAAGCACTGTTTTTTTGTTTGCCATAAAATCTCTCCCCTGATAATAATCGTACAGTATGTCTGATAACTTGCAAATGTGTAAAAAATATCAAATATCGGTTGACATTTCCGCACACATATATTATAATGTACACAATGATTATATATTAATATGGTGTATATAATCAATAGTCATTTTTTTATTTTTTGGCGTTTATTGTACAAATTTTAAGATTATGTTTAAAAGTGGTGATAATATGGCAATAAAAGTTGACAGACGTGTTCGTTACACCAAAATGGTTCTCAAAAACAGCCTTGCAGAGCTCCTTGAAAAGAAAACCATAGAAAAGATTACTGTTAAAGAAATCTGCGAAAAAGCGGACATCAACCGCGGTACTTTTTATTCTCATTACTCAGACCAGTTTGATTTATACAACAGCATTGTTGACGAGCTTCTTGAAGAGAGTTTTACAAAGCTCGGCAACTTCATGGAGCTTGACGAGGACGGTCTTACCGATTCCATTACCAATGTTTTTGAATACATTAAAGAAAATAATGAGCTTATCAGAATTCTTCTCAAGGGCGGTGTTGAATACAGCATTGAGAAGCGAATCCGCAATGTAATCAAAAACATATATCTCAACAAGATTGACAAAGATGTTGATATGGACTATATAAACCTTGCGTATTCGTTTATAGCGGCCGGAGCGATTTCATTAATCAGAAACTGGGTAAGCTCGGATATACCGAAAAGTCCGCGCGAAATAGCCACGTTTATCAGAACTCTTGCAGGTTCCGGATTAAGATCAATACTGTAAAAATAATTTCATTATGGATTTTGGGAATTATCTCAAAATCCATATTTTTTTGTTTTTTATACCATTGCAAAAAGGAAAATTCTGATATATAATGTAATGTGGTGATTGATATGAGTGAGCCTGTAAGAATACTTAATCTTTTTACAATAATGAACCGCGGCGGCGCGGAAACAATGGTCATGAACTACTACCGTAAAATCGACAGAACGAAGGTTCAGTTTGATTTTATGGTTCACCGTCAGGAGCGGGGCGCATACGATGACGAGATTGAATCAATGGGCGGCAGAATTTTCAGAATGTGCCCGATTTATCCTCAGAATTTCGGCAAATACAAAAAAATGCTTAAGGAATTTTTCGACTCACACCCCGAATACAAAATCCTTCACTCCCATATGTCGGAGCTTGGCTGTTACGCCTTTGAGGAGGCTCAGCGCCGAGGCATAAAGGTCAAGATATGCCACGCTCACAACGCGCCTGTAAAGGGCAGCATGAATCTTAAAGAAAAAGGCCAGCTGATATTCAGAGACTATTTCAAAAAGAAGATGCTTCCGTACACAGACCACCTCTTCATCTGCGGGGAAGAAGCGGGCAACTGGCTTTACGATGAAAAGAACAAAGACCGTTTTGTCATGATGAACAACGCCGTTGACGCCGAGAAATTCAGATTCAGCCCCGAAGTAAGACAGGAAGTCAGAAAAGAGCTTGATATTGAAAACAAGCTTGTCATCCTCAACGTCGGCAGGTTTAATCTTCAGAAAAATCACACGTTCATTCTTGATATATTCAAAGAAATCAAAAACATTCATCCCGACTCCGTTCTTCTTCTCGCGGGGAACGGCTCTCTTGAAAACGAAATCAAAGAAAAATGCAAAGCGCTGTCACTTGATGATTCAGTTAAATTTCTCGGTCTTCGCAGTGACGTTGAAAGACTCCTGCAGGGCGCTGACGTATTCCTCTTCCCGTCATTATATGAGGGACTGCCCGTCACAATGGTCGAGGCTCAGTCTTCGGGAATAAAATGCTTCATTTCAGACGTTATCCCTCAGCAGTGCGTGCTCACAGACGATGTCACATCTCTCAGCCTCGAAAGCGGAGCAAAGGCGTGGGCACAGAAAATCACTGAGCTAAAGGACGGATACGACAGAAAAGACAGATATCAGGACATGATTGACGCGAACTTTGATATTACCGCAAACGCGCAGTGGCTTTGCGATTTTTATATCAGCGAATACAATAAAGCATACGGAGAAAACAAATGAACAGCACATTTTATAAAAAACAGAATTTAGTATTTAAAGAATTCCCCAAAACTCAGTTTGAGGGAGCTTTCATAGGCAACGGCACCTTCGGCGCGTCACTCTTTCACGACGAGGACAACGCTCTTTTAGTCAAAATCGGCCACAACGAGGTTTTTGATATCCGCCCCGAGCTTGATACGGAATACGAGAGCGAGCCGATGTTTATTTCATGCCGTATTCCCATCGGCTATTTTAAGATTGAGACAGACTCCCCTGCCTGCTCCTGCGACGAGGAACTGGACATTTACACTGCTGAATTTACGGGCACGGTCAAAACAGAAAATGGCGGCTATTCCTGCCGCTGCATAAGCGATAAAAACAGCGACGTTATCATTCTCAGCCTTAAGTATGAAAATGAGAAGCCCGAGCTTCAGTATATCGCTCAGAAGGCCATGTCTCCCCGTCAGGCTCATATGATTGCCTGTGACGATTACAGACGCTTAAGCAAGAATTATCCCGAGCCTAAGGAGCCTGCCGACAGCGCTGAGAACGGAATAAGCACTCATTTCCAGCCGTACTTCTCTCACGGCGGATACGCTGTGTCATATAAAATAAACGAGATAAGCGAAAAGGAAAGTCTGATTTTCATTTCCTGCGCTGAAAGTGAAAACGGCTGTGAAGCCAAAGAAAAAAGCGTCGCTCTTATTGAGGCGGCCGAAGCTGACACCGACAGAGTTATTGAGCTTCACAGAAAGGCTTGGGCTGATTTCCACTCAAAGAGCTTTCTTTCAGTTAACGACAGCGAAATAGAGAAATTCTATCATCTTCAGATGTACAAGCTCAACTGCGCTGTCAGAGCCGGCGGTGTTCCCTTTGACACCTGCTCCGTATGGCTTTATGAAAAGACAGCGTGGCCCGACGCGTGGTGGAACCTCAATGTTGAGCTTTCATACTCCCCTCTTTATGTTTCAAATCATCTTGACCTCGCTCATTCTCTCACCGATTCAATAAAGAATAACTTTGAGAGTCTTAAAAACAATGTACCCGAAAAGTACAGACACGACTCCATGGGAATCGGCAGAGCAACAGATAAAAAAATCCGCGGCGTTATTCTTGAACCGCGTGACGGCAATCCCGACAATAAAAATGAGCTGGGCAATCTCACATGGGCACTGTATTACTGCTGGCAGGAATATCAGATGACTCTTGACAGGTCAATTCTTTCCGAGGTTGTCTATCCCGCGCTCAGAGGAGCCGTTCAGTATTACTGCCACTTCCTTTATGAAGGCGAAGACGGAAAGCTTCATCTTCCCCATACTGCTTCACCCGAATATATCGGTGCGAAGGGCCCCGACTCAAACTATGATATTTCCCTTATGAACTGGGGATTCAGAACTATTATCGAAGTCTGCGATATTCTCGGTATCGAAGACAGCGAAAAGGAACACTGGCAGTATGTAATCGACAATCTTGCCGACTATCCTCACAATGACGAAGAAGGCTTCTATATTTCGTCCGAGACAAAATACGAAGTGTCTCACAGACATTATTCGCATCTCCTCGCTTTCTATCCCCTGCGCGTTTGCAAGGACAGAAAGCTGCTCAAAACTTCGCTTGAATACTGGCAGAGCAAAAAAGAGGCTCTTCTCGGATATTCCCAGACAGGAGCCGCTTCAATGCGCGCGATGCTCGGCGACGGCAACGGCGCACTTAAACATCTCAACAATCTTTTCTGCGGATTCATAACCCCCAACACAATGTACAATGAAGACGTAAACCCCGTTATTGAGACTCCCCTTTCAGCGGCTACAAGCATTCAGGATATGCTCATTCAGTCCCACGACGGAATCGTTGACGTATTCCCCGCTGTACCCGATAAGTGGACAGACATCTGCTTTGAGAATTTCAGAGCATGGGGCGGTTTCCTTATCAGCGCGGAAAAGAAGAACGGCAAAACTCAGTATATTAAAATCGAAAATCTCTGCGGCGGCAGATGCGTTCTGAAATCAGACACAAAGCTTGATTACAGCGAAAACGCCGAAGGATTATATGAAATTAACATAGAAAAAGGCGAAAGTGTTACTCTTTACGCCATATAACCCGGGAGGAATTTAAAATGTTTATCAGTGAAAAATATAACGGAAAGTGTCCTGTATCATTTGAAATTTTCCCTCCCAAGGGTGAATTTGATATCGATGGTGTGCGCACACTTATTAATGACTTAAAAGTGCTTTCTCCCGACTTCATCAGCGTTACATATTCAGCCGGCGGCGGCGGAAACAGCAAGAAGACAATCGACATCGCTTCAATTATCAAAAATGAGTTCAACATTGACGCGGTATGTCATATGACCTGCATTAACTCAGACAAGGCTGAGGTTCAGTCTGTTATTGACTCCGTAAAGGCAAACGGCATAGAAAACGTCCTCGCTCTCAGAGGTGATATTGTCGAGGGCAAAACTCCCACGGATTTCCTCTACGCCAAGGAGCTTATTCCGCTGATTAAAGAGAACGGTCTCTGCCCCGGCGCGGCGTGCTACCCCGAGGGTCACGTTGACTGCTACGACGAGGAGCTTGACATCGAATATATGAAAGAAAAGCAGGACGCGGGCGCCGAGTTCTTTTTAAGCCAGCTTTTCTTTGACACTCCGGCATACTATAAATTTATGGAGCGCTGCGCCCGTCACGGCATAACGAAGCCCGTTTCGGCAGGAATCATGCCCATGCGCACCAAGGAGCAGATTATGCGCTTTATCTTCATGTGCGGCGCTTCTCTCCCCAGAGGAATAATCAACCTTTTAAACAAGTACGAAAACGACGCCGAATCCCTTAAGGCGGCAGGCGTTGAGTACGCATCTAACCAGATTATCGAGCTTATGAAAAACGGCGCTCAGGGAATTCATATCTATACCATGAACAGACCCGAAATAGCCGCCGAAAATCTCAGGAGAATTAAGAATGAGGGACTTCGATAAAGATATTCTGTACTGTCTCGGCTACGGAAGCAATGAGCCCGACGAAAAGACGAAGGCTCTTATTGAAACAGTAAAGAACGATACGGTTAAAGCTCTTAAGCCCCGTGCTGTTCACGGCACCTTTGAAACGGCGAAAATGAATTTTTCGGGCAATGACATAAAAGAGCATCTGAAAGATTCGGAGAAGTGCATACTTTTTGCCGTCACCCTCGGAGCTGAAAGCGAGCGGCTCTCCAACACGTATCAGAAAACAGATATGGAAAAAGCGGTGATTTTTGACTGCATATGCGACGCTTATATCGAAGCGTACGCTGACGATTACTGCGACGGTCTTCTCAGAGAATACAGGCAGAAAAATCTTTATATAAATACACGGTACAGCCCCGGCTACGGCGATTTCGGCATTGAGCATCAGAAAGAGCTGATAAACCTTTTGAGCTGCGAAAGAAGCATCGGTCTTACTGTCAACTCAAGCTCGGTGCTGATACCGCGCAAAAGCATCACCGCTGTTATGGGGATTTTTAAAGAACCCCCTCAGGGCAAAACCCGCGGATGCGCCGCGTGCAATATGAACGCAACCTGCAAAATGAAAGGAAAAGGCAAATGTTTGAAACAGACAGATTTTTAATAATTGACGGCGGAATGGGCACAATGCTCCAGTCAAGAGGACTCAAAGCCGGCGAAAAGCCTGAGCTTTTTATCCTCGACAATCCCGACGTGCTCATTGACATTCACAGTCAGTACGTTGAGGCCGGAGCGAATATCATCACCACCTGCACATTCGGCGCGGGCAGACATAAGCTCGGCAGCGACGAGTTAAGCCGTAAGGTTATATTTTCGGCAGTTGACGCCGCCAAAAAATCCGGAGCGGAATATGTTGCTCTCGACATAGGTCCCTGCGGAGCGCTCCTTGAGCCGATAGGCTCCCTTTCATTTGAAGAAGCTTACGATTCATTTGCCGCACAGGTTAAAGCAGGTGTACAGGCAGGCGCTGACCTTATTATTATTGAGACAATGTCTGACCTGCTCGAAATAAAAGCGGCTGTTCTCGCCGCGAAAGAGAACTCAGACCTCCCCGTTATCGCTACAATGACATTTGAAAGCGATAAAAAGACATTCCTCGGCACTGATGCAAAAACCGCCGCAATAGCTCTCACATCATTCGGTGCTGACGCTGTGGGCGTAAACTGCTCTCTCGGTCCGAAAGAGCTCAGTCCGGTTATTGACGAATTCACATTATACGCCGGTGTTCCGGTTGCAATGCAGCCTAACGCAGGACTCCCCGTTATAGAAAACGGCGAAACAGTATACAGAATTTCTCCCGAGGAATTCGCTGAAAAAAGCGCTGAAAAAGCCGAAAAAGGCGTTTTGATTTTCGGCGGCTGCTGCGGAACAACTCCGGCTCACATAAAGGCTCTCAGCGACAGACTCAAAGACATGAAGCCTGTCGCCTGCGCTGAGAAGCATTTCACCGCGTTCACAAGCGGCAGACAGACGGTTATCCTTGACGGAAACAACAGCGCCGTTATCGGTGAAAGAATCAATCCCACAGGCAAAAAGATGCTCAAGGAAGCTCTCAGAAACCAAAACTATGACTATGTAATCAACGAAGCTCTTTCTCAGGAAAACTGCGGAGCCGACGTGCTTGACGTCAACGCAGGACTCCCCGAAATAGACGAAAAAGAGACTCTCGTTTCCATGATAAAAGAAATACAGGCTATCTGCTCACTTCCCTTGCAGATAGATTCCTCAGACCCCGATGTTGTTGAGGCCGCCGTAAGAATTTATAACGGCAAGCCGATTATCAACTCAGTAAACGGAACTGAGGAAAGCATGGCGAAAATCCTGCCGATAGTTAAAAAATACGGCACAGCGGTTGTTGCCCTCACTCTTGATGAAAGCGGAATTCCTAAAACCGCTGAGGAAAGACTCGCTGTTGCTGAGAAAATAGTAAACCGTGCCGAAGCGATGGGCATCAGCAGAGACGATATTCTCGTTGACTGCCTTGTGCTTACGGTTTCCACAAATCAGAGCGCCGTTAAAGAAACAGTCAGAGCCGTTTCTCTCGTTAAAGAGAAGCTGGGAGTAAAGACTGTTCTCGGCGTAAGCAACGTTTCATTCGGCATGCCCAACCGTGAAATTATCAACGCCGCTTTCCTTGCGGAATGTTACGGCGCGGGTCTCGATATGCCCATACTCAACCCCGTGAACGAAAAATACCGCGAGATAATCGCGGCGCATAAGGTTATAAACAACGAGGACATTTCCGGCGCGGCATATATTGAGAATTACTCAGGTACCGAAAAAACCGCCGCTCCCGTTTCTGCTGACAGCAGAAAAGACCTCAGGGATATAATCATCAGCGGCTTGAAGGGCGAGGCTAAAAACGCGGTTATCGAGCTGTTAAAAGAGAAATCAGCTCTTGACATAATCAACGGATATTTCATTCCCGCTCTTGACGTTGTCGGTGAGGGATTTGAAAAAGGCACGATGTTCCTGCCACAGCTTATGGCGTCAGCTCAGGCTGTTAAAAACGGATTTGAGGCTATAAGCGAATCCATGGGTGCGTCATCCCCCACCAACGGCAGAATCATTCTCGCGACTGTCAAGGGCGATATTCACGATATAGGCAAAAATATTGTTAAAATGCTTCTTGAAAACTACGGTTACGACGTCATCGACTTAGGCAAGGATGTTCCTCCCGAGGCTGTTGTAAAGGCTCAGGCTGAAAGCGGAGCGAAGCTCATAGGCTTAAGCGCACTGATGACCACAACCGTAAAATCCATGAAGGACACCATTGACGCCCTCAGAGAAGCCGGAGCTGACTGCAGGGTAATGGTCGGCGGAGCTGTTCTCAACGAAGAATACGCTCAGATGGTCGGCGCTGATTACTATGTAAGCGATGCCACCCAGTCTGCACGCGTTGCGGCGGAGGTACTCAAAGGTGAATAAAAAATACGGTTTTTTCCTTGATATTGACAACACGCTTTACACTAAAGGCGTTATCTGCGAAAAGAATAAAAAAGCTATTGACTATGTAAGAGAACGCGGACACTTCGTTTTTATCAATACCGCCCGTTCTCTGTCAAATATACCCGAACCCGTTCTGGAGCTTCCTATTGACGGATACATTACAAGTATAGGCTGCAGCATTATCATAAACGGCAAAAAGCTTCTGTGTGAGGCCTTTGACCCCAATGAGCTCGCCGAAGAATTTGATTATATTACGCAGCATAAAATGAAGTTCCTCATTGAGGGTGAAAAAATGCTTATAGGCAATCCCCTCTACAAAGACCAAAGTGACTTTACGACAGTGGAAAACGGCAGTGAGCTGCTGAGAAAATTCGGCAGTGAAATAATGCCGAAGGTATTTATCGGCGGAGTTCTGCCTGAAGAATGCATGGAATATCTGTCGAAGAAGCACACGGTATTTCAGCATCCGTCATACGCCGAGTACGCGGTTGAGGGTCACTCAAAGGCAACCGGAATGTTCTTTGCCGCCGAGAAGTGTGGAATAGACCGAAGAAACTGCGTTGCCATGGGCGACAGTGTAAACGATCTCACAATGCTCGAAGCGGCGGGAATTAGCGTCGCCATGGGAAATTCTTCTCAGGAAATCAAGGATAAATGCCATATTGTAACCTGCAACGCCGCTGACGGCGGAGTAGCGCAGGCAATGTACGAAATATTAAGCAGACAATAAACCAACGATATTTATATCTGGAGCTGATACGGTGAATTACTTACTGGACGAAAACCTGATAAAAGCCAATGTAATAGATGTGTCCTGGGAAAGGGTCAACCTGTATATCGACGTAAAGGTTGATTTTGCGGCAAACTCATCTCAGGATGTTCCCCTGTCATTTTATGCGGTAAATCAGAGATTTGCGGCTAAGGCAAAATTCAAGGTTATAGAAATACTTGACGGCAACATTTACCGTCTGTATCTTAATGTAACCAACCCGGGGTATAAGAGATGTCTTCCCCGAGGTCAGTACAATATTCATGTATGCTATGACGGAAACGACCTTGCAATCTGCATGGCAACCCCCGAAATTGTTAAAATAATGAATAATTTCTCGCGAAGCTTCTTTTTCACCGCTAAAACGAGAGTCTACAACGTATTCTTTTATGTTGATGAAAATGAAGGAAGCGACCTGCCGTTTAAAATGGATATACTTGTATCCACCGCGTCAAGCATGGGAAACATCGCACCGATACCCGTATCACCGGCAGATATAGCAAACGCCACTGACCTTAAAGAAATAAAGAAGAAAAAGCGTCATAAAAAGTGGGCGCTTAAGCTTCGTAAAATATACTATTTCTATTATAAGCTCAATGTGAAATTCGGCAGAATCGGCAAGCCTAAAATGCTGTTTATGTCTGAACAGAACAATTATATGGGCACAAATGAGCTGGCTCTTTACAAACGAATGCTCGAAAGAGGGCTTGACAGTGAGTATGATTTTATATTCTCATTCAGAAACGCCGTTATTGAGCATTACAGTATCAGAAGCTGGTTCAGACTTATAAAGCTCATAGGTCGTGCTCATACAATAGTGCTTGATGACCATGCTCCGATTTTTGAATGGCTCAATGCAGGCGACTATTCAAAAGTTATTCAGTTATGGCACGCGGGCGCAGGCTTTAAATCCTCGGGCTACAGCAGATGGGGTCACAACGGAGGCCCCGCTCCCTTCGGATGTCACAGACAGATTACCTACGGTGTTGCAGGCTCTGAAAAGGTTGCTCACTTCTTTTCAGAAATCTGGGGCATAAATCAGGAGAACGTGCTTCCCACAGGTCTGCCCCGAATGGACGAATATCAGGACCCCGACCACCGCAGAGCTACAATCAGACAGCTTTATGAAACATTCCCGATTGCAATGGGCAAAAAGGTTATTCTCTTCGCCCCCACCTACAGAGGCAAAGACAAAACGAACGCTCATTACCCGTACGAACTGCTTGATTTTGACCGTCTTTATGATTTCTGCGGTGATGAATACGTTGTGATTTTCAAAATGCACCCGTGGGTTTCTCACGGTGCGCCAATCAAAGAATCTCAGAAGGATAAATTTGTTGACGCAGGCCCTCTCGCAAATATCAACGATATTTTTTATATTACCGATTTGCTCATCACCGACTATTCATCCAATATTTACGAATACTCACTGATGAGAAAGCCCATTCTCTTCTTTGCGTTTGATAAAATCCCCTATTCATTTTCCCGAGGCTTCCACCGTGATTATGATATATACACACCGGGTAAAATAGTCGAAACCTTTGACGAAATGCTCGAAGCCATAGCAAACAACGATTATGAAATCGAAAAGCTCTATGACTATATCGATGAGCAGTTTGACTACTTTGACTCAAACGCAAGCGACAGAGTTATTGACTGGGCCGTTCTTGAAAATCTTCCGCCGAAAATTGTAAAGGCTATGGAAGAAAGAGAGATTGAAAACTTCGAGCTTTCCACACTTGACTTTACTCCGCCCGATATAGACGAAGCACCTGCCGCAGCCGGAGTAAGTATAGTAAAACGCCTGTTAGGCAAGCTGAAACCGTCCGGCGGCAAATCAGTCCATCTTACAAGTGCTCCTACGCTCCCTGCTGAAAGTGCGCCTTCCATGAAAGCGGCTCCCGTTGCAGAAGAGACTCCGCTCGAGAAAGAAGCTCCTGCTGAAGAAGAGGCACCCGTCGACGAAGAGACTCCCGTCGAGGTAGAAGCTCCCATTGAGGAAGAAACTCTCGTTGAGGAGGAAACTTCCGTCGAAGAAGAAACTCCTGTTGATGAAGAAGCTTCCGCTGAGGAAGAAGCTCCTGTTGATGAAGAAGTTTCCGTTGAAGAAGAAGTTCCTGTTGAGGAAGAAGCTCCTGTCGAGGAAGAAACTCCCGTTGAGGAAGAGACTCCTGTTGAGGAAGAAGCTCCTGTTGAGGAAAAGGCTCCCGCTGAGGAAGAAGCTACTGTTGAGGAAGAGGCTACTGTTAAGGAAGAGGCTCCCGTCGAGGAAGAAACTCCTGTTGAGGAGGAAGCTCCCGTTGAGGAGGAATCTCCTATTGAGGAAGAAGCTCCCGTCGAGGAAGAAACTCCTGTTGATGAAGAAGCTTCTGTTGAGGAAGAAGCTCTCGTTGAGGAAGAAGCTCTCGTTGAGGAAGAAGTTTTCGTTGAAGAAGAAACTCCCGTCGAGGAAGAAGCTCCTGTCGAGGAAGGAGCCCCTGCTGAGGAGGAAACTTCCGCCGAGGAAGAGGCTCCCGTTGAAGACGTTCCCACTGTAGAAAGGACTTTACCCATTGAAGAAGGAACCACTTATGAGGCAGAACCAAAGCCCGAAAAGAAAGGTCTCTTCGGTCGGTTATTCCGCAGAAAAAACAAATAAATATATAAAAAACGCGGCTCGGTGTCTTAAACACCGAGCCGTATTTTTATCGTTTTAATTAAAGTTCCTCAACCGAAATAACACCGTCAGTAGCGTTAATGGCCGTCATTATTTTGTCATGTGATATTTTTTTAGGCAGCTGAAGCTGAAGAATTGCACAGGAATTGTTGCCTGACCTTGTAATCTCAAGGTCAATGAGAATAACTCCGTTTGTTTTCAGATAGCGAATAACTTCGTCAAGATTATCGTTTTTAGTGTACTCAACATAAATATTAAGATTCTTGGAATTTACAAGCACCCAGTACTCAAACTTGGCGAAGAAAATCTCAGCGCAGAGGATGAGAACTGTCGCGATTACGCCTGCCTCAAAATATCCCGCGCCTATCGCAAGGCCGATTATGGCACAGGTCCAAAGTCCTGCTGCAGTGGTGAGTCC
>JAZUHE010000043.1:0-3742 GCA_045641565.1 Acutalibacteraceae bacterium | reverse complement strand
AATTTATCGTATAACAATTAAGGCTCCCGTCAGGGAGCCTTTTGCTTGTCGAAAAACTTTTCGACAAGCTGTGCAGGATGCCGAGAAAGTTACAGACTGAAGGCTCCCGTCAGGGAGCCTTTTGTTTATTCTTTTTCACCTGCGGATACTATCGAGTAGTATGCCTTTGCGGTGATTTTATAGATTGCCATATAAATTATGCCGAAGACAACAAACGCTATGGCGGAAACAATGATTATCAGGCTGAGGTTGTGAAGATTGAAAAGCTGCAGCAGCTTCCATATGGGCGGAAAGGCGAAGCCGAAGTGAAGACCGGCGAAGAGCAGGGGAGCAAAGAACACCGTGAGTGTCTGCGAATTGATACTCTTTTTGATGTCTTTTTTCGTCATGCCCACGTTCTGCATTATGCCGAATCGTTCCATATCCTCAAATCCCTCTGAAATCTGCTTGTAGTAGATTATCATTGCCATGGCGAAAATGAACATTATGCTGAAGAGTCCGCCGATAAAGAACAGACCGCCGAAGGTAACGTAAAAATCGTTTCTGCTGCCGGGCAGACAGTCAGCATCATATCTGTAACCACCGTTTTCCCTGTGTACTTCGGATATGTTCGCAACGGATTCTTTGATATCCTCAAAAACGTCAACAGCAATTTCATCTTTTTCTTTAAGGTCATAGCCGTAGAACCAGCGAATATCAAGCATCGGGTCGCCGTTGAAATCCGCAAGACCTTCCAAAGGCTCCAGAACATCTAAATCATGAACAACCATCATAATTGACGAAATGGCATTTGCATTTGCGTCGCCGAGTTCGGGGTAACCATTAAGCTTACCTGTTATTTTCAGCTTAACGCCGCCCATTTCAAAAACGGGTTTGTTGTATTCACAGCGGATTGTGTCATACATCGCCTCGTCAGCTTCAAGGGATATATCCGTACCCATAAGTCTGTTGTATGAGCTTTCGTCAATGAAATAAATTCCGCGCAGATTTTCAAAAACCACAATTCCGTCCAAAGCTGTTGACGAGTCGGGGTTGATATTGCCGTTGTCGAGAAGACCGACGATTGTGGCAAAGCCGTATTCAGTTACATTTTCGGGCTTTACGCCGTGCTTTGCAAACACTTTCTCGTATTCGCCACGCCAGCTTTTCATTGATTCTTCATCGATGTCAGCAACGTGATGAAGTTGAATTGAAAGCTGATTTTCCTGCGGATAGCGTGCTTTTATAGCGTCATCTGCACCGAAATAAAGGCTCGCTGATGATGCAATCATAACAAGCACCATCGTTGAAAGAATGCAGATTGACGCAAGTCCCGCGCCGTTGCGCTTCATTCTGTAGGCCATTGACGAAACTGAAACGAAGTGATTCTTTTTATAGTAATATTTTTTGTTTTTCTGCAGAAGTCTGCAAAGAGCGACAGAGCCTGCCATGAACAGCAGATATGTGCCGATGATTACCATTATGACCGCTATAAGAAAAGCGAAAACTGCCGAGAGGGGACTCTTTATGGTCACCGACATGTAGTACGCTCCGCCTAAAAGCAGAACGCCGAGAACAGCGGGAATCCAGTTAGCCTTGGGCGGTTTTTCGCCCACGTTTTCACTTTTCATAAGCTCGAGCGGGTCGGTGCGCTTTACCTGAATAACTGATTTTATCAGAAGTGCCGCAAAAACCGCCGCGAAAAGGGTTACTGTATAATAAATTGTCTCGAGCGGAATGTTGAATGTGTAGTCGGCCTGCGCCTTGCAGAGATACAGCAGACAAAGCTCAGCAAGCTTTGAAAGCGTAATGCCGAAGAACAATCCTGCGGCGATGCTTATAACAGCGGAAATCAGCGTTTCCCATATAATGACACGGCAGATTCCTTTTTTATCCATGCCGAGTATGTTGTAAAGTCCGAATTCCTTGTTGCGTCTGCGGATAAGAAATGAATTGGTATAAAAGAGAAACAGCAGAGAAAAAACAATGATTACGAATTTCCCCATTCCGAGGACTGTGCCCATATCCGCGCCGCCTCTTATGCCTTTTACGGCAGGGGAGGCCGCAAGGAAGCTGATAATGTAATACATCATTACGGAGCCGGTGCAGGATATGATGTACGGAACATAAAGCCGTCTGTTGTTTTTAATGCCTGTCAGCGCGAGCTTCGGAAAGATTTTTTTCATTTTCTCTCACCGCCTGTAGTAAGCATTGTAAGAGTGTCTGAAATCTTCTGATAAAGCTGTTCATTTGAGTCGGCTCCTCTGTAGAGCTGATGATAAACCTCACCGTCTTTTATAAAGAGGACTCTGTTCGCCGTGGCGGCGGCCTTGACGGAGTGGGTGACCATTACAATAGTCTGACCGCCTTTGTTTATTTCACCGAAGAGCTTCAGCAGCTCGTCTGTGGATTTTGAGTCGAGGGCGCCTGTAGGCTCGTCGGCGAGGATAAGCTTGGGATTTGTTATCAGCGCTCTTGCCGCGGCGACTCTCTGCTTCTGACCGCCCGATATTTCATAAGGGTATTTTTTGAGAAGCGTGCTGATGCCGAGTACGGTTGCCAGCGGCTCAAGGCGGCTGCTCATTTCCTGATGTGATTTGCCTGCGAGTACAAGCGGAAGATAAATATTGTCTTCAACTGTGAATGTGTCAAGCAGATTGAATTCCTGAAAAACGAAGCCTAAATTGTCTCTGCGGTATTCGGCTATTTCGGAATCCTTTATGGCTGAAAGCTCTCTGCCGTCGAGGACTACTGAGCCGCCTGTGGGCTTGATAAGAGCGGCGAGAATATTAAGAAGAGTAGTCTTGCCCGAGCCGGATTCGCCCATTATGGCAACGTATTCGCCCTCTTCAACGCTGAAATTCACGTTTCTCAGCGCCTCCACCTTATTGCCGCCGAAGCGTGTGGAGTATATTTTTTTGATGTTGCTTACTTCAAGATAACTCATGTGAAGTACCTCCTGTGTTTGATTACAGGTATATTATAAGCGTGCGGGAAATGAATCGCCATTTATTCGGCTTACATTTCCCGCGTTAATTCTTACATTTTTGTAATATTTATTCGTGCTTTATATTGCTCTGATTCAGGTCAATGAGAATTTTTGTGCCCTCTCCCGGCTCTGATTCCGCTTTAATCTTAAGCATCAGATTGTCGCAGATTCTTTTGCAAAGATAAAGTCCGATGCCGCTTGCACTTTTATCCGCTCTGCCGTTAAAGCCGGTGTAGCCTTTTTCAAAAATTCTCGGTAAATCCTCCGGAGCGATGCCTATACCCGTGTCCTCAATACACAGCTGTCTGTTTTCTGTTTTATAAATTCTTACGCTGCCGTCTTTTGTGTATTTAAGCGAATTTGACAGCACCTGCTCAATGACAAAAGAGAGCCACTTTTCGTCTGTTACAATGCTTTCGTTTATTTCGTCATATTCAAGACGGATTTTTTTACTGATGAAATCGGGAGCGAATTTTCTGACAGACTGTCTGATAATGCTGTCAACGCTGTATTCTTTAAAAACGTAGTCCGTTGAGGAGGAGTCAAGTCTGATAAACGCCAGAACCATTTCACCGTACTGCTCAATTCGCATGAGCCCCGACGTCAGCTTTCTTGAAGCGGGGGAGTCCTTGCCCTGAAGAGTCAGCTTCATTGAGGCTATAGGAGTGGTTATCTGATGAGCCCAGACGCTGTAGTATTCGGTCATGTCACGGTATCTGTCGTTAAAGCTGTCCTCCGAGCGGATTACCTCTTCACGCAGAGCGCTGATTACGG
>JAZUHE010000042.1:0-3555 GCA_045641565.1 Acutalibacteraceae bacterium | reverse complement strand
GATTCCGGTCTTGTTATTTTCCGCTTCCACGACTATGCCCACGCGATGAGCCCCGACCTGATTTATGAGGGTGAGATAAACGCTCTCGGTCTTGAGGGCAGATGCACGGGCAGCAGCGAATACGGTAAATTCGGCATAAATAATTTTACGCTTGATAATGAAATCACCGCTCTTGAGCTTGCGAAGATTGTTGAGGAAAAACTCAGAATCAGACACGTGAGAATCGCAGGCAATCCTCAGGCGAAGGGCAGAAAAATTTCCTGCTGCTTCGGTACTCCGGGTCATCTTGAGTCAGAGCTCGCGGATAATGACTTCCTGCTGGCAGGCGAAATCTGCGAATGGCGTGTTGGTGAAATGGCGAGAGACTACGCTCAGCTCGGCTATAACAAGGCGGTTTTAGTGCTGTCACACGAAGCCTCCGAGCGAGAGGGAATGGTGCTCCTTTGTAAAAAGCTCAGAGCCGATTATCCCGAAACGGAATTCAGATATATCGAGTCCGGCGAAGTTTACAGTTATGTTGATTGAGAGGTAATGATATGAAATACTGTGATTATGTAAATACAAAACAGGGAAGCGCTTCAAGACACCGCTTCAGCAACGGAAACACTCTGCCGCTTGTGCAGCTGCCTTTCGGCATGGCGGCGTTCTGTCCGCAGACAAGCGACGGCAACTACCGCTGGTATTATCATCCGCAGGACAGAGCGTTTGAGGGCGTGCGTCTTACCCACCAGCCGTCACCGTGGATAGCGGATTACGGCGCGGTTTGTTTTATCTCTCAGAAGGAGCCGCTTAACTGCGGCGGCGAGGAAAGATGGTCCGGCTTCAGGCCCGAGGACGCTGTTTTAAAACCTTATTATCTTAAATACAGACTTCTCAGAACCCGTTCTGATTTTGAGCTTACGCCCACAGAAAGAGGAGCGAAAATCCTTGTGACCTTTGACGAAGAGGGAGACAACTATTTTTCCGCTCATTCGGTTAAGGATAACTATACTTTTGAGTATAGCGAAAAGAAAAACACTCTTTATATTACCACCGACAATACCTCGGGCGGCGACGCTGTGAATTTCTGCGAATATGTTGTTGTGAAATTCCCCGAGGGCGCGGTTGACGCTGAGGGAGTTAAAATTCAGAGCGGCGACAATGACGCCGAAACAGGCAGAAAAATCAGCGGAGAGGAAACAGCGATTCATATTAAGCTCAGAAATAAAAAGACTGAAATCAGCCTTTCCGCATCATATATTTCTTTTGAGCAGGCTGAGTTGAGCCTTGAAAGAGAAATCGGCGAAAAGAGCTTTGATGAGATTAAAGCCGACGGCGAAAAGCTGTGGGAAAAGTATCTTTCAAAAATCGAAATAGAGCCTGAGGATGAAAAGCAGATGAAGACTTTTTATTCCTGTATGTACAGAGCTTTTCTTTATCCTCATAAATGCTATGAAATTGACGCGGAGGGCAATGAGATTCATTACTGTCCCCACGACGGAAAGACGTACCCCGGCAAGCGCTATACAGATAACGGATTCTGGGATACATACAGAACGGTTTATCCCTTTTTCTCTATAGTCTGCAAAGACGAGCTTAAGGATATGGTCACCGCATTTATCAACGAATACAAAGAGAGCGGATGGCTTCCCAGATGGCTTTCAATCGGCGAGCGCGGATGTATGCCCAGCACTCTTGTTGACGCGGTAATCTGCGACTGCGCTGTCAAGGGAATTCTCGACAGAGAGATAATGGAGCTGGCTCTTGAAGGCATGATTCATCATTCGCTTCATGATTCGCCTGATCCGAACTTCGGCAGAAACGGCGCTGAGTCCTACTGTAAGCTCGGATATGTTCCCTATGACGAGCAGAAGGAGAGCGTAAACCTCACTCAGGACGCGGCGTACGGCGACTGGTGTATTGCCGAAATCGCGAAGATTCTCGGCAAAGATGATATCGAAAAAGAATACAGACAAAGAGCGAAAAACTATAAGAATATTTTTGATAAAGAAACGGGCTTCATGCGCGCGAGAGATTCAAAAGGTGCTTTCCGTCCCGACTTCACACCCAACGGTTGGGGCAGAGACTACACCGAGGGCAGTGCCTGGCAGAATTCCTTTGCCGTACCTCATGACATGGAGGGACTCGCGGAGCTTTACGGCGGCAAGGATAAGCTCATAGAGAAGATTGACGAGCTGTTCAGTACCGCTCCCGATTATGAAATAGTCGGCTACGGCTGTGAGATTCACGAGATAACCGAAATGGCTTCGGCAGATTTCGGTCAGTGCGCTATTTCAAATCAGCCCAGCTTCCATATTCCCTATATCTATTCTGAGCTGGGTGAAACAGAAAAAAGCGCGTACTGGGTTGTGAAGCTTTGCAGAGAGGCGTTTTCGTTTGAGGATGACGGCTTCCCCGGCGATGAGGATAACGGCACAATGGCGATATGGTATATTTTCGGCGTGCTGGGATTTTACCCCTTCTGCCCCGGCAGACCTGAGTTTGTAAAGGGCAGAAAGCAGGTCAGAAAGTCGCTGATTCTCGGTAAAGAATTTGACGCCGATAAATACGAAAACAGGATTCCGTACAGCGAGTTTTAATAAAAGGAGCGGATGGTATGGACGCAATAATCAACGGAGCAGGCACAATCACAAAAGGCGAATATGAAATAATAACCGTGAACGGGAGCGCTCACATCAGCGGTGATGTAAAATGCAGTGATTTCACCGTAAACGGAGCCTGTAATTCATCCGGCAGAATTGAATGTGATAATGAAATGAGAATATCGGGTTCCGCATCATTCTCAAAAGAAGTTTCGTCAGGTTCACTGCACTGTATGGGTTCAGCCGTGTTTAACAGCAGTGTATTAAGCAGAAACATACGGGTTGACGGTTCTGCGAGATTCGATAAAGATATAAAATGCGACAGCTTCAAAAGCAGCGGAGCTTTCGGGTGCGGCGGAATTATCAATGCGAAAAACGTTGAGATTATTTTCAGCGACAGGTCAAAAATCAAAGAAATCTGCAGCAGCACAGTCAATATTGAATGTACCGCAAAGCCGAAGAGCTTTTTCAAAAAGCTGTTTTCATCAAAAAAAGACGGCAGGCTCATTATTTCCGAAAGCATCGGCGGCGACGATGTTTCCGTTTCGGGCGTAATTGCTCCGATTGTTTCGGGTAAGAATGTGATTATCGGTGAGGGCTGTATTATTGACAGAGTTATTTATTCCGAATCTGTGGAAGTATCACCTAAAGCAAAGGTTAAGGAAAGCAAAAAAACGTGATAAAGATAAGATAATAAAAAGATGGCTTTGAAGAATTCCGGTTCATTCAAAGCCATCTTTTATGCATATTTTTTATGCCTTTACGGTTGTTTTGTCTCCTTTTTCGGGGAGGATGAATATAAAGACAAGCGAGCTTAAAAGCAGAGCAAAGGGATAGTAGAGCAGCGGAATAATCTGAAAGGCGGAGACACTGCCGCCCAGAGACGTAACCGCCGAAATCGCGACAAGCATCTGTGCGCCGTAAGGGATAACGCCCTGGAAAATGCAGGAGAATGTGTCGAGAAGCGAAGCGG
>JAZUHE010000041.1:0-16773 GCA_045641565.1 Acutalibacteraceae bacterium | reverse complement strand
AACAGATAAGCCGTCGGAAATGCTTCAGGATTCCCGAAAAAGCGAATACAGATAAAAGTTTCTCCAAATGAAAAAGCTCTCTCGTAAGGGAGCCTTGACCAGAGCATTACTGAGAGAAAGATATAGATTACAGCTTGAGCTCGATTGCAGAGTACCGAATCAGATAAAAGCTGCACCGACTAAAAAAAACAATCCCTCAGTCACTCCGTGACAGCTCCCTTTACACAAGGGAGCCGAAAGTGAGCGTTACCGAGAGAAATATATAGATTACAGCCTGAGCTCGATTGCAGAGCGTCAAATCAGATAACAGCTACCCCGACCTTAAAGTCTGGAGCAGCCGAAAGTGTTGATAAGAGCGTCTACGCGCTCTTTTCTTTTACACATGGGGCAATCGAAGGCGTTAGTATACGAGTAATCGGGCAGGTCGGCCGTATCAAAAACAGATGTTACGGGAAGTCCGCCGCATTCGCTGACCGCGGCAAATATGGAAGCGATACCCGCAGTTCTGCCGCCGTAATAATTAATGGCGTCAATCGCCATAAGAGCCGTGTTGCCTGTTACAACAGAAGCCTCTAAAATGAGAACATTCTTGCCGTTAATCGTATTGACGTTGTTGTCTCTGAAAATAAACTGGTTTCCGGGGGTATATTCAGGCGTGAGGATACAGATTTCCCTGTTGGAGTTTACGCTTGAATAATCACTTCTTGTGAGCATTTCCGCAAGACAGGTGCCGATAACCTCAGTACCGTCAAGACACAGAACCGTGTCAATGAGCGTGCTCATTTTGTATGCGGGAAGCAGTGCTTTCGCAACCGCCTTCGCTTCGCTGAGGCAGGATTTCTGGGTTGTGATATCAATATAATAATTGATATGACTGTGGTTTGTTACGAAATGACCCTTGTTGCAGCTGAGGTAAAGGTCGTGACTTTTAGTTGCCATTTTGAAGGTTTCGCTCATTGCCATAAAATCACCTGCTAATAAAAATTTTTATTCTGCTGCATTTTCGCCGGCACAGAATCCGCCCGAAAATGCCCATTGAAGATTAAATCCGCCGCAGCCGCCGTCAACATTGAGAATTTCGCCTGCGCAGTAAAGATTTTTTATTTTTTTCGACTCCATTGTTTCCGCTGAGAATTCACTGACATCCGCTCCGCCGCGGGTCACCTGGGCGTTTTCAAAGCCCTTTGAGCCGCTGAGATATACTCTGAAATTCTTCATAAGAGAAGCGAGACGTTCCGCCGTGTTTTCATCAATCACGGAAACAGGGGCGTCATTTTTTATATAAAGGCATTTAATAAATCCCTGCCCGATTTTTTTGGGAACAAGTCCCGAGAGAAGATTCTCGCATTTAAGCTTCAGATTTCTTTGTGCCTTGCTGAGAACAGCGTCTTTTATTTCTTCACAGCTGAGTGAGGGAAGAAAATCAATCACAACGCTGCACTTTTCTTTATCAAGATAGTCGCATAAAATCCTCTGAGCGTCCATTGAAGCGATTCCCGAAAGGCCGTACTCGGTAAAAAGAATCTCGCCCTGTGTAAAGCCGATTTCTTCTTCGCCTGCAAAGAGTCTGACTGTGCCTTTTGTACGCAGTCCTTTAAAGGATTTTATTATTTTATTGTCACTTGTCAGCTGAACCAGCGCGGGAAGCGGCTTAATAACAGTATGCCCCAAAGAGCGGAGTAAATCAAATCCGCTGCCGTCAGAGCCCTGTGAAGGGGAAGCCTTACCTCCGCAGGCTATAATCAGCTTTCGGGCGGTGTATCTGCCGTTAATTACAAAAATCCCGCTGTCCTTGACACTGACAGATGTTATTTTCTCATCGGTGAAAACGCTGACGCCGAGATTGTCACACTCAAATCGCATAGCGTCAAGCACACTCGCGGCTGAGCTGCTCATAGGGTAAACCCTGCCCTCTTCGTCCGTCACGGTAAAAAGACCGAGGGAATGGAAAAAGTCAAGGGTATAATTAACGCCGTATTTTGTGAGCGCGGGCATAGCGAAATCTTTATTGTAATAATCGTGCTCCGCAGCGTTGATATTAGAAAGATTGCATCTGCCGTTGCCTGTGGCGAGTATTTTTTTGCCGATTCTGGGCATGGAGTCATAAAGCGCAATGTTCAGTTCGGGATTCTTTCTTTTAGCGGCTATGGCCGCTGTTATGCCCGAAGCTCCTGCGCCGATAACGGCAATATCATACATATCATTCACCACCTGTAATATAATAATAACATAAACTTATAAAAAATAACAGTGCTGTATAAAAATTATTTTGCATATTTATATTCTGAGGTGAAGCTATGCCGTCAACAATTATTATCTGCGCGGCAGGGGCGGTATGCGCTCTTGCCGTGCTCGCGTCAATGAAAAAAAGCGGACATTTCATAAAATCGCTCTTTCTCTCAGCCATAGAGGGCACAGCGGCCCTTTTCGCCGTCAACGCCGCGGGTGCCTTTACGGGAGTCGCCCTGAGCGTCAACAGGCTCACTCTTCTTTCAGGCGTGATTTTCGGCATACCCGGAATAGCAGCGCATCTTATTGCACAGATTATATTAAGGTAAAATTATGATATTTTTGTGAATTTTTCTTAAAAGGGTTGACTTTTCCTGAAAAGTGGCTAAAATAGTATTTAGCACTCACGTGACAAGAGTGCTAAAATTAATTTATCTAATCTTTCAAGGAGGAATATATAATGACACTTAAACCACTTGCAGACAGAGTTGTAGTCAAAATGACAGAGGTTGAAGAGACTACATCAAGCGGCATCATTCTTGCCGCCGCAGCACAGGAAAAGCCCCAGGTAGCGGAGGTTCTCGCAGTAGGCCCCGGCGGACTTGTTGACGGCAAAGAAGTTGAGATGTACGTTAAAGTCGGCGATAAAGTAATCACAAGCAAATACTCAGGCACTGAGGTTAAGCTTAACAAAGAAGAATACATCATCGTTCGTCAGAGCGATATTCTTGCAATCGTAGAATAAACGGAGGAAACTATTATGGCAAAACAGATTATTTACGGTGAAGAAGCCAGAAAGGCTCTTCAGGCAGGTATTGACAAGCTTGCAAACACAGTTAAAATCACACTCGGCCCCAAGGGCAGAAACGTAGTTCTTGATAAAAAATACGGCGCTCCCCTCATCACAAACGACGGCGTTACAATCGCCAAGGATGTTGAGCTTGAGGACGCATTCGAGAACATGGGCGCACAGCTCGTTAAGGAAGTTGCCACAAAGACATACGACGTTGCAGGCGACGGCACAACTACAGCTACTCTTCTCGCTCAGGCACTCGTTCGCGAAGGCATGAAGAACGTTGCGGCAGGCGCTAACCCCATGGAGGTTAAGAAGGGCATCGCTGCAGCAGTAAACGCGGCAGTTGAGAACGTAAAGGCTAACTCAAAGCCCGTTACAAGCTCAAAGGATATCGCAAGAGTTGCGACTATCTCCTCAGCTGACGAAGCTATCGGCGACATCATCGCTGAAGCTATGGAAAAGGTTACAGCAGACGGCGTTATCACCGTTGAAGAGAGCAAAACAGCTGTTACAGACAGCGACATCGTTGAAGGCATGCAGTTTGACCGCGGCTACATTTCACCCTATATGGTTACAGACACCGATAAGATGGAAGCTGTTATCGACGACGCTCTCGTTCTTATCACAGATAAGAAAATTTCAAATATTCAGGAAATCCTTCCTCTTCTCGAGCAGATTCTTCAGTCAGGCAAGAAGCTCGTTATCATCGCTGAGGACGTTGAGGGCGAAGCTCTTTCAACAATCCTTGTCAACAAGCTCCGCGGCACATTCACCTGCGTATGCGTAAAGGCTCCCGGCTTCGGCGACAGACGCAAGGAAATGCTTCAGGATATCGCTATTCTCACAGGCGGCGAGGTTATCACATCAGACCTCGGTCTTGAGCTTAAGGACACTCAGCTCACACAGCTCGGCCGTGCACGTCAGATTAAGGTTTCCAAAGAGAATACAATCATCGTTGACGGCGCAGGCGACAAAGACGCTATCAAAGGCAGAGTTGCTCAGATCCGTTCACTCCTTGAAACATCAACATCTGATTTCGACCGCGAGAAGCTTCAGGAAAGACTCGCAAAGCTCGCAGGCGGCGTAGCAGTTATCCGCGTAGGCGCAGCTACAGAAACAGAAATGAAAGAGAAGAAGCTCCGCATTGAAGACGCTCTCGCAGCTACAAAAGCAGCTGTTGAGGAAGGCGTAGTTGCAGGCGGCGGCGTAGCTCTTATCAACGCAATCCCCGCTGTCAAGGCTCTCCTTGATACAGACAATGCTGACTTCAAGACAGGCGTCAATATCGTTCTCAAGGCTCTCGAGGAGCCCGTACGTCAGATAGCCGCTAACGCAGGCCTCGAAGGCTCAGTTATCGTTAATCATATCGTTGAGTCCGGTAAGGACGGCTACGGCTTCGACTTCGGCAAGGACGAATATGTTGATATGTTTGAAGCAGGTATCCTTGATCCTACAAAGGTTACACGTTCAGCAATCCAGAACGCTTCTTCAGTAGCGGCTATGGTTCTCACAACCGAAAGCCTTGTTACAGATAAGCCCGACCCCCAGGCTGACGCGGCTGCAGCAGCGGCTATGGCAGCAGGCCAGGCAGGCGGAATGTATTAATCCGAACAAATCCATAAACAGCTCCGCGGAGTATTCATTACGAATACCCCGCGGTTTTTATATACAGTCAATCGCAAAAAAATTTATTAAAAACTTGAAAACACCTCACAGAATGTGATAGAATTATCTGAGTAGGTGATAATATGAAAATTCAGGAATCCGCTGAAAATTATCTGGAGACAATACTTGTTTTAAAGAAGCGCAACGGACACGTCCGTTCAATCGACATAGCGAACGAGCTTGACTTTTCAAAGCCCAGCGTAAGTATCGCTATGAAGAATCTCAGAGAACATGGCTACATTGAAACCGATAAAGACGGATATATTGAATTGCTTCCAGACGGAATGAAAATTGCGGCTGAAATCTACGAACGTCACACTTTGCTGACGGACTACCTTATTGCTTTAGGCGTAAGCGCTGAAACAGCGGCTGAGGACGCTTGCAGAATTGAGCACGTTATCAGCGTCGAAAGCTTTGACGCAATAAAGGCGCACGCAAAAACAACAACTGAAAATCCCGGAGGTTAAAATGAAAAGCTCTAAAAAATTACTCAGCATAATAATCGCGGTGGTTCTTGTTGCTCTCACCTGTGTTCCTGCTTTTGCGGGCAACGACTGTGACTGCGGCAGCACACCTGTAGTTATGGTTTCCGGCTTCGGAGCCACAACTCTTGTCAAGGTCAACGACGACGGAAGCGAATCAGTCGCCTTCCCGCCCGATCTGGACTTAATCAAAAACTCAATCACAGATAATCTCAACAAAATCGACAAAGAGCATCCTCTTGAATTCCCGGCGAGCATTGTTACTCAGATACTTGACCCGGTTAAGATGAATCCCGACGGCACATCATACTATAATCTTAAGCCGATTTACTCCTCAGCTGAGGATACTTCTCTTGAGGGTTTCAAAAAGAATGATGCGCTTAAATATGTTCCCTACACAGGCTCTGAATTTCTCGACATGGAATGCATCGGTGAAAGAATCGGCGACGACCACGTTTTCAACTTCCTGTTTGACTGGCGAATCTCCAGTGACGAAGTCGCAGACCAGCTTCTCGCTTATATTGAGGATGTACTCGAAATCACAGGTCACGATAAGGTAAGCATTTACTGCCTCAGCCAGGGCAGCGTATGCGTAGCGCAGTACCTCTATAAATACGCTGACAAGGGCTACATAGACAACGTAGTATTCAATGACCCGATTTTTGAAGGCTCTGACTTTATCACTGACATTATCACAGGCAGAACCGAATACAAGCTTTCCTACGGTGACATCATTGAGCTTGTTCAGAACATCCTTCATACAGAAATTGATGTTTCGGCTCTTGCTTCAATCCTCCCCGGCGGAATTGATACCATCGTTGAAATGGGTGCTTCTCTCATAGTCGTTCCCATGGTTAAGGACTCCCCCGCTTATCTTGAAATGGTAACCAAGAAGGATTATGAAAGCATCCTTGAACAGTATTACACCGATGAGGACAACGCAAAGCTTATTGAAGCCGTAAACAAAACAAGAAACGGCTACATGGCTGATATTGAGGGAACTCTCAGAAACGCAGAAAAATACGGAACAAACGTTTCAATCGTTGCCGCTTCAGGCAAAACTCTTGTTACAGGCACCAAGGTCAATTCTGACTCTATAGTTAATGTTGAGTATTCAACCGGCGCCTGCTGCACTGACTGGGGCACAGCTTTCCCCGCTGACTACACTCAGAAGAAAGACATCGGTCACGACTGCGTATCACCCGACAGAACAATCGACCTTTCCTGCGGATATATACCCGAGAGAACATGGATTATCAACGACCTTTTCCACGGCATGGTTGAATGGGCTCCCAACTCACTGGCTCTCGTTGAAACACTCCTTTACACTCACGATTTAAAGGATGCGTGGAGCAGCAAAGAATTCCCCCAGTTCATGCAGAGCGATGACCCCACTCAGAATATCACCGCCGTATTCGCAGACAGCAACAGCTTAAGCACCAGAACAGGCGGCAGCGGCATTATCACACTTACAAACGTTTCTTCTGAAGATGTTCTTATCAATTCCGTTTCTGTTAACGGCGGTGAAAGCGGCCGTCCGTTCATAATCAAGAGCGGTGAAAACACAGCAATCTCAGTTGACGCTTCAGCTGAGAACTGCGGCAAAATCACAGTAAGCTACTCAAAAATCACCAAGCCCGGTGTTGATACGGTTAAGGATTTCTCCTACTCCGTTAAAGATAATTACAGCGGCGTTATCGTAAACCACGATACAAACGAAAAATCCGCCTCATTGCTTGAAACAATATTCAGCATTATCTGGCAGTTATTCAACACAGCGGTAAGATATATTACCGGACTCTTCGGCAATCTTATTTCTCAGATAAAAGGAGCATAAATTATGGAAGTTAAAATCATAAGCTTCAACGTGCTTTGCTACGGCCCCGACGGCATGGAATGGCCCACAAGAAAAGGTATGGTTACTGACATTCTTAAGAATAACAGACCCGACTCATTCGGCCTTCAGGAATCACACTATGACTGGATGACAGCCGTAAGCGAGGCTCTGCCCGAATACGCTTATGTAGGCGTCGGCAGAGATGACGGTATGCAGGGCGGCGAATATTCACCTGTATTTTATCTTAAGGATAAATACGATGTACTCGACAGCGGCACATTCTGGCTCTCTGAGACACCCGACAAGCCATCCTTCGGCTGGGACGCTGTATGCCGCAGAGTCTGCTCATGGGCAAAGCTTCAGGATAAGAAGAGCGGCACTACATACGTTCACATTAACACTCACCTCGACCACAGAGGAGCGCTCGCACGCACAAACGGCCTGCAGATGATACTTGATTTCGCAGAGAAATTTGACGTTCCCGTTGTATGCACAGGCGATTTCAACTTCAAAGAAGGCTGTGAGCTTTACAAGCAGATGACATCAGGCTGTCTTGCGGATTCAAAATATACCGCAAAGGATACAATGAATAACATAACCTTCAACGCGTTCTACCCCATAATCGAAAAGCCGGAAGCACCCATGATTATTGACTATGTCAGCTTCACCAAGGGCGTTGACGTTGAAAAGTATCGGGTAATCACAGACAGACCCGACGGGAAATTCCCCTCAGACCATTATCCTGTAATGGCAATCGCAAACATATAAGAAAAGGAGCTGCATTACGCAGCTCCTCATTTTTATATTCAAAAGCAATCTTTCGAAAGTATCCGAAAGATTGCTTTTTCTTAAAACTATTTATTAATATCCGTAATTACCGAAGAACTCATTGAAGAAATCCTCATATGACTGAGTAGTTGCCTCTTCTTTGGTATCATTTCCCTTATCCTCAACAAGAGTAACATTGACGTCAAACTTCTTGACCTCATATGTCTTCTCATCGATTCTGCAGAGTGTAAGCTTAAGCTTGTCGCCTACCTTACCGTTTTCAATCTTATCAAGCAGTATGTCGGATGTTTCCATTGCCTCACCGTTAACAGCTGTGATAAGGTCGCCTTCCTTTGCGTCAGTGCCTTTAAACGCGCTGTCAGAATTGATTTCCATAATAATCAGCGAGCCTGCGGGGAGATTGTTGTAATGAGCAATCGCGGCGTACATCTGATACTGAGAAACTGTCGCGTAGGAGATACCGAGCTTGGGTCTGTTGGTTACATAACCGTTAGCAATAATATCGTCAATTATAGTCTTTGCGGAAGTAATGGGAATAGAAAAGCCCATGCCCTCATACTCGGTTGAGGCGATTTTTGAGGAATTGATTCCTATAACCTGACCTGCGGAATTAATAAGCATACCGCCTGAATTACCGGGATTAATCGCCGCGTCATGCTGGATACATTTCATATCGTATCCGATTTCGTTGCTGACAGGTCTGTCAATAGCGGAAACCATGCCCTTTGTGTATGAACCGAAGAACTCTGTGCCGCCGGGGTTACCTATAGCGTAAACCGTTTCGCCGATTTTAAGCTTTGATGAGTCACCGAAAGAAGCGGCTGTAAAGCCTGTTTCTTTAACCGCAATAACGCCGATATCGGTCTTCGAGTCATAACCTACGATTTCAGCGTCATACTGCTCACCGTTATAATCCTGAATAACAATCTTGTAGCCCTTTGACTTGGCAGGCTCGATAACATGAGCGCAGGTGATGATATAAGTCTTTGTCTTACCCTTATCAGTGCCCATAACTATGCCGGAGCCTTCGCCCGCAACACTTGAGTTGGAAGAACCGTTGTTCTGCATAAAGAGCGAGTTGCCGGAGCCGTAAAGGATAACGCCGACATTCGATTTAATATTCTTTGTATATATCTCCTGTGAGGAAAGTCCGTCGCTTTCGTCAACCTCAGCTGTATTTGAGTCTGAGATTACAAGCTGAGCGTCACCCTGATTAGTTTTGCCGCTTTCTTTTTTATCGGGATTCTTAATAATCTTTGCGCCGAGAATTCCGCAAACGATTACCAGAACGGCAACGATTGCACAGACAATAATCTTTCCTGTTTTTTCGCTGCTTTTCTTATCTTTTTTTACAGCTGTGTTCTGCACAGGAGCGGTATTATTATAGCTCGGCTGAGCAGAATAAGGGCTGTATCCCGATTCTGACGCTGGGTCATAATATCCTCTTCCTGAATAATAAGGATTCTGAGACTGCTGAGTCGTATTCTGAGGCTGACTGTAAAATCCGCCTGCTTCGGGCTGAGGAGCGTTATAGCTCTCAGAATCATTTGCCGCAGTCTGATTCTGCGCGTCAGAAGTGCTTTCTTCAGCTCTCTGCTGCTCATTCAGCTCAGGCTCACTCTGCCCCTGCTGAAAATCCTTGTTTTCCTGTTCATCCATTGTATATTCCTCCCACCGCACTCTGTGCGATTTGTTTGTAATGCATTATAATTCCTTGATTTTAAATATTATCCCGTATTTTGTTAACAAATGATTAAGATTTCTGTGAAACGGGTATCCAGAATGAAAAGTCAGTGTATTCGTTCGGAATGCTTTCCGCCTTGATTTCGCCGTTATGAAGATTGATAATACTCTTAACTATATAAAGTCCGAGGCCCGCGCCCTTTACATCATAGCTTCTTGATTTATCAATCTTATAAAAGCGTTCAAACACCTTGTTTATTTCTTCATAAGATATTCCTTCGCCGCTGTTTCTGATGCTGACATAAACCTTTTCACCGTCAGAAAATGTTTTTACAGAAATATAACCGTTCTGCGGAGTGAATTTAATCGCATTATCTACAAGATTATATATAACCTGCATAAGCATATCCTCATCCGCTGTGATTTTTATGCTTTGCATCGTATCAAGCCCTCTGATATCTATGGACTTTGAGTTGATTTTCTTTTCAAAATTAAGCAGGGTCTTAAAAATACTCTTTGAAATGTCAAACTCAGTGGCGTTAATATTCATTTCACCCGCTTCAAGCTTTGACATATTCAGCATTCCCGTAACAAGGCGTGAGAGGCGCTTGACCTCGTCGGATACAATTCCAAGATATTTCTTTTCCTGCTCGGGAGCGATTGTGCCGTCAAGAATTCCGTCAATGAATCCGCCTATTGTAGTCATCGGCGTTTTAAGCTCGTGAGAAACATTCGCCACAAAGCTTCTTCTTGAGCCCTCCAGCGCGGAAAGAGACTTTGCCATTTTGTTGAATGCCTCCGCAAGCTCTGAGAGCTCGTCATCACCCTTGGTGCTGACCTTATAGCTGAAATCACCGACAGCGTACTGCTTGGCGGCGTAAGACATCTCTTTAAGCGGCTTCGTGATACGGTAAACCATACCGTAAATAATAACCATTGATATTACCAGCGTTATAAGCGCTGAAATAAGCATGATTTTAACTATCTGAGAAAAATACTGAAGCAGCGTAGCCGAAACAGGCTTGACAGCAAAAGCCGTTCCCACAGTCTTGCCGTACATTGTAACAGGCGTTGCGACTACAAGGTTCTGAACATCGTATGTTGTGCCGAGGGTTGTAATCTCACTGTAATTGCCCTTGCGTGCTTTTTGGAGAATATCCTCGGGGATTTTATAAGCCGCGTGCTTGCTGCAGCAGCTTTTCTGGTGAGAACCGGCCATTTCTTTGCACAGAATGACATTACCGTTATTATCACATATGAAGATATCACAGTTGTCTGCCGAACAGAGAGTGGCAACAGTGTTGCTGACTATATTTATCGGCGCAAGACCCGAAAAGTCCCCGTCAGCGTCATTGCTGAACTCAGTCAGAACATTCTCAACATTATTTGAAATAATGCCTGTATCAAGCAGAAGAGTCTCTGTCTGTTCCTCGCTCCATCTTGTTGTTTCAATGGCAAGGAACAGCACGCTCATAATAAGCATACCCGTGAAAATCAGCACGAGCATATTCATCATGTATTTTCTGAAAAGCTTTCCGCCTTTCTTCGTCTTCATAATCAGCCCTTCGTTTCAAATTTATAGCCGACGCTCCAGACAGTGGAAAGCTCCCATTTATCTGAAACATTCGCAAGCTTTTCGCGTATTCTTTTAATATGAACGTCAACAGTTCTTGAATCACCGTAATAATCAAAGCCCCACACCTCATCAAGAAGCTGGTCACGGGTATACACTCTGTCGGGATTGCTGGCAAGATGATAAAGAAGCTCCAGCTCCTTGGGAGGAGCGTCAATCTTCTGCCCGTCAACTATAAGCTCATAATTAGTAAGATTTACCGAGAGCTTATCATATTTTACAATTTTAATATCCTTATCGGCAGACGCCGCAGTGGAACGGCGGAGAACCGCCTTGATTCTCGCTATTACCTCTTTTGTTTCAAAGGGCTTTGTAACATAGTCATCAGCGCCCAGCTCAAGGCCGAGAACCTTATCAAATGTTTCGCCCTTTGCGGTAAGCATAATTATAGGCTTATCCGACTGTTTTCTTATCTCTCTGCAGACCTGCCAGCCGTCAAGCATGGGAAGCATTATATCAAGCAGAGTAATATCAGGCTGCATTTCATTAAAAAGCTTAACAGCCGTCATGCCGTCATTAGCTATTATAACACTGTAGCCTTCTTTTTCAAGATAAAGTCTGAGTAATTCGCATATATTTGTATCGTCATCTACAACAAGAACCTTATTGCTCATACCGTTCTCTCCTTTTTAATCAATGCCCTTGAAACGTTCGCTTCAAAGGCATTTTTTTAATTTCTTTATATTCTATTATATTCCCTAATTTTACTAAATTATGAACAGATATAAAACAATATGTTATATTTATGTCTACAACCTGTTAAAATTTAAACTGATACTTTGTCATGGAGCGGAATATCTCACCTGCTCTGAAATTACACTGAGGGAAATCGGGCTGATTGGGCGTATCGGGATAGAACTGAGTCTCAAGGCAGAAGCCTGCGTGCTTATTAAGCGGCACTCCGCCCTTACCTGCTATTGTTCCGTCAAGGAAATTGCCCGTATAGAGCTGAACACCGGGCATATCGGTGTAAACATTCATCGTGATTCCTGTCTCTTTTTCATATGCCGTTATAACCGCACCAGCATTATCATTAAGGCAGAAGTTATGGTCATAGCCTCTGCACATGATAAGCTGTTCGTCGTCAGCGAGAATATCCTGACCGATAGGCTTGCTCTCGGAAAAATCAAAGGCTGTACCCTTTACACCGCGGATTTCTCCTGTGGGAATACTGTCGCTGTCTGTGGGAGTGAAGCTGTCGGCGTCAATTCTCAGCTCGTGAGAGAGAACGTCAGTGCCGGGTCTGCCCTTAAGATTAAAGTATGTGTGATTTGTAAGATTAATCGGAGTGTCGGCGCTGCAAATCGCCGTGTAGTTTATGCAGATTTCGTTATCGTCAGTGAGAGTAAAGCGCACCTTTGTTTTCATTGCGCCGGGGAATCCGCAGGCTCCGTTGGGGCTTGTGTATGACATAACTATGCTGTTATCGGTATCCGCCACAGCGTCCCATACAGCCTTTGAGAATTCTCCGCCGCCATGAAGGCAGGTCTTGCCCTTTTCGTTGGCGTCAACGGTATATTTCTGACCGTTGAGTGTAAACTGAGCGTTGTGGATACGGTTAGCGTATCTGCCGACAGTAACGCCCTCATAATCAGAATGCTCAACATGGCCCTCAAGGTCATCAAAGCCTACAGCGACATCGAGCATTTCACCCTTTGCCGAGGGAATCTTTATCGCCTGAATCGCCGCGCCCAGGGTAATAAGCTCAAGAATCATACCGTTCGCATTGGTGATAGCGTATTTATAAACCTCGCGTCCGTCGTTTAATGTGCCGAATAATGTTTTTTCCATAATAATTCTCCTTTTATATACTCTGGTCAACTGTATTGAGCTTGACGCCGCAGCTTGTGATATACTGCGCGTCTGTTTCGCTGACATTTCCGCTTCCGTCAATATCCCCTGCCTTAAGCTGAGCGGGAGAAAGAAGCCTTGCGCCTGTAACCGACTGAGCTATGCATTCCGCGTAGGCGGCGTCCATAGCGTCAATAAATCCGTCGCAGTCAATATCGCCGTAAATCACAACTGTAACAGAATCAATAATCTCAGAACCGTCAGCGTTATAAAGCTTTATTACGCTGCCTGTTGTAAGCTGAGCGCTGTCAGACATTATGTTTCCGTTAACGTCGCGGATTTCTATTGTGTCAGTATTTAGGAACGCGCTCTTATAATACGAAACCGTTTTTGAGGTATCGATGTTTGTGATAAAGCCATCGGTTCTGTCAATTCTGAGACCCGAAGCGACTGTGGGAACAAGAAGATTGTAGCCGATTGTTCCGTTTGGAGTGATATAATAGCCGGGCTCGCTGATTTCAAAGCCTGTGTAATAGTAGCCTGTGTCAGCACCCGAAAGGACAGGCATGCCCGCGTAATACATCGGTGCTGAAATTTTCATCGGCATTGCCGAAACAGATGAGGACTCCGGTGCCGCGGATGTACCCGAAAGAAGCACTGTTGTAACCTCTCTGCCTACATTGAGCGTTTTGCCCGAGAAAAGATATACGTCGTTGTCATCGGCAACGGTCACGAATGTATTTTTTGTTGCGACTACTTCTTCGTCCTGATAATATTCATAAACATTCTCTTTGCTTGAGAGTGTGCCGCCGTTGTATATCGCCTTGCCGAGTCCGCCGGGCCGAACGGTGTTTCCGCTTATAACGCCGCCGAGAAGAGTAACCTTGCCCGTTGTGGCTACGTTAATCGCGCCGCCGTTTACTGCCGTGTTATTTCTGAACGTACCGCCGTACATATACATTGTTCCGCTGACGGCAATGCTGCCCGATGAGGTTGAGTAACCGTTCGCCATGGTGAAATCATCATATGTATAAAGCGTGCCGCCTAATTTAACCGTAATCATTGACGTACCTGTCGCCTGATAGTAGCTGTAGCCGCCGTCAAGGATATATTCGCCGCCGATAGAGTCGGTATTGAATATATTTTCTTCAGAGTCTTCGGAAACGTCCTCGCCCCACTCTTCCGCGTCGGTGAAGCCGAGTCTGAGTGTACCGCCGGACTGAACCTCAAACATGGTGCCCGTGAAGCTGCCGCCTCGCATGGACGTGAAGGTCTGGTCGGTTTCGCTGAGTATTGTAACGTCGCCGTATACTTTTATGGTTTCATTTATAGTATTATCCGCAATAATCGTGATGATACCGGATTCGCCCGCACCAACCGCGTTGACAGCCTGAGCCACCGAAACATAGTCAACGGAATATGCACCGAATTTACTCAGAGACGCGACATTGACAATCTCGGTATTCATAAGATAGCCTGCCGAGTTGACATACCACGGCGTTGTTGAAGGAGTAACCTCAAATTTGGTATAGCTGAGTCCCATTCCTTCGCCGCTGAGAACAACAGTTGTTGTCGCGTATGTTGACGGAGTGATAACCGCCGCTATTCCGGGAGCGGTAAGCTTACCTGTGACACAGATTGTTCTGTTTCTGCCGACAAAGATATCGTTATTTGATACCAGAGCGTCATTGCTCATCTCAAATGTACCGAAAACAGTGATGCCGTAGCCTGCGCCCACATTATTGTAAACATAGTTATCGCAGACTGTGCCGCCGCTCATGACAAACTTGCCGGAGGTATTTATTGTAATACCGCCGCCACCGCCTGTTGTTGCGGTTGAGCCGTTCTTTTTGTATGCGAAGTTTTCGCTTATTGTGCCGCCGGTCATGGTAACCGTACCGGCTGTTATAAACATACCGCCGCCGGCGTTTGCGTAGTTGCCGCTTATAAGAGCGTCACCTGAGAGAGTAACCTCAGAATCCGCGCCCGCGTTATAAATGCCGCCGCCGTAGGTTTTGCCGTAGTTATTGAGAATCGCGCCGCCGCTGATATTCATAACGCCGCTGTTGTTATATATACCGCCGGCCTTGGCTGCTGTTGATGTATTATTGCTTATCTCGCCGCCGTCCATATTCAGCGTACCCATATCGTTATATATAGCGCCGCCGTCAACAGTAGTTTTGTTATTGGTGATTTTACTGCCGTGAATGGTGAGTACAGCGTCAGTATCCATGTATACAGCCGCGCCGAGGGCAGTGGAATTCGCGTTTTTGATTATCGCGCCCTGATGCATTATCATCTCGGCGTTGGGGGCGAGAGTTATCAATGACTCACCTGCCGTAACTGCGTTGTTGCCGTCAATAACAAGAAGCGGATTTTCGTCAGTGCCGTCCTTGGAATCGCCGATAATAAGTGAGCCTGTTACGTTAAACATTGAGCCTGTAAGAGAAGAGCCTCTTGTGATTGTCTTTGAGAATCCCTCACCGTGAATTGTAATTCTCGCGGGAATATCAACAGTTGAATTAATCGTGAGATTCCTTACGGGGATGATAGTTCCGTTTCTGCCGTCAAGAGCATTCATCGCTCCGGGAATATCAGCGTAATAGGAATCCGCCGAGCCGTCAATCTTAAGCTTTACGTTGAAATCACTCTTAACCACTCTGACGCTTTCGAGAGAATCCTCACGCATTTTATTATAGCTCGAGTAGTAAATCTGATAAATCTGAGGATAGTAAATAAAATACTGGTCATCTGATTTATTTGTCCAGTATCCGGACTGAAGACCGAGGCTGTAGGATGCGTTATATCCTGTCAGTTCAGCTGTGGTTTTGGCTGTTGCTCCGTTAAGGTTGTTATAAACAGTATTCTCTATTGTTGAGTCAATGTAGCAGTTTGAAACACTGCAGGTACCGTAATTGTATCCAATGAAATTATTGACGTTGCTGTTGACTGAATTGAGAGTATTAACAACGCCGAAGTTGATGCAGTATCTTGTTGTTCCCGTTGAATTATAGCCGATAATTCCGCCTACATAAAATCCGCCGAGAACCTCGCCCGAGTTATAGCAGTTATAAAGTCCGTCGCCCGAGTTGGAGCCGCAGATACCGCCGTAATAGTTTGAATTCGCAACGCCTGTAACAAGGCCGTCATTGAAGCACTGCTTGACATACGCTCTTGTGTTATAACCGACAATTCCGCCTATCTGTGAGCCGCCGTCATATGTGCACTCGACTGTGCCTTTGTTATAGCTGTTCTGAATTGTTCCCACGTTATAGCCGACAATACCGCCGACAGCTTTTTTGCCGTTGACCGTTCCATCATTGCAGGACAGGGAGATAGTTCCCTTGTTGTAGCCTGCTATGCCGCCGACATTCTCGTTGCCCTTGATTAAGCCGTCGAGCATGACAACATTTGACACGGCTCCGCCCTCGCCTACATAGCCGAAAAGGCCCTGATTCTTATTGCCGTCAACAAAGACACCTGCGATATTATATCCGTTGCCGTTGAATGTGCCTGTGAAGGGATAGGTCTCACTGCCGATGGGAGTCCATTCGTTGGTAAGAGAAGTATCGTCTGTTATGAAAATATTCATGAGGATGTTGTCCATGACCTTTGCCTTTGCGGCTGAATTTCTGTCAACACCCGCAAGGGTTCCGTTAACGAGGCGCGCGAACCACGCCAGATTATCAGCTGATCTGATAAGATAATATCCCGATGAATCCTGCTGGGGCTCTTCCGCTCCGCCTGCCCATACGGCTGTCTCAAGCATGAAAACGAGCACCGGATAGCCGTTGTTAATAACCATGTAGTCATAGGAAAATGCGCTCGCGTTCTCATTAAGCTCACGGACAAAAGAGAACTTTTTCAT
>JAZUHE010000040.1:0-18344 GCA_045641565.1 Acutalibacteraceae bacterium | reverse complement strand
GAAAAATCTCAGGGTTCCTTGTTTCTATCGTTGTTTAATTTTCAAGGTGCATTCGCTTTCTGCCTGGCTCTTTTCAGCGCCTCTCTCGCAGACAGCTCCGTTATCTTACCACACCTTTTCCCCTTTGTCAACACCTTTTTTTGAATTTTTTTAATTTTTTTTAAAAATTTTCAAAAAAGGCTTATTTAAGCCATTTTTCTGTAAAAGAAAACCGACTGTACATACGTACAATCGGTTAAAACTTTAAAATCAGCTTCTCTTTGACCATGTGGAGGGAAGAACAGCAATAATAAGCGGATAAATCTCAAGTCTGCCTAAAAGCATTGCAAACGAAAGAACAATCTTGGTAAACCCTGAATAAAGCGAATAGCTTGAGGCAGGGCCAACCGCGCCGAGTCCCGGTCCGACGTTGTTGAAACAGGAAACTGCGGCAGTAAGATTTGTTTCGATTCCGTAAGGCTCAAAGCATATAAGCAAAAAGGTTACGGCAATGCATAAAATATATATCGCAAAATACGCGTTTACGCTTTTAAGCGTATATTCATCAACACGTTTGCCCTCTATTTTGATAACACCAACCGAACGCGGATGAATCATGTGCCTGAATTCACGCTTGATTACTTTAAGAAGAACAAGCACTCTTGAAAGCTTGAATCCGCCGGCGGTAGAGCCAGCGCACGCGCCGAGGAACATGAGAATAAATATAATTCCCTTTGAAAACTGCGGCCAGTGATTAAAATCAACAGTTGAATAACCTGTTGTTGAAACAATACTTGCAACCTGAAACGCCGAATGGCGTACCGCTGTAAAGATATCAGGAAATCTTCTGTGGATATTAAGAGTAATCGCCATTGTAGAAACAGTAACAAGCCCTGCATAGAACCAAAGCTCACCGCTTTTGAATACAGATTTAATCTTTTTAACAAGAATAAGATAATACAGATTGAAGTTTATGCCGAATACAAGCATGAATATTGTAATAATCCACTGACTGTATGCGCTGTAACCGCCTACGCTGTCACCTTTTATACCGAAGCCGCCTGTACCTGCTGTTCCGAAAGAGTGTACAACGCTCTCAAAGAATGTCATATCGCCCAGTGAGAGAAGAACGATTTCAATCACCGTAAGAGCAACATAAATAAGATAAAGAATTTTTGCAGTATCGGCAATTCGCGGCACAAGCTTACCGAATGTAGGACCCGGCACCTCGGCGCGAAGTATATGAATTGAGCGGTCTGAATTTGCTGGTATTACCGCCATTACAAAAACGAGAACACCCATACCGCCTATCCAGTGCGTAAAGCTTCTCCAAAAAAGGAGGCCTTCACTCAGTGCTTCAACATCATCAAGAATTGACGCACCTGTAGTGGTAAAGCCGCTGACAGTTTCAAAAAAAGCGTCAATATAGTTGGGGATTCCGCCGCTTAAAAAGAACGGCAGCGCGCCTATTGCCGAAAGGCAAAGCCAGCAGAAAGCAACAATAACAAAGCCGTCCTTTGCATAAACGCCCTTATGCTTCGGCTTGAAAATCAGCGTAAGCGCAAGCCCGAAAACAACGGCAACCGCTATTGTTATTAAAAAAGCCGGCACACAATCATTTTTATATCCGATAGACACAAACAGCGGCAAAAGAAGCAGGCCTGCCTCAACAAGAACCACCTTGCCTATCATTGACAAAACCATTCTGCGATTCATAACAAGACAACCTCACTTAATAATATCGGAAAAATCCTGAAGACGTCTGTTGGCGGCGGCAATTACAATTACTCTGTCCCCTGCCATAAAGACATCATCACCTGTGGGTGTTATGGGTTTTCTGCCTCTTGCTATGCCCGCAATTATAGTGTTTGACCTGAGCTGTAAATCCTTAAGGGGTATATTAAGGAACTTACAGTCTGATTTTACATTGAATTCAAGAGCCTCAACGCGACCGTCCATAAGCTTATAAAGAGTTTCAACGTTGCTGCCCAGTGAATTCTGAAGAGCACGCGCGTATCTTACAATCTTGTTTGACGCAATCTCTCTGGGTGATACAATGCAGTCCATACCCAGCTTCTCAGCCATATTTATATACTCTGAACGGTTGATTTTAGATATTACCTTAGGTACGCCCTGAAGCGTTGCCGAAACAGAAATGAGAATATTCTGCTCATCAAGGCCTGTAAGCGCAACAAATGCATCGATAGATTTAAGTCCCTCTTCAATAAGGATATCCTGCTTGGCACCGTCGGCGTTAATTACAACAGCTTTGGGAAGTCTGTCAGTCATATTACGGGCAATATCACGGTCTTTTTCAATAATTTTAACAGTTGTGCCGATTTTAAGAAGCATTTCCGCAAGGTAATACGCAGATTTGCTCGCGCCTAAAATCATTACGCTTTTTGCCTGCTTCTGAATAATACCGAGAGATTTAAGCATTTTGAGAATTTCAGGTCTTGTACCTGTTACGCCGATTTTATCTCCGCCGTGAATCTCAAAATTACCGTCGGGAATGAATACCTCTTCCCCTCTCTGAACAGCACATACAAGAACGTTGCTTCTGCACTTGCTTCTGAAATCCGCAAGCTTTATGCCGTTGAGTGCCGAATCCTGCTTCAGACGCATTTCAATCATCTGAACATTACGGCTCGAAAACGTATCAATCTTAGCGGCTGACGGCAGCTTGAGAATATCAAAAAGCTCCTGTGCCGCGAGTCTCTCGGGATTAATCGACATGGAAAGTCCGAGATTCTGTCTCAGAAAGCCGAGACTCTGGTCGTTGTATTCGGGGTTCCTTATACGGGCAACGGTATTGCGCGCGCCCATTTTGCGTGCTATAAAGCATGCAAGCATATTCACTTCATCAGAGCTTGTGGCGGCAATAAACATCTCAGCCTTGTCTACATTGGCTTCCTCGAGGATCTCATTATCAGCGCCGTTGCCGCATACGCTCATTACGTCATAATTATTGGTTATCTCAGTTATAACGTCCGCCTTTGTGTCAATGGCCGTAACGTCATGTCCCTCAGATACAAGGCTCGAAAGAATCTCTTCTCCGATTTTTCCGCAGCCCATAACAATAATATTCATATCAAAATCAATTCCTTTTTTTGGTGTTCTTTGATTCTATCACTAAACAATGCTTTTTTCAAGATAAATTTACAAATACGGTTATCCTGCCAAAAAATCAACGATAAAGCCTATTATTTTCTCAAAAAATGACTGCTCGGCTGTTTCTTCAAGCAGAGTATCAACGGAATATTCACTCAGAGTAAGTGACGCCTTGTCATTCTCATAAAAAAGCATTACCTTTTCACCGCACTGCGCAAGGCATGAATATACAAAATCATAATCATTGCCGCTGTCGGTAACCTTATAGCAGTATTTCCAGTCAACCTTATTGTTTTCGTCATAAAGGCCGACTCTGATTACGCCGCTTTTTCTTGTTTTTTCGCTTGGATATGAGGCTATAATTGCGTTTCTGCCGTCAATGAGGCCGCTGTAGTTTATAAAAGAAACCATGCAGTTTGAGCAGTATTTAAGCTTTGAGTCAAGTCTGTATCTGCTCCATGTCGCGCCGCCGTCAGTGCTGTCGGCGTAGCCGATATAATTTGCCTGATTTCTCGAATACAATCTGAGAACTCCGTCGCTGAGCATAACAATCTGAGCCTCGGAGCTTTTGATTCCGAAGATTCCGCCGCGGATTTTTTCACTTCTCTGCCACGTCGCGCCGCCGTCATCCGAGTAAATAACGCTCGTTCTCTCGGCCACGTCATTGTTGTCATATATGGGGAAAAGAATTCTGTTTTTGCCATTATACTCACAGCAGAAGCCTTTACCCGGACAGGCGGCGGTAAAGCCCGAAGAATTTATCTGCGGATTGAGTATTACGGGACTGCTCCAGCTATTTCCTCCGTCGGTGCTCTTTCTCATCCAGAGATAAAAAGCGGGATAGATTTTAACGGGAGAGCAGGCATAAAATACATTTGCCTGAACCTTTTTTTCTGTTTTATTGCCAAGTGCATCAAGCTGATTAATCATAACCTTTTCGGTTATTCCGCTGTCGGAAATATAAAGATTATACTCCCTGTCAACGCAGTAACCGTTATATGATGAAGAATCGGCGTATTTCTTTATCTGAGCAAAATCCCCACTGAAATCGTCTATATAGTAGGGATAGTGCGCTGTGTCAAGCTTTTCGCTTTCTGCCGCAGACTCAGTGGTTTTATCGCAAAGAGCGATTTTACCGTTAAGATAACCGTTTTTATAAGGCTTTGCGTATGGTGCGCCCATAAACGCAGGGCAGGCGTCGCAGAGAAGATAGATATTGTCATCATTATCGGCAACAGCCGTGCTGTCGATAAATGAAGCACTGGATGTGACTACATGGTCAGAATCGGCATCCTCGAAATCGCAGAAGTGATTAACAAGATTCACATCAGACCAGCTGTTTCCGTTATCGTCTGAAAATCTCACCGCCGTGTCAATATTGGCAGGTGAATCAGTACCGTTGCCGTATCTGATGTCAGCGGCGGCCATTATCCTGCCGCTTTTAAGAACGGTAAGAGACGGGATTCTGAAATATTCAGTGCCCGCAGTCCCCTTTTCATAAGGCTGAGACAACGCTCCCGCGTAAACAGCGAAGGGACAGCATAAAAGCGTCATTATCATCGAAAGAGAAAAACATATCATTTTTTTAAGCTTCATATCGCTCACCTCAGATGCATTATACCATAATTTTCAGAAAAAGAAAGAGGGCAGTTCGAAACGAACTGCCCTTAACTTTAAATATTGAATTATATAAGTGATTTATAAAGGTCTGTGATTTCCTCAACGCTTGTGTCTCTCGGATTACCGGGACGGCAGGCATCGTCATATGCTGACTGAGCGAGGAACGGAATATCCTCAGCCTTAACGATATCCTTAAGGTCTGCGGGAATACCAACATCAAGAGAAAGCTGCTTGACAGCGTCAATAGCCGCTTTTCTCGCATCCTCAAGAGACATTGCGTCAACGCCTTCAACGCCCATTGCCTTGGCGATGTTTCTGTATTTCTCGCCTGTGCAGGGTGCGTTGTATTCCATAACGGTGGGAAGAATTATAGCGTTGGCAACGCCGTGAGGTGTATCGTAAAGAGCGCCGAGAGGATGAGCCATTGAATGAACGATACCGAGACCGACATTTGAGAAGCCCATGCCTGCTATATACTGACCGAGAGCCATTCCCTCTCTGCCTTCGGGAGTGTTGTCAACAGCGCCTCTGAGTGTCTTTGAGATAATCTCTATTGCCTTGAGATGGAACATATCGCTGAGCTCCCACGCGCCGAGAGTGATATAACCCTCAATAGCGTGAGTGAGAGCGTCCATGCCTGTTGCCGCGGTAAGACCCTTGGGCATTGAGCTCATCATATCGGGGTCAACAACAGCTACTACAGGAATATCATGCACGTCAACGCAGACCATCTTGCGGTTCTTTTCAGTGTCTGTGATAACGTAGTTGATTGTAACCTCAGCGGCTGTACCTGCTGTAGTGGGAACAGCGATAATGGGAACGCACTTATTCTTTGTAGGAGCTACGCCCTCAAGAGATACAACGTCACCGAATTCGGGATTTTTAATAATAATGCCGATAGCCTTGGCAGTATCCATAGATGAACCGCCGCCGATTGCGACGATGCAGTCAGCTCCGCTGTTCTTAAATGCCTCAACGCCTGTCTTGACATTCTCAACTGTAGGGTTGGCCTTAATCTGTGAATAGATTTCATAGTCAATCTTTGCGTTTTCAAGTACGTCTGTTACCTTCTTTGTAACATTGAATTTAATAAGATCGGGGTCGGAGCATACAAAGGCCTTTTTAAAGCCTCTGCCGATTATTTCGTCAGCTACATTAGCTATTGCGCCCGCACCGTGATATGATGTTTCATTCAGTACAAATCTGTTTGCCATACTGCTGCCTCATTTCATATTTATTAATAAAGATTATTATCTTTACTGAATGTTATTTTATACCGTTTCCGCGATAAATTCAATACATTTTGCGAATTTTTGTTAATTTTTTCACAAGATATGTCGCTATATTTTGGTCCTGTTTTTTCTTTTTGAATATCGACAATCGGTTTATAATATGTTAAAATGTAAAAAATTGCTTTACGGGTGATAATTATGGAAAAAATTACAGCACAAGGAAAAAGACTTGTTGACTCCCTCGGCAGAGAAAGAATATTCAACGGCTTCAACGTATGTGACAAAGGCGTTTACAATAAAGAAACAAAGCGCCGCGATTACGGCACACTGTGGCACAAGGGTCTTGCAAAGGAGCTTAAAGAAAAAGGCTTCGACCTTATCAGACTCGGTCTTATCTGGGACGCTGTCGAGCCTCAGAAAGGTCAGTTCAATAAAGAATATCTCGATTTCATCCGCTCGATACTTGACGAATGCCGGGAGAACGGTGTTTACGTTTATCTCGATATGCATCAGGATTTATATTCAGGATTCGGTGACGGATGCGGTGACGGTGCCCCCGACTGGGCATGCCTTATAGATAAATATAAATATCATAAGGCAAAATTCGTATGGGCTGAGGGATATTTCTGGGGCAGAGCCGTTCACAGAGCTTTTGACAATTTCTGGAACAACGTCAAAGGTGTTCAGGACGATTATATAGATATGTGGTCTCATATCGCGGAGATTGCCGACAGCTATGACTGCGTTATGGGTTATGACGTTATGAATGAGCCGTTCCCGGGCAAGAGCGGCGGAAAAACATTTTTCACAATTATTAAAAGCCTTGTAAAGAACACAATCACAGACTCATCAATAAGCAAATCAAAGCTTGTAAAATACGCGCTCAGTTCTGAAAACAGACACAAGGTTCTTGACCTCTACGGCGGTGAACAGCTCAAAAGAATCACATCAGCCGCCAACGGTCTTGTAAAAAAATTCGACCTTGAAAGATATTCGCCGTTTATCAATAAATCCGCCGATGCACTGAGAAAAATCAATGACAAAGCCTTTATTATTGAAAACTGCTATTTTTCAAATCTCGGCATCCCCTGCTCCACTCCCGTTCCCGAAAAAGACGGCAAAAAAATCGAGAACGCGATATTCGCTCCCCATGCCTATGATTTCATGGTTGACACACCATCATATAAATACGCCAACAATCAGCGAATCAAGGCGATATTTGACGAGCATAAACGCACACAGGAAAGAATGGATATTCCTGTTATCGTCGGTGAATGGGGCGGCTTCACTGACGGCAACGAATGGTTCCATCACATTAAATTCCTGCTGGAGCTGTTTGACTCAAATAAATGGAGTCAGACCTACTGGGCATATTTCAACGGCATTCTCGAAAGCGAGGTTACAACTGATGTTCTGTGCAGACCTCACCCCGTCGCCGTAACAGGCGAAATAAAGGAATACCGTCATGACAGGGAAAACGACACCTTCACCCTCACCTATGAACAGGACCGAGAATATGACGGTGAAACTGAAATTTATATTAACAAACCATTTAAAGAGATAATCACAGACGGAAAATATACAGAAGAGAAAATTACAGATGAGGCGTCTGTAATAAAAATCAAAACAGATAAAGGCATTAACACAATTAAAATTGTTTTCTGATAAAGCAATAATCAAGGAGGCTTTTTTATGGAAGATATTTTAAAATTTTTAAAAGAAGCGGAAACCTATTATCTTGCAACAGTTGAGGGTGACCAGCCGAGAGTACGCCCCTTCGGCACGGCTCATGTTTTTGAGGGCAGGCTTTACATTCAGACAGGTAAAAAGAAAAGCGTTTCCAAACAGCTCAGCGCCAACCCCAAGGCCGAAATCTGCGCTTTCAAAGGCGGCGAATGGCTCAGAGTTTCGGGCACTCTCATTGAGGATGACCGTACAGAAGCCAAAAAGTCAATGCTTGATGATTATCCGCAGCTTCGCTCCATGTATGACGAAAATGACGGCAATACACAGGTATTTTATTTCAAAGACGCCAAGGCTGTTTTCAGCTCATTCGCAGCACCGGAAAAAGTTGTTGAATTCTGATTATGGAAATTATCATTGCAAAAAATCAGACGGATATTGAAAGCTGTATCAGCATAAGAAAACAGGTTTTTGTTTCGGAGCAGAATGTTCCTGTTTCTCTCGAGGTGGATGAATACGATAAAATCAAAGCTGACTGCACTCATTTCATGATTTATGACGGCAGTACACTTGCAGGAACATTCAGAATAATCTCTGAAAATCCCGGTGAAGCTCATCTGCAGAGGCTGTGCCTTCTGAAAGAATACAGAAACATCGGCGCAGGCAGACTCGCTCTGAGTGAAGCCGAAAAATTCTGTGCACAGAACGGATACACAAAAATCACGCTCAACGCACAGTGCTATGCAATAAAGTTTTATGAAAAGAGCGGCTTTGAGGTTGTGTCCGGTGAATTTGATGACGCGGGAATCCCCCATGTAAAAATGGAAAAAGCGGTATCAGACAGTAGATTTGAAAAGAAAAAACAGCTCTTTCTGAATCAGAAAAAACTGCTTGACACGTTCCTTGAAAAAGGCGCTATTTCAAAAGCTCAGTATGACAAAAGCTACGGTGACCTTGTGGTAAAAATGGGCATGGAAAAAGTTGCCGAAAAGCTTTAATAAAAGTTTTAGGGACTGTTGCATTTAGCGCAGACCGAAAAGTAAAATAAAAATAAAGTAATAAAAAGATGGTTCTGAATTGGTAGATTACCGTTCAAAACCATCTTTTTGATTGAAATTAAAATTTAATAGATAATAGTTTACTTTTCTAAGCGTTTTTTCGCCCTCTCGCAGTATCGCATACAACTTCGGAGCGAAGAAAACGCTTTCTGCATCTAAATGCGACAACCCCTATTTCCCTGTATAAAATCATTTTTTAAATGTGATATAAAGCATTGAGCCGCTTTCGATTTTTTCAGGAAGCTCGGTTTCTACCCATTCACAGTTTTCGTTAACTGTCATTACTTTATCAACGGTGTAGTCCCCTGTTTCCAGCTTAAGCTTTCGGTCTTTCTTTTCAGAAACATTTGAAATAAGAAGCGCCGCACTGCCGTCATCGCCCTTTGCGGCAACGGCATACATATCCTTGCGAAGCTTATTCTTTATCTCAACCTGATGCCCCATTTTATAGAGCTGACCAAAGGCGTAGAAGCCGTAATAAGCGGTCGACGGCTTACCTCCTTTGAGGAACATTCCGCCGTGAAGCGCTCCTGTGGCAATACCGCAGTAATAATACGCCGAATCAAGTCCCTCATTCTGGAACATACACAGCATTGACGCCTGATTCGCTCCGTAGCGGCGGTCAATCTGGTCATTTTCAGTGGGATTGTAATTCCACTCGTCGCAGATTACTTCCGCGTCGCCGTAGCCTGCTTTTTCGAGATTGTCGTTAACGTATTTTATCCAGCGTGTATTAACTTCCGTTGTCGAATAGCTGTGCCATGTGAAGAAATCCATGGGCGGCTTATTTTCTTTTATATAGTCAAGAAATCCCTGGAAGAACTCAACAAAATATTTGTTGTATGCGGGAGCGCCCGACTTTACGTTATTGGTCTTTGTCAATGCGTAAAATCCGCAGGAACCGTAGCCGCCGATTTTGAGGTCGGGGAACTTTTCTTTAAGATATGTTGCCGCAACATCATAAAGACGGTAGAACTGCTCAGGTGTACCGTGCCAGAAAACATTCTCTGTAACATATTCAGTCTCAGAAATTTCTTCATATTTACCGCCGTCGGGCTCATTCCAGATTTCCCAGTACTCTATGCCGTAATGGTATCCGTCTGCCCAGCCTTCATTGTAGTGGCGGATTATATGCTCACAAATCTGCGCCCACTTGGTGTAGTCGGTCGGCGGCAGAAGCAGCTCATGGTCTTTCTGAGCGTTGCTGTAGGAAATGCCGAGACGGAAGAACGGAGTCATGCCTGTGTCGACAATCGCCGCAAGCACCTTGTCGCTTCCTTCAAAGTGATAAGAGTTTTCGTCGTTGACATCCGCAGAAAAGTCAGGGAAAATGTTGTGGATATCAGTCTCCGTTATGTCGTGCGTTCTGCAGGCTGTCATATTCGCATCAGTGAAAACCTTATTGATTTCGCTGTCAAGCTTATATTCGGGCATTCTGCCGACGTTGTGAACAGGTCTGATTTCATCAATAACATTATCAAAGTCAATTCTGATAACATTCGGGGTAAAAATCATCTGCGACAGAGAAATCAGAAACGCAGTTATCGCCGCAATTATTCTCTTAAACATAAAACCGCCTCCGTTTTATTTTATTATAAAATAGTTGTCTTCTTCTCTTCAAGAGGCATATCGGGACGGAAATTCGGAACAGGAAGAGTTTTGCTCTTATTTGTAACGGAAAGCTCTGAGAGAAGGCCGACAGCTGTCCATTCGCAGGCCTTGTAAACATCAAGCTCAGGCTGAGTGTTGGTGCGTATAGCGTTGATGAAATCCTCAACAATAAAGAAGTCGCCGCCGTTGTGGCCTGCCTTCATCTGCTCCTCAGTCGCGTTTCTGTATCTCTCGGGAAGATACATATTGTACTCCTCAAGAAGCTTCCATTTCATATGATGAAGCGGTGAGTCATTTTCTTCGTCGATGAATGAGATTCTGTCCTGGTCCTCAGCGCAGGATTTGAACTGAACAATGCCCTTCGTGCCCTGAAGCTGGAAGTTATTCATATTATGCGGACGGGGTGACATGCAGTCAACGCGAATGTTGAGAAGCTTGCCGTTAGCTGTGCGGCACATTGTGGTTGTTCCGCTGTCCTGCTTTAAGCCGAGGTCGTTATATATACCGGGTGAGAATGTGCTGATTTCGGTAATTCTGTCGCCCTGGAACCACTGCATAACGGGGCCTACGCTGTGTGTAGGATAGAAATTGCCTCTCTTGCCGCACTGCCAGAATGAGCGCCACGAGGTCTTGCCGTTAGGATAAACAAAGAGATTGCCGATATTGTGAAGATACATACCCTCAGCGTAATAAGGCTCGCCGAACATACCCTCTTTTACAAGATTCTTAACAAGCTGAACTCTCGGGTCATATATGTAATTCTCAGCGAACATATAAATCTTTTTATATTTTTCAACTGTTTCGCACAGCCAGAAAAGCTCATCCATAGTAACGCCGGCGGTAACCTCGCACATAACATGCTTACCTGCCTCAAGAGCGGCAATAGCATGCGGAACGTGGCACTGCATGGGAGTAGCAATGATAACCGCGTCAATGTCAGACTCAATCATATCATCAAAAACACGGTATGTCTTTATGCTGTCGTCACCGATTCTCTCTACAGCGTCTTTAAGATGCTGCTCGTCAAGGTCACACATTGCGGCAATTTCAACATCCTCAATGTTCTTAAGGCCCATAAGAGTCGAGAGACCTCTTGTACCTGCAATACCGACTTTAATCTTTTTCATAATAAATCTTCCTTTCTGTGATTTAAGGATTTTAAAGTAAGTTCAGCCGTTCTGATTTGATATTCTCAAGCAGAGCGGCACAGCCTTCATTTACATCGCGCCAAGTTTCCTCATATCTGCCCGTATACCACGGGTCGGAAACATCACGGGGATTCGACGTGAAATCAAGCATAAGATGTATTTTATTTTCTGTATCGTCAGGAAAAATATATCTCATATTGCGAAGATTATAACTTTCCATTCCGATAATAAAATCATAATAAAAATAATCGCTTTTTGTAATCTGACGGGCCGTTTTACCTTTACAGGAAAGGCCTTTTTCGCTGAGCAGCTTCCTGACAGGAGGATAAACGGGATTTCCGATTTCCTCTGTACTGGTGGCTGCCGAGCTTATTTCAAAATAATCAGACAGACCTTCGTCGGACACCATTTTTTTCATAACGAACTCAGCCATGGGGCTGCGGCAGATGTTGCCGTGACATACAAAAAGAATTTTAATTTTTTCCATCAATCTCACCTGCCTGTGACTTATTTAATAATATCTTTTTGTTTTGATTTTGTCAATAAATAAAACGGCAAAATGAAAACATTCTGCCGTCATAAGGTTATTTAATTGACAAAACTTCGATTATATCATTTACAAAATAATCAGCCGCTGTTTCTTTATGGGTTTTCGAATACAGACAGCCGTAAACGCCCGCGTTTTTGCCTGACATGACGTCAATCTCCCTGTCGCCTATCATAACAGTTTCACTTTTTACAAGGCCGTTTTTTGAAACAATATATTCAACAGCATCGGGTGCGGGCTTGGCGGGAAAACCGTTTTCGCTTGTAACATAATCGCTGAAAAGCTCATATACGCCGTACTTTTTCAGATAATAATAGACGCTTTCGCCCCTGTGTGTATAAAGATAGTTCCTGCCGCCATTCTCAACGATTTTTTTTAGAGTATAGACTGTATTCTTAAAAGGCACAGCAAGAGGCTTAAAATCATAATCATGTTCATATTCTCTGAAAGCGGCCTTCTGCTCCTCGGTGGTTTTATAAAAGTCATACGCCTCACCAAATGTTATTTCAAAAAGCGCTTTTGCCTCGTCGTAATCTGCGTCAAGGCCGTAATCGTGCATCATCTGAATAAACGCCGACGTGATGTGCGGATAGCTGTCAAACAGCATACCGTCAAAATCCCAGATATAGTTTTTAATCATAACTCGTCCTTAAATCAAACAGCCCCGCTTAAAGCGAGGCTGAAACAGTAATTTTAATTATGCGTGATACTTAAACATGAAGAATACGGTGATTCCGAGAGTAAGTACAAAGAAAACAACTGCAAATATCTTTGTGATTTTTTCAAGCTTCTTTTCCATGCTCTTGCCTTTGCCCTTGCCGAAAAATGTTTCAGCACCGCCTGCGATAGCGCCTGAAAGACCTGCTGAACGGCTCTCCTGCATAAGAACAACTGCAACTATAGCAATGCAAAGAAAAATAAGAATAAATGCGAGTACATACTGAATTGCTGACATTTCAAATTCCTCCGATAGATTTTTTACTGACATATATTATCACATTAAAATGCAAAATGCAATACATTTTTTAAAAATAATTATAATAATATGATTTTTTCAGGGCAATATACTATTGCGGAAAAGACACAGGCGTTTGCAGACTTTCCGCAGCCGTTTGAGCGGAAAGTTCTGCTTAAGCGGTTTTTTTGTTTTTATACAGTATTTTAACCAGTATCTTGTATAATATCGGTGAAAAATTGAAGACTCTGAGCTGTCTTGTTTTCAGTGGAAGCTGCTTGTAATAGAATTTAAAATTCTTAATAAGCTTTGATTTTGTCTCCCGGTCTTCTGCATACTCATATATATAAGCGAAATGTTTACAGGCAACTTCCGCATCTTTGATTCGTATATCCTCAAATCCGAAGTCCTTAAAGCATGCCTGACGGCGTTCATGAATCTTTGCAAACATTTTATAATCAAATTCAGCATCATGATTATCACTATGAATCAAACTATTATCTCTGTGATAATAGAAATACATTCTTTCATCGGTATAAACTATCTTTTTACACCTTGCAAAAGCTTCACGCGTGAAGCATTCATCCTCACATTTTCTGAGTGATTCTTCAAATCTTAAATCATTAAAAATTTCATATCTGAATAAACAGTTGCATACTATAGGTGCATCATCTGCATACCAGCCGTAAAATTTATCATCATAAAAGATTTCAAGTGCTTCATGAGCATTTCTTGTTGATATTGCAGGTGGATTTTCAGGTACGGGCTCAACATAATCATATGTTTTTACCCCACGAGCCCGACACCTTGCCACATCAGCAGAATAACCGTTTATAAGTTCAAGCATTCTTTCGGCAAAATTCAAGGCGATGTAATCATCAGAGTCAATAAACGCAAGGTATTCACCGCAGGAAATATTGATTCCCGCATTTCTTGCGGAAGACAGTCCTCCGTTTGGTTTGTCAACAATTTTAATTCTGGAATCAGTTGAAGCATATTTCTTTATAATGCTTAAAGTTGAATCCGTTGAACCGTCATTGACGCAGATAATCTCAATGTTTTCATACGTCTGATTAATCAGCGAATCAAGGCAGTAAGGGATATTCTCTTCAACATTATACGCAGGGACAATAATTGATACGAGACCTTTAATCATGAAACCACCTCTTATAACAGTGACATCTGCTCACCTGAATCCTCTGCGCTGGGCAGCGCACCGGTTGAGGGCAGATTTTTTGTTTTATATCTGTAGGGCTTTGCGAATTCGCCCGGGACATAGTCACGAACGTCGGTAACCGTATGGCCTTTTTTCATTGTGAACACTGATACGCCCTGAGTGTCCTTGGTTGTTTTTGGTGAAATTGCGCCTGTATTGAAAAGAAGAAGTCTGCCTGCCGAAGACTGCATTACAAGGTCACAGTCCTCGGTTATATGTCTTACGGCCGTAAGCGGATATTTATCGCAGTAGGCCTTGATAAGCTTTTTGCGGTTCGTCTTTGTGGCATAAGCCGAAAGGTCAACCTTTGCGACCTTACCGTTTTCAAAGAAGAACATAACATAGCCGGAATAGTCCTTTGTGACTATCATTCCGATAGTGTTCTCGCCCTCGTCCATTTCAAGCTTAGACGGAACATAATCGCCGAGGACGCTTGCCTTGCCTAAATCAAAATCAGCCGCCTTTGATTTATAAACCTGGCATTTATCTGTGAAGAAGAGCAGGTCGGTGTTGTTGGTGGTCTCTATTTCGAGAACAACCTTATCCCCTTCCTTGACCTTCTGCTCACCGCTTGTACGCAATGCCTGCGGAGTTATCTTTTTGAAATATCCCTCCTGCGTAAAGAAAAGATTTACGGGGAAATCGGGTATTTCTTCAGCCTCAGATGACTCAGCGGCAACATCACAGGCAAATATAATCTCGGTTTTTCTCGGCTGTCCGTGCTTCTTTGAAACCTCTTCCAGCTCTTTGACAATAATCTTTTTGATTTTGTTTTTATGAGCAAGAATATCCTCCATCTCGGCAATATCCTTAATAAGCTGCTCAATATCGTTTGTGCGCTTTAAAATATACTCTCTGTTAAGATGACGCAGCTTAATCTCAGCGACATAATCAGCCTGAATCTCATCGATACCGAAGCCAATCATAAGGTTGGGAACAACCTCACTCTCCTCTTTGGTATTGCGGATAATCTGAATCGCCTTGTCAATATCAAGGAGAATTTTCTGAAGGCCCTCGAGAAGATGAAGCTTGTCCTTGGCTTTGCTCAAATCAAAATAGATTCTTCTCTGAACGCTTTCCATTCTGAAAGCAATCCATTCATTGAGAATATCCTTAACTCCCAACACCTTCGGAACACCCGCGATAATTACGTTGAAGTTGCAGGAGAAGGTATCTTCAAGGGGTGTTGAACGGTAAAGCTTCTGCATAAGCTTATCCGGGTCGGTACCTTTTTTCAGATCTATTGTAATCTTGAGGCCTGACTTATCTGTTTCATCACGGATGTCATTTATCTCTCTGACTGAGCCGGATTTATATTTCTCGATAATCTTGTCGATTATCGCCTCCGCCGTTGTTGTGGGCGGAATTTCGGTAACCTCAATGCACTTGTTCTCTTTATCATAGTTATATTTTGCTCTGATTTTGAATCCGCCGCGGCCTGTATCATAAATCGAAGCCATAGCGTCTCTGTCATAAAGCAGAAGACCGCCGCCCGGAAAATCGGGAGCCTTTAAAGTATCGGCGACATCGGCGTCGGGGTCTTTAATCAGCGCGATTGTGGTATCACATATCTCGTTAAGATTAAACGCGCATATGGAGCTCGCCATACCGACAGCGATACCTGTTGTGGGATTGGTAAGAATTGTCGGGAATTTAACCGGCAGAAGAGTCGGCTCCTTAGTGGTATTATCGTAGTTCTCCACAAAATCGACGGTATCCTTATCAATATCGGCAAAAAGCTCGGCGCAGATAGGCGCAAGCTTGGCCTCTGTGTATCTGGGCGCCGCCCACTGCATATCTCTTGAATACGCCTTGCCGAAGTTGCCCTTTGAGTCAACAAGCGGATGAAGCAGAGCCTCATATCCCCTTGAAAGTCGAACCATTGTGTCATAAATCGCCGCGTCGCCGTGAGGATTCAGTCTCATGGTCTGACCGACAATATTCGCGGATTTTGTCCTCGCTCCCGTAAGGAGTCCCATTTTATACATGGTATAAAGCAGCTTTCTGTGAGAAGGCTTGAAGCCGTCAATCTCGGGAATCGCACGGGAAAGAATAACGCTCATTGCGTAGGGCATAAAGTTTGTCTCGAGCATCTCCGTGATATCCTGCTGCATTACAATTCCGGCACCGAGAATATGGGTATTCGGGTCCATAATATCGTCAGTTTTTTCGATTTTCTTTTTTCTTGCCATATTCTCTCACCTCAGCTTAAATCAAGCATGTCAATATAAAGATAACCCTGCTCGGCGATATGCTCCTTACGGCCCGCAAGGTCATCACCGAGAAGCATATCAAATACCATAGCGGTCTTTTCAGCATCCTCAGGTCTTATCTCAATAAGACGTCTTGTTTTGGGATTCATAGTGGTCATCCACATCATTTCAGCCTCGTTTTCACCGAGACCTTTTGAGCGCTGAATAGTATATTTCTGCTTTCCTATCTCTTCAAGCGCCTGTGTCTTTTCTTTTTCGGTATATGCAAACCATACCTGGTCTTTTGTGTTGATTTCATAAAGAGGAGTCTCGGCGATATACACCTTACCCTCGTCAATCAGCGTAGGCATAAGCCTGTAAATCATGGTAAGAATAAGGGTTCTTATCTGGAATCCGTCAACATCGGCATCGGTGCAGATAATAATCTTATTATATCTGAGCATATCAATGTTAAACTCGGTAAGTCCCTTCATGGCCTTTGACTTGACCTCAACGCCGCAGCCGAGAACCTTAACAAGGTCAGTGATGATTTCGCTCTTGAAAATTCTGTCGTACTCGCATTTAAGGCAGTTGAGTATTTTACCGCGGACAGGCATAAGTGCCTGGAACTCCGAATTTCTCGCCTGCTTACAGGCGCCGAGAGCTGAGTCGCCCTCTACGATAAAGAGCTCTCGCTCCGAAGCGTCTTTGGTGCGGCAGTCAACGAATTTCTGAACTCTGTTAGCGAGGTCGTTTGAAGTTGTAAGTGATTTTTTAATAGCCTGACGGGTGTTTTCCGCTCTTGTGCGGCTTCTCATGTTTATAAGAACCTGATTGGCTATTTTATCGGCCTCAGCTCTGTTTTCAATGAAATAAATCTCAAGCTGATGCTTGAAGAAATCAGTCATGGCCTCCTGAATGAATCTGTTGTTGATGCTCTTCTTGGTCTGATTCTCATAGGAGGTTTTTGTTGAGAATGAGGAGACGACAAGAATCATGCAGTCCTCAATATCCTCAAATTTAATCTTTGCGTCGCTTTTAACGTATTTGCCGCTTGTCTTAAGGTATGAGTCTATCTGATAAACAAAGGCGTTTTTAACAGCCTTATCAGGTGCTCCGCCGTGCTCAAGCCAGCTGGAATTATGATAATACTCCTTAAGCTGAGCCTTGTTTGAGAAGCAGAGAGCGGCGTTGATTTTAACCTTGTAATCCTTCTGGTCTTCTCTGTCACGGCCGACACGCTCCGCCTGCCACGACTGAACTGTGGTGAGAGCGTCTTCCCCCGCTATCTCGGTAGCGTAATCAGAAATACCGTTTTCAAATCTGTATTCAAATGTTTCAAAGGAACGGCCTGTCTGATTCTTAAGAATAAAAGTAATACCCGCGTTTACGATAGCCTGACGCTTCATAATACTCTGGAAATACTCAAGAGGAATGTCAATATCGGTGAATACCTTTAAATCGGGCTTCCATTTAATACGGGAGCCAGTATCTCTGTGATGATATTCTTCTTTGATGAGCTTGCCGACAGGCTTGCCTTTTTTGAAATTAAGAGTATACTTGAATCCGTCACGGTGAATCTCAGCCTCCATGTATTCGGAAGCGTACTGAGTCGAGCAGAGACCGAGACCGTTAAGACCGAGAGAATATTCGTAGCTGCCGCCGTCGTTGGTGTCATACTTACCGCCGGCGTAAAGCTCACAGAATACAAGCTCCCAGTTATATTTCTTTTCTTTTTCGTTATAATCAACGGGAATTCCTCTGCCGAAATCCTGGATTTCAACAGAATTATCCGCAAAACGTGTAACCACGATTTTGTCGCCGTAGCCTTCACGGGCCTCATCTATTGAGTTGGAAAGAATCTCAAATACAGAATGCTGACAGCCTTCGATATCATCAGAGCCGAATATAACCGCGGGACGTTTTCTGACGCGGTCAGCACCCTTAAGAGAGGTTATTGTATCGTTGCCGTAGCTTGCTTTTTTGGGCATG
>JAZUHE010000039.1:0-2868 GCA_045641565.1 Acutalibacteraceae bacterium | reverse complement strand
AACATATGTCGCAACGATATCCCATGCGTCATAGCCGCCGGGCATATCCTCAAAGAGTCTGAAATCGTTGCCCTTGCCGCCCTCAGAGAGAACCTCGCGCTCATTAACCTTATCATAAATTGAAACAAGAGTAGCGTTATCGTTGAATTTAAGGCAGAAACGGCCGTTTTCAATCATCTTGCCGTTGGACTCGCTGAATGCGGGAGCCTTCTGAGCGGGAACTGTATAATATACTTTATAGCCTACAGCGGGAATATCCTTGGCGATAAACATAAGCTTCTTTGAGCCGTCATGCTTTGTATATGCCTGAACGGGAACCTTATTGCCGTTCTCGTCAAAAATGTCAACATCCTTATAGTCAAGCTCAACCTTTGATGTTGAGGGAACGCTCAGCGAATTGAACAGAGCGAAGGGCTTGCCGATTTTTGCGTCAAAGCCGATATTCTTGGCTATAACCTTAAGAGCCTCGTCACGAACCTTTTCGCCTGTGGCGATTACTTCGTCATAGATGCTCATGAGCTTCGCGAAAACTTCTGTGATATGTGTTCCGGGAAGTGAATCGTGGAACTGATTGGTGAGAATCTTTCTCCATGCGAGAGCAAGCTCCTCAGTGGGATATTCATAGCCGTAGCTCTCTGCGATTGAAGCGTACATTTCAGCTTCTCTGAAAAGATTCTCGCAGTAACGGTTAGCCTTTTTAAGAGCGGCCTTTGTTGTATGAACACCGCGGTGCTCCTCAAGATAAAGCTCGTCTTTCCATACTGTAACCTTATCCCCTGCCTTGATTGCCTTCTGCTTCATGCTTTCAAGAGATTCCTCAATCTTGCAGGCCTTTGTCTCGGGAAGTCCGGGGAAGTTCTTATAACGCTTGACGTATTCGAGCATCTCGTTGTCAACTCCGCCGCCGCCGTCGCCCCAGCCGTAGCAGTACATTGACTCGCCGATTGTCTCTTTCTCTGAATATTTAATCCAGTTGGTTTTAAGTGAGTCGGGCTCCATTGAGCCGATGAAATGTGTGGGAGGAACTGCCGCAAATACCTTTGTGCCGTCGGGGCCTTCCCACCAGAATGAGTTGTAAAGCCAGGGATTTGTGTCATTCCAGATACCCATTTTATGAGTAACGAAATATTCCATACCGGCCTTTTTCATAATCTGAGGCATGCAGTAGCTGTTGCCGAAAACGTCGGGAAGCCAGCAGGTCTTTGGCGTTACGCCGAACCATTTCTCAGCGTATCTTACGCCGTGAAGGAACTGACGTACGAAGGATTCACCCGAAATAATATTACAGTCGGGCTCAACCCACATGCCGCCGATATATTCCCATCTGCCCTCTTTAACGCGCTGCTGAACCTGCTCGAAAAGGTTGGGATAATGAACACGCATCTCCTCGTACATACCTGCCTGGCTCTGTGAGAAAATGAAATCGGGATACTGCTCCATAAGACGAAGCATAGTAGCGTGAGTTCTGCCGACCTTGCGGACAAACTCTTTATAAGCCCACATGTAAACCATGTCAAGGTGAGAGTTGCCTATAAGGTCAAGTCTGCCCATGCATTTATAGTTGGGGTTATTATAAACTCTGTCATAAAGTACCTTTTTGCAGATGCGAAGCTTTGACTTGAAGGACTCAAAATCGGGGTCATCAAAGTCAACATAGCAGAACGCTTCCTTAAGAGATTCACGGATAAGAGAAGCGTAATCGTTACCCATGCCGGGCATGAACAGTGCGTTGTAAACAGCCTTGATATCCCAGTAAATCTCGTTGATTTCGTCATCTGTGGTAGCGATGAATGAGCACTCAAGCTTCTTGAGCTCACTCTCATTTGAATGCCATACGAAGTATGACTCGATATCAATATCAAAAACCTCGCCTGCTTTAGCGCAGTTCGTAAGAACTACAGCGTTGCGGAAGGGGTCAAGTCCCTGGAAAGGAACGCCGTTGACTGAAACGAGTGAGTCACCGCCGAAATAAACGTAAAGAGTAACCTTTTTGCCGGCGAATTTCTCGGGAATAACTATCTGATTCTTAAAGAAAGAGCTGATGCCGTTGCCGCCCCAGTAGCCGCCTACCTCAAGGTCTTTCCATCCCTCATATAAATATTCGTAATCACCGATGTCCTTATAAATGCACTCGCGCATTTTCCACGGTGCAGTATTCTCAAAATCGGTGTAAATTCTCTTTTTCAGTGTCTTCAATTTGATTTCAGCAAGCTCGTCGAAGGCAAAAATACCTCTCTGCTTGTTTTTGATAAGGCCGCGCCATGTGTCAATGTGAGCCTCCATACCTTCGGTTGAAGGTACTACTTTTTTCTCATTTTCAGACATTTTTTCAGCTCCTTTTTATATATTGCTTGTTTTAACCGTAAGGCTAAAACCAACTTACTTAATTATTGTATCTACAACTCTTTCGGTGGCTTTTCCGTCAGGATTTCCGAAATTGAATTTTCTGAAATGCTCCGCCTTTTCAGCGCACTGCGAAGCGGCATCGCTTTCTATCATATCCAGAAGAGCTGTAAAGTCCTTAGCCACGGGGCCGGGAACATACTGCTTATAATCAAAATAAAAGCTTCTGTCGGCATTATATTTTTCTAAATCAAACGCGTAGAAATACAGCGGCTTTTTAATAAGCGCAGCATCCATGCAGACAGAAGAATAATCGGTAACCATTACGTCGCAGGCAAGGGTAAGCTCGCCTACATCCTCATAATCTGTAACGTCAACCGCACCGTCAAGAGTGTAATCACATCTGTGAATCTGCGGATGAAGCCTGATAAGAAGAGCGTACTCATCGCCGAGTCTTCTGTTGAATTCAGCGGTGTCGACAGAATCGAGAAGCTTTTTATCCTCCGCCTCATCATCTCTGAATGT
>JAZUHE010000038.1:0-5867 GCA_045641565.1 Acutalibacteraceae bacterium | reverse complement strand
AATTTATTTTTCAGTTCCAAACAGTTTTTTGGTAAAGTAAGGGTTGTTATACCCCAGCGCATTTTCAATTATTTCTGTTATTTTCCTGTCTTCCTTTTTATTATTAAAAACTATATCGCATTTTTCTATATTTCCTGTTTTTTTATTTATGTAAAATGAAACACATGTATTTTTATTACTTTCCGGAAACCAGTAAATAATATTATTTTCATCAGAAATTAAATCATCGGTTTTCATTAATTCACAGTTGGTTTGTGAATTAATTCTTTCTGAAAGTTTAAAGATATCGCAGTTTTTGCTTTCACTTACGCAAGAGGTGAGAGATAATGAAATCAGAATAATCAGAATAATTGCTTTTTTCAATTTGTTTCACCGATTTCATTATCAAATCTTTCTTTAAGCTGAGCAAGAACTCTTTTTTCAATCCTCGAAACATATGACCTTGAAATTGAAAGTCTTTTTGCAACCTCTTTTTGTGTAAGTGGTTTTTTATTATTTAAACCGTAACGGAGGACAATAATTGTTTTATCTCTTTCATTATCAAGGTCTTCTATGTATTCATAAAGCTTTTTTGTCATTGTAAGCAGAAAAATATCATCAAGAATTGTGTCTTCTTCTGCAATAAGGTCAATTAATGTAAGAGGATTACCTTCATTATCTGTCTCAATGGGCTCATTAACAGATATATCCTGTGAATTTTTTTTCTGTGAGCGGAAATACATGAGGATTTCGTTTTCAATACATCTTGCGGCATAAGTGGCGAGACGTGTTCCTTTATCTGATTTGAACGTATCTATAGCTTTAATCAGACCTATAGTACCTATTGATATGAGGTCGTCCTGGTCATTTGAATTAGAATAATATTTTTTAATTACGTGAGCAACAAGTCTGAGATTATGTTCAATTAGTTTGTTTTTTGCTTTTCTGTCGCCGTTTTCTGCTTTTTTTATAAGTTCTTCCTCTTCTTTAGATTTAAGTGCAGGTGGAAATGAGCCCTGAGAATTGACGTGAAGAATAAAAAACAGTAAATCTGAAAATAAATGTATAAAGCTTTCAAACATATTATCACCGATAAATTATATGTTTGATTATAATAAAAATATACCGCAGAATAAATCTGCGGTATTGTAAATTATTCACTGAGGAAGGGAAGTACAACATCCATTGTTTTAGGTTCTTCATCGTAAAGGAATATATGTCCCGAGCCCTCAAATGTTACGAATCTGGCTTCAGGATATATTTCCTGAAATCTCTTAAGCTGATAATAAGGCATTGTTTTATCTATAGTTCCCCATATGCATAAGGTCGGAATTTTTTGTTCAGCAATAGCGTAGTAGCCTTTCACATCAATCTCTGTGTTGATTATAGTGTTCTTAAGGCTCAAACGTGTACTTTCTATAAAGCCCTTGTATTTAGCACAGTAAGCAAAAGAACGCATAAAATCATCTTTCTCGTCAACAGAGTAAATCATTTCACCTGCGCAGCGCTTTACAAGAACACTTTTGCCAATCATTTTAAAAAGAGCTTTACCGAGAACAGGAGCTGAGCATAATTTCATGTAGAAAGGCGGTTCAAAATTATCCATTCCTGCCGGAGCAAGAAGCACAAGCTTTTTAACCTTGCCCGGAAATAATCTGCAATATGTGGTTGTAACCGTTCCGCCCATTGAAGTTCCGAAGAGTATGAATTTTTCATCACCTAAGAGAGCTTCTGTCAGCTGGTTGAGCTGAATGGCAAAAAGCTGAGGAGTGTAATCTTTTTTAACTCTTTCTGAAAGACCTCTTCCTAAAAGGTCATAACGTATTACTTTATATCCTTTGTCAAGAAGAGTTTTATATATTTTATCATAAATAAAATAAGGCGTTGCGTAGCCGTGAACAAGAACGACCGGCTCACCGTCACCCTCCATCTGATAATGTGTATTGCCGCACGGAAGTGAAATAAAGCTGCCGGGACATTTAGCGCGTTCTTCGTCTGTAAGTTCAAGGGTTTCACATTTACTAAGCAATTCTTTTAATTCAGATTTTTCCATAAAAACGCCTCGTTTCATATATATTTCTGAATATATATTATCACAGGTAATAATCGTTTTTCAATATCAAAGGAATATAATATTGAAAAATTTATATGTTTATGATAAAATATTAAAAAATATTCGGAGTAATAAAATGGTTGTATTATCGGCACAGAATTTATCTTTAAGTTTTGGTGAAGAAAAGATTTTTTCTTCGCTTTCTTTTGATATAAAAAATGACGAAAAAGCAGGTCTTGTAGGGGTTAACGGCGCGGGTAAAACATCTTTGTTTAAAATCATTACGGGTGAGTATAATCCCGACGAGGGCAATGTATTTGTCTCTAAAGATATCAAAATCGGCTATATGGAGCAGCATACATGTTCTGTAAAGGGCAGAACCTTATATGATGAAATTTTAAGCGTTTTTGATTATCTTGATGATATGGAATTTCGTATTGAAGAGGTAAACAGTCTGCTTGAAAAAGGAATTGATATAGAAAAAAATATTGCTCTCCAGTCCGATTTGCAGGAACAATTTGAACGTGAGGGCGGTCTTACCTATAAAAGCAGAGCAAGAAGCGCTCTTCTCGGACTCGGATTTTCAGAAAGCGATTTTAATCTTTCAACTCAGAAATTGAGCGGAGGTCAGCGTTCAAAGGTAACGCTTGCGAAGCTTCTTCTTTCACGCTCAGATTTGCTTTTACTTGACGAGCCGACAAATCATCTTGATATATCATCTGTTGAATGGCTTGAGGATTTTATTCTTAATTACAGAGGGAATATTATCGTCGTTTCTCATGACAGATATTTTCTTGACAAGGTAACTAATAAAACCATACAGATTGAAAACGGCAAATGCTATTCATATACAGGAAATTACTCTGATTTCCTTGTAAAAAAAGAATCAATGCAGCGTGCTATAGAAGATAAATATCGCGCCGATATGCAGGAAATTCAGCGTATAGAGGGAATTGTTGCACAACAGCGCCAATGGAACAGAGAACGTAATATTAAAACAGCAGAAAGCAAGTTAAAACAGATAGAAAGAATTAAAGAACAGCTTGTTGTTCCTGACAGCGCAGTTGAAAAAATACGTTTTGATTTCAGCTCAAAATGTGAAACCGGTAATGATATTATTTTTGCTGAAAATCTTTCCAAAAGCTTCGGAAATAAAAATGTATTTTCCGGAATTAATTTTGATATTAAAAAGGGAGAGCGTGTTTTTTTGCTTGGTGATAACGGATGCGGAAAAACTACTCTTTTCAGAATCATAATGGGCGAATATGCCTCTGACAGCGGACGGATAACCTGGGGAGAAAATATCTATAAAGGCTATTATGAGCAGATAAAAAAGATTCCCGATGACAACAGAACTGTTATTGATGATGTCTGGAATCAGTATCTTAAAATGAATCAGACATCTGTCAGAAATGCTCTTGCTGCTTTTTTATTTAAAGGTGACGATGTTTTTAAACGTCTTGCAGACTGCAGCGGCGGTGAAATAGCAAGGGTAGAGCTTTTAAAACTCATGCTCGGAGGTCATAACTTTCTGCTGCTTGACGAGCCGACAAATCATCTTGACGCGTTTTCACGTGAAGCTCTTGAAAATACGCTTCTTGATTATGACGGAACTTTATTAATCATTTCACATGACAGATATTTTATAAATAAGCTTGCAACAAGGATTCTTGTACTTAATCCTGACGGTATTGACGAATATGTCGGTGATTATGATTATTATATCAGCCATAAGCGTGAGGCAAATACCGTTTCAAGCGTTGAAGATAAGCCTGTCAAGGTTAATGAATACAAGCTGAAAAAAGAGCTTGCGTCAAATCTTCGAAAGATGAAAACAAGGCTTAAAACTGTTGAAAATGAAATTGAACGTATTGAATCAGAAATCAGTGATACCGAAAGCAGTCTTTCTGCACCGGAAATACAGGCTGATTATGAAAAAATTCTTGAATTAACTCAAAATCTTCAACAGCTGAACGGTCTGCACGACAGTCTTTATGATGAATGGGAAGAGCTTCAGATTAAAATTGATGAAGCAGAGCAGAATATATAATAATACAGCACAGTGTGTATAATTCACATTGTGCTGTTCTTATTTCAGCTTGTCTGCATATAATTTATCAAAAAACAAAAGGGGAGTAGCAGACGTGAAAGCTTCAACGTTTAATCTTCATTCAATTCATCTTAAAGCAAAAACAATTACATCAAACAGACAGATAATACTTCTTGTAACATTATTTTTTGCAGGTTTGATTTTTGGCGCATTCGCTGTTAAATCAGGAAACACTTTTTTTACATCAAAGCTTATACCGTTATATATGAGCTATGTAAAATCAAAAGCAACATCAAATGATATTACCGTATTTTTTACAGCAATGCTTATATATTCATCTGTAATTATATTTGCATACTTTTCAGGTCTCTGCGCCATAGGGGTGCCGTTTGCTGCATTTATACCCGTTATCAGCGGAATATTTATAGGCTCAGCCTCCGGATATATTTATCAGACATATATGCTTAAAGGTCTCGGATACTGCGGAATAATTATTTTCCCATCCGCTGTCATCGCTACAGCTGCAATCATTTTTGCAAGCAGAGAAAGTCTGATTATGTCCCGAAATATGCTGAATCTGCTGTCACACAGGCATAACGATAAATATGAGGATTTCAGAAGTTATTCCGTAAGATTTATAATATATATTGCGATTGCCGCGGCAGGAGCGCTGATTCAGACAGTTCTGTCTCATTTATTCATCGGTCTTTTCGACTTTTAATTTCTGAGAGTTAAGGGGACTGCTGTCAACAGCGTTCTTAAGCTGTTCATTTACAACATGAGTATATATCTCGGTGGTAGCAAGGCTCTCATGGCCAAGAAGCTCTTTAAGAAGCATTACATCGGTATTTGAATGCTGATATAAAAGGGTAGCGGCCGTATGACGAAGCTTGTGAGTTGAAAAACCCTGACCGCCAAGACCTGTTTTCTCAAAAAGCGTATTAACAATATGCTGAACTGTTTTAGGGCTGATACGCTGCTTTTGCTGGCTTAAAAACAGCGCATTTTTATCTTTAGGTTTAATTCCCTCAGACGGACGTTTTTTCATATACTGCTCATATGCGTCCATACAGGCATCATTAAGGTAAACCGTACGCTGTTTATTGCCTTTGCCTGTAACCTTCATTGAACGGTCTGAACGAATGTCATTATAATTCAAAGAGACAAGCTCAGATAATCGAAGACCGCAGTTAAGGAAAAACGTTATGATGCAATAATCACGTTCTTTATTTTTTCCGTCAATATGGTCAAGAAGATTAATACTTTCTTCAAGAGTAAGGTATTTAGGCAAAGATTTCTTATGTTTTGGTCTTTCAAGATTCTCCATCGGGTTTACATCAATAAAATTATGTGCTTTCATCCATTTATAAAAGGAACTGATAGAGGAGAATTTACGAAGACGAGTATTCTCACTGTTATTTTTTTCATTTCTGCAAAAGTTTATGAATTCATAGACATCATCAGCTGCAGCATTATAAATTAAATCATCACTGATGTTTTTTACGCTTATTTTATTAAAAGGGGTATCACTGTTAACAGAACCGCGTTCCATCAATAGAAATCTGAAAAAGCTGCGAAGGTCTGAGCCGTATTCCAATACAGTCAGCTGTGACTTGTGCAGAACAACGGATTGATGTGTCAGAAATTTCTGTACAATATCCGGAAGCTCTTTTATTTCTTCTTTTCTCATAAAATCACCCTGAAAAATTAATAACCGCACTCTTTAGGGGGTACGGTTATATTATAACATACTGATTTTAAAAAATCAATAAAATTATACAAAAT
>JAZUHE010000037.1:0-15051 GCA_045641565.1 Acutalibacteraceae bacterium | reverse complement strand
GAGCTCGCAAACAGACGCGCGCCCAAGAAGAAACCCTTCAAGAAGGTTACAAGAATCCGCTTCGCTCCCGAGGACGGCAGCAACGAAACATGGATTATCAATTTCCCCGCTCATCCCAATTCACTGGGCGGCTCAAACAGAATGCTCAGCGCGGAGTATCCCTATTTCCTTCGTGAGAAGGTTAAGGCAGACTGCGGTGCAGACGTTCTTTACGGTATCGGCGCTATCGGCGCAGTTGACGCTCCCGACGATGAAAACTTAGAGGGCTTCGACCTTATCAAGTATCAGGGCGAGCTTATCGCTGACGCCGCCATGGCTATCGATAACGATGTTGAGCTTACTCCCGAAATCAAGTTCATTCAGCAGAATTTCTATTATCCCATCAGCAACAATGTTCTTACACTTCTCGCTATGCGTAAGACATTCAACGCGGACGTATATCCCTGCGACAAGGGCGAGATGGGTCTTGCTCTTAAATCAGAGATTACATATATGAATATCGGCGGCAAAAAGCTCGTATGCTTCCCCGGTGAGATGTTCCAGCAGACAGTTTACGGCGGATATGACACAGCCGAAGACTCAGCAACAGGCAAGGGTCCCGAAATCAACCCGACTCCTATTTCAGAAATCGCAGGCGACCCCGACCTTCTTGTATTCGGTGTTACCAACGACATGACAGGCTACGTTGTTCCTCCCAATGACTTTGTTCTTCATGAGACACAGCCTTACCTCAACAAGGCATATGACCGCTTCAATCGCGACCATTATCATGAGACAAACTCAATGGGTTACGAATCACAGCAGGTTATTGCAGATACATTCACAAAGATGGCTGCAAAGCTCGGATAAATATTTTGTCATAAAACAAGCTCATAGAATCAGACGGTTCTATGAGCTTTTAAAAATTATCAGGTTTTATTTCACGGTACAATTCTGTTTGTCACAAAATTTCTCACACCGGATTTGTAATAATAATCAAGTTCTTCCTTGTCGTCGACCACCCAGCAGAAAAGCTCGGTATCATTTGAAATAAGCTTTTTGATTTTTTCGGAATCATTATGCTTTTTGTCGGCTTTAAAGCTGACGCCGATATCGGGATATTCAAGGCACTTTTCCATCTGCTTATTATCAAGCTTTGAGACAAGATAAACAAGCTGTATATCCCTGTCGTTTTCCCGAACCTTTTCAAGAGCCGAATGGTCAAAGGAAATAACTCTGCAGGATTTTTCGAAGCCGTGAGATTTTATTGAATCCGCAAGAATTTTTATACCCTTATCGGTATAATCCTTAATCTCTATCATTGGCTCAAGGTCATTTTTAAGGCAGCAGGCAAGGGCGTCATCAAGAGAGGGCATTTTTAAATCAGGATATTTTTTATAATTCGCACCGTTATCCACAGTGAAATCAGCGAGGTCAAAATATGTATAGTTCCCGATTTTGCCCTGCCCGTCAGTCATGCGCTTTATTGACGTATCGTGGCTGAGCACCCACACGCCGTCTTTGGTGAGCTGAATATCAAACTCAACTGCTTTGAGTCCCCTTTCAGCCGCCTTTTCAAATGCAGGCAAAGTGTTTTCGGGTGCCTGAGACGAAAGTCCTCTGTGAGCGTAAAGCATTATATCCTGTGATTTTGTCAGACTTTCAAGCTTTACGGTTTTTACAGCCTTTATCTTCTGACCGCTCAGAACAACAGCTGTTACTGCCGCGATTATCAGCACAGCCGCGGCAAGATATATTACAATAATCTTTTTCTTTTTAATAAACTGTTTTATTTTTTCCATTTTTACACCGCCCTGATATATTTTATCATCTGAGGCGGCAAAGTCAAGAAAGACGGTGATTTTATGAATGAAAATCTTCAGAAAATTATTGACAAAAGCAACAATATAGTATTTTTCGGAGGCGCAGGCATTTCCACAGAAAGCGGAATTCCCGATTTCCGCTCTGTCGACGGGCTGTATAATCAGAAATATGACGTTCCGCCTGAGACGATTCTCAGCCACACATATTTCAGACATCACACAAAGGAATTCTACGATTTCTACCGCGACAAAATGCTTGCATTGTGGGCAAAGCCCAACGCCGCTCACATTAAGCTCGCCGAACTGGAGCAGGCAGGCAAGCTGAAAGCTGTAATCACACAGAATATTGACGGTCTTCACCAGGCGGCAGGCAGTAAAACCGTGTATGAGCTCCACGGCTCGGTTCACAGAAATTACTGCGAAAAATGCGGTAAATTCCACACGGCGGAATTCATTCTCAACTCAGAGGGAATACCGAAATGCTCCTGCGGCGGAACAATAAAGCCCGACGTTGTGCTTTATGAAGAGCCTCTTGACGATAAAACCTTCTCGGCGGCTCAGCGCGCCATATACGAGGCTGACGTACTGATTGTCTCGGGCACATCTCTGACCGTCTACCCTGCCGCGGGAATGATTCGGTATTTCGCCGGCAGCAAGCTCGTACTCATCAACCGCGACGAAACACCTGCCGACAGATATGCCGACGTGGTCATTCACGGCAAAGCAGGCGAAGTTTTAGGCAGTATAAAAGTATAAATCTGGAGGTATCCCCGTGAAACACACAGCGATAATAACAAAAAAGCCTGAGCGAAGCGGCAAATGCTCAATCCCCGACGGCGCCGTAAACGGCAACGGTGACTTAGGCGTCATTCTCGGCAACAGCGAAAACGGCATGAGAATCTATCTTTCAAAATGCGACCTGTGGCAGGGATTGGAAAAATATGACGACGGCGGTCTCAGGCCTCTCGGCTATATCGACATTGACATTCCGAAAGAGCTTTATGATAAATATTACGTTGAGCAGGACATGGACAAAGGCGAAATCCGCTGCGGCTTCGGCGTTGACGTCAGAGTATGCAAAACCGAAAACACAGTTATGATTGAGCTCGGAGACAATCTTAAATCAGAGCCTGTGCTCAAAGTGTTTGAGGGTGAAACAGCAGGCGGCGAAAAAGGCGAATTCGTTTCGGGAAAAATCAAAGGAATTTACAGAAGCTTCGCAGGCGGAGAGCATAAATATGAGACTCACGCTTACGCCGCCATAAAGAAAATCAGCGACAAAAAATACTGCGTTTTTGCCGCCACGAATCACGATACGGAAAATCCGAAGGAATATGTACTGAAAAAAGCGTCACTCACAGGCGAAAAGACTTTTGAAAAGCTTAAAGCCAGGCATTATGAGGCATGGGATGAGTTTTATTCAAAGTCTTCGTTCTCCCTTTCTGACCCTGAGCTTGAAAAGCTGTGGTATTCTTCTCAGTATTTTCTCGCCTGCTGCGCCGGAAATCCGAAATTTCCTCCCGGAATTTTCGCAAACTTTGTAACCGTTGAAAATCCCGCGTGGCACAGTGACTATCATCTCAACTACAACTATCAGGCTCCGTTTTACGCCGCCTGCTCATCAAATCACCCCGAGCTTACAGACTGCTACCACGCTCCTCTTGAGGATTTCATGGAAAAAGGCAGACTTTTCGCCGATAAATTCGGCTGCCGCGGTATCATTTATCCCGTCGGTATCGCTCCCAAGGGACTTCTCACTGAGCTGAACGAGGAACTGAGATTCAGCTTTCTCCGTCTTTTCCTCGGTCAGAGGAGCAACGCGATTCACCCTGCGGACATTATGGTTTTCAGATGGAACGCCACAAGAGACACCGAGTATGCCGAGAAGCACGCATATCCTTATATCAAGGCCTGCCTTGAATTCTTTGAGGATTACGCGACCTTTGAAAACGGAAAATATTCAATCTGCCGTGATGCCGTTCACGAGGTGCCCTTCTACAAGGATAATTTCAATCCCGACAAATATAAAAAGGTCATCAACGATAAAAACAACTCACTTACTCTCGGCCTCATACGGATGTGTATTCCTGCGGCAATAGATATGGCAAAGACTCTCGGCATTGACTCCGACAAGCAGAAGAAGTGGGCAGATATGCTCGAAAAGCTCTCGCCATTTAAAACATATATGAGACTCGGCAGACGCGTTTACCGCTACACGGAATCGGGTCAGGCATGGAACGAATCCAATGACGTGGGGCTTCAGCATATCTATCCCTGCGGATGTATCGGACTCTCCTCCCCCAAAAAAGACCTTGAAATCGCCAGAAACACCTTCCGTCAGAAAGAGATTCACTGCTATAATGATGACAATGCCTTCTGCTCTTTCTATCCCATGTCGGCAAGGCTTGGAATGAATCCTCATAAGACACTCAAAAAGCTGAAAAAGCTCAACTCTCAGCGCATGATGCAGAATCTTCTCTATGATTTTGCAGGGGGCTGCCTTGAAAACTGCTCTGTCGCCGCGACAACGCTTAACGAGATGGCGCTGCAGAGTCATCAGGGAATAATCAGAATCTTCCCCTGCTGGGATAAAGAAATTGACGCTGAATATAATAATCTCCGCGCTGACGGCGCTTTCCTTGTCAGCTCCTCAATAAAGAGCGGTCATATCGGCAGAACACAGATTATATCTGAAAAAGGCGGAAGACTTAAAATTTTCAATCCGTTTGATAGCTGTAAAGTCACCTGTGCGGACGGTGTCTTTGAAACTTCAAATAAAGAAATTGTCATAAGCACCATTCCAAAAGAGAAAATTATTATCGAAAAAGCATAATCTTCTTGACATAATCTGTCAGATATAGTATCCTTTTACCACTATGTTTAAAGGAAAGAAGATGCATATGGAAAAGAAAAATTCAGAAAAATTGATTAAGGCTTTGCAGATACTTTCAATAGTTTTCATTGTCGGAATGATTATTGCGGCACTGATTCTCATGAAAAAATATGATATTTCCGTCAGCAATGCCGCTCAGTTCAAAGAGATGCTTCAGGGAAACATTCTCAAGGTTGCGTTAATAATTATTGCGGTTAATTTTATAAAATCATTCGCGCTCGTTATAACACCGTCACTCGTTTTTGTAGTCTGCGGACTGGTCTTTGATAACCTGTGGGTCGCGATTCTCGTCGGATTCATCTGCGTTATTACAAGCACCCCGATTCCGTTCCTGCTCGGCAGATTCACGGGTAAAGGCATGGCGGACAAGCTCAGAGAAAAGTACCCGAAAATCAACAAGCTTATCGGCTTTGCTGATGACAACGCCTTTATGGTGGTGTTCCTCGTAAAGGCAACAGGACTTATTCCCAGCGATTCAAGCAGCATGATATTCGGAGCACTCGGAATTGATTTTAAAAAGTTCTATATCGCCACAGCATTCGGTCAGCTTCCGCTGGTTATTACATGGGCCCTGCTGGGCAACAAAGGCAGCTTCAGCGACCCGAAAACATTCTTATATGTTATTCCCATAATCGTGTTCGCGGTTGTCGCTTCTGTGGTTATGAAGCTGTGGACAGATAAAAAATCCAAGGAAAAAGAAAAGAATAACGCATAAAAAAACTGCTCTCACTGAGGTGGGAGCAATTTTTATTTATAGTATTATTATTTATCTCTTAATATAAGACTTCTGACGGCCTCTACAGCTGTTTTTATAGACGGGGTGCTGTCGTGGCTTTCGGGGTTGGGAAGACCCGCTTTTTCACGCTCCTGATTCCACACAACGGTAAACACCGCGCCTGCCCTTGCTCTGAGCACTGACGACACAACAAACAGCGCCGCGCTTTCCATTTCAGAGGCAAGACAGCCTGCTTTTATCCAGGCCTGCCACTTATTATTCAGCTCATAACTCACCGGCATGCGGTCGGGGTCATGCTGACCGTAAAATGAATCCTTACACTGAACAACACCCGTATGGCATTTTATACCAAGCTTATCCGCCGCACAGCTCAGGGCGTTGGTTACCGTTAAATCAGGCACAGCGGGGAACTCAATGGGAACATACTCTCTTGATGTGCCCTCCATGCGTATCGCTCCTGTCGCAACAACAATATCGCCGCCGATAACCTGCTCCTGCATTCCTCCGCAGGTACCCACACGAATAAAAGTGTCAACTCCCGTGCGGTAGAGCTCCTCAACACCTATCGCCGTTGACGGGCCGCCCATACCTGTTGACATAACGAGCACCTTTTCGCCCTCAAGCTCGCCGAGCCATGTTGTGTATTCTCTGCTCTGATTAAGGAAATGAGGATTATCAAGATACTTTGCGATTGCCTCAACTCTGCCCGGGTCGCCCGGAAGAATGGCATATCTCGCTCCATGACCTGCATTAAAGCCAATATGATAAGACTGTTCAACCATACTTATGCCTCCTGTTGCCATATTACAGATATTATATCACATAACATTTCAAAAAGCGATATGAATATAAAAAAACTGATTCCTTTATTTCAAGGAATCAGTTTGAATCTTATTCGCCTTCTGCGGGTATAACGGGAGTTTCACCGCCGGTGCCTTCTCCTCCGCCGGAAGGAACATCAACACCGCCGCCGGTACCTTCACCGCCGCCTGTGCCCTCTCCGCCGCCGGTAGGAGTATCAGTACCCGTGCCTGTACCCTCTCCGCCGCCGGTGCCTTCACCGCCGCCTGTATACTGATATGTGTATGAAGGCTGAGTATAAGCGGAATAGCCGTAGGTATAGGAGGATGCTCCGCCTGTTCCTGATGATGAACCTGTACCCGAGGTACTGCCGCCGGTTCCGCTGACTTTATTTGACTGCATGAATGTAAGAGCTGTATCTCTTCCGTCTTTAAGAACAATATTGCTCTCGCCGTAAATAGCAAGCTGAAGCTTCTGAGCGCAGAGAGGATAGTCAACAATCCATACCCACTGGAGAGCTGACGGAGATGATGTTGTATATGTGTATGTGGACATCATCTCAGTACCTTCCTCAGCAGGAAGAGTGATTTCGTTTATCTCAAAATTCATCCAGTCCTGGGCAACCGCAGTGCCTATAAGTCCGAGAATTTCTGACTGCGAATAGCTTGTGCTGAGATACTTGGCTACCTTCTTATATGCGTTTACAAGCTGGCCCTTGGTAGCGCCCTGAGCGCTTTTAATGAGTGACTTGATAACCTTACGCTGACGCTCGGTTCTGTTAACATCACTGTCAAGCTTACGGATTCGGCTGTAAATAAGCGCCTGCTTACCATTAAGGTGACAATCCTTGCCTACAGGGAATTTGGTCTGCTTTGATGTTCTGCGGATAAAGTCTGATTCATTCTTTTCAACGTCAACGGTAATACCGCCCAACGCGTCAATAATTCCTTTGAATGAAGCGAAATCAACCATAATATACTCGTCGATTTCAATTTTGAAGTTCTTCTCAATAGTGTCAATAAGTGTTGCGGGGCCGCCGAGTGAAAATGAAGCGTTAATCTTTTCGTATCTGCCCTTATAACCGCCGCCCTCAAGAGGAATATCCATATAGATATAACTGTCTCTGAAGAAAGAGCTGAGAGTAACAGTCTTTGACTTTTTATTAACTGAAACAAGAATCATGGAGTCTGATCTGCCTGCGCCGCCTGTTGTGTCAACACCGCAAAGCAAAACGTTTATTACGTTTTTGCTGTACATCTTCTCGCCCTTATTGTTTGCCCAGTTATAGAGGTAATCATTAAGAGAAGCAGCGTCGGTAACAGAACCCATTGCTTCAAAGTCAAGATTTTCTTCTTCAACAATATCGGCTTCATTATTATAGTCGATACCGTTGTCATTGTATTCGCCCTCTTTGCCTATGCTGTAAAAATATGCGACAGCACTGCCTGCAGCGATAAGGATTGCAAGAATCACACAAATCAGAGCGATAACGATTTTTTTGGAAGAATTCTTCTTATTCTTTTTACCCTTATTGTTTTTGCCGGAGGAAGTCCCTGCTTTAGCAGGAGCTGACCTTTTTTCGGGTTCAGGGAATTCTACAAAATCATCAGATGAAGACTTTAAAATAATCTCTTTTCCGTCATCATAATCATCCAGATATTTATTATAATCAGAGTCAAGCAATTCGTCGTTGTTCTTTTTCGGCTCATTACTGAACTCATCGGCTATTCTGAAAAAGTCGTTTTCTTTATTGCTCAAAACAACCTCCACCTTTCAGCATAATTCAATATATTATATCATAACCTAACAGCAAAAAACAATAGTTATATGTTAAATATCTGTTAATTGCGACAATTTTTTATTCCGATTTCAGCGGATAATCCATCAAAACAATGCGCAATCAGATTTATTGTAAAAAAATACTGCCACGCTTATGCATGGCAGTTAAAAATTATTCTTCAGTTTCCTGAGCTTTTTTGGGCTCTATCTTGCCGTAAAGACTTCCGGCAAAATCAGAACGGGGAGCTCTTGCGGGCTTATCCTCAGCAGGAGTGTATCCGCTGCTCTTGCGTCTGTAATCATTTCTTGAGCCTGAACGTCCGCCGCTTCTTGAGGGATTTGTGGGCTTGAAGCCTTCAGCGAGAGTGATAACAACTTTTCTGTCTGATTCAGAACCTACGGAATGGGAGCTTACGCCCTCAATTTCCTGAACAGTTGTATGAATTATTCTTCTCTCATAGGGATTCATGGGATCAAGGCAAACGCTTCTGCCGTATTTTTTAACACGGGCAGCCTGCTTCTTTGCAAGCTCTTTAAGAGTGTCTTCTCTCTTCTGTCTGTAATTACCTGCGTTGATTGAAACACGCTTGTAATTTTCCTTGCCCTTATTAATTGCAAGTCTTGTAAGATACTGGATGGCGTCAAGGGTCTCGCCTCTTCTGCCGATAACATAGCCGTAGCCGTTGCCGCAGTCAAGGTCGATTGCGATGCTTTCGTCATCCTCATTAATCATAACGGCAACATCGTCAACGCCCATTCCGCTGAGTATGCCTTTAACATATTTTTCTGCAGCTGCGCCGATTTCAGAAACAGCGCCTGTATATGTCTTTTCTTCTGCAATTTCAGTTTCCTCAGCCTTTTTAGGCTCTTCTTTGGGAGCTTCTGCTTTTTTGGCTTCTGCCTTGGGAGCCTTCTGAGGCTTAGAGGATTTTTTGGTTTCAGTTTTCTTCTCTTCAACCTCATAATAAGCCTTTGCCTTAGCGGGTGAACCGCCGAAAATGCCGAAAAGCTTCTTCTGAGGCATCTCTATAACTTCGGTGCTGACGTCAGCTTCTTCAGGAGCATTGAGAGCCTTTTTGGCGGCCTCAATAGCTTCTTCAATAGTAGCACCTGTACCGATTGCTTCTTTAATCAAAATTACACCACCTATAGTGAATTAGCTTAATTATTTACGTTCTTCGTATTCCTTAACTCTTTTCAGACTTTCTTCTCTTGAACGGCGCTCGATAGTCTCTTTGACCATAAGCTTTGCAATCTCACGCTGAGGTGAGCAAACCTTTTTCATGACATAGCTCTGAAAGATTGAGAAAATATTTGAAACGCCCCAGTAAATACCGATACCGCAGGGGAACATGAATGTAAACCATACGGACATCGCAGGCATCATCAGCATCATACAGCCGTTCGCGGGGTTCTTATCCATCGCGGGATTCGACTTTTTCTGCTGAAGGTTTGAAATATATGCCTGAAGCAGAGATGTTACGCCTGAGAAAACAGGAATAAGGTAATAGATTTTCTGTGCCTTAATCATATCCTGCGGCTTAACGCCCAGCTGCATTCCGAACATTTCAAATTTCTTATCTGCTACAAAGCGTGTAATGCTTTCAATCGTCTGTGAACTTACAGTGCCCTTGGCAATAACCGCGCTTTTGAAATCATTGAAATACTGAATGATATACATGGGATAATATCTTGAGTTGACACTCGAGACATTTCCCTTTGAGTCAAGAACAAGTTTCTGAATAATCTCATTTGGTGAGCTTTTTGCAAATTCAACAAAAATCTTTTCCAGCGCACTGATTTCATCAACGCCTATACCCAAAGCATAGCGAAGAGGATTATACATAACGCCGAAAAGTCCGATAATGAGCGGCATCTGAATAAGCAGTGGGAGACAGCCCGCTGACATGGGGTTGTAGCCCTCACGCTGATATAATGCCTGAGTTTCTTCCTGAATTTTCTGCTGATTGCCGGCATATTTTTCCTGAATACGTCTTATTTTAGGAGCAAGACGCTGCTGCTTTGCCATGCCCTTCTGCTGAGATACAGATGTGGGAATCATAAAACAGCGTGCAAGTATTGTAAATAATATAAGCGCGAAGCCGTAGCCGCCGAAGCCGCCTACCAGCTTGTATATTCCCAGCATAATATAGCCGAATATGGGGCTTATATAATCATATAACCAATTATAAATCGAGGTCATTGCCAAACTCCTTTTTATGCCTGCATTTTGTTTTCTTCGGCGGTACAGGGTCGTACCCGCCTTTGAACAGTCTGTTGCAGCGGAGAATCCTCCATGCTGCAAGTGCCGAGCCTTTTAAGGCTCCGTGAACTTCAATAGCCTCCATTGCATAACATGAGCAGGTAGGATAATACCTGCACATAGGAGGCAGATGCGGTGAAATAAACTTCTGATAAAACCGAATCAAAGCCATAAGCACTTTTTTCATTTAAGAACACCTGCGCTTTTTAACTGCCTTTTCATAATTTCACACACATCGGTGCTTTTAAGTTTTCCTGTTTTGAATCTTGCCACAAAAACAATATCGCAGCCGCAGAGTATATCTCCGCTGATTTCGTTGAAGGCTGCCGTAATTATCCTGCGGCATCTGTTTCTTGTAACGGCGTTGCCGATTTTTTTACCCGTAGTCACCCCGAAACGGCAAACACCCGCGCGGTTATTCTTTAAAACATATGTAACCAACGCAGGTTCCGAAAAAGACCTGCCGCGCCCGTAGGTACGGCGGAAGTCAATATTCTGCTTTAATTTCAGGATTCGGGGCAAAACAATCAGATCCGTTCACCGACAAGAATTAGTAAGAGAGCTGCTTTCTGCCTTTAGCTCTGCGGCGAGCGAGAACTTTGCGGCCGTTTCTGTCTGACATTCTCTTGCGGAAGCCATGCTCCATCTTTCTGTGACGTTTTTTGGGTTGATAAGTTCTTTTCATCCTGCTTTCCTCCTATCAAAATTAAATTATTTAACAGAAGTGGTAAACACTTCCCGAAAAAGCATACTGAGTACCAGTATTCACGGAGAATTATTATATAACATAAATCAACGCTTGTCAACCATTATTTTTTCATTTTATCCTCTTTCATTTTATCCTTGATAAATTTCATATAGCTCAGCCAGTCGGGTCTGCCGAAGAAATGAATTCCGTCACGCAGATGATAGCAGATTTCGCCCTGCGCGAAGCGCTCGCCGACCTCAGCGGGGCGTTTTACGCCTGTATATCCCTCTTTGCCGAAAAGCTTCCATGCTTCGGACGCGCCTACGCAGGCAAGCTGTTCGGAATACTGGTCTGCCCACGCGTCTTTGCTCGCGTCGCCGACACAGACATATCTCGGTGCGCAGGCGGCTATGAGAAAATGCTGGTCAAATGGCATACTTTCAGCGTTATTCACATACTTTTTATAATTACCGCAGAACCAGTAAGGGAATACTCTGACGATATCCGCAACAGTCTCCGCTCCTTCATGCTTCGCTCTTTCATATGAAGCTCCGCTGCAGCCTGAGCCGTTTGATAACACAAATTTAACTCTTTCATCATTGGCAGCGCACCACAGAGCTGTTTTGCCGAGTCTTGAGTGACCCGCAACAGCTATATTATCGCTGTCGACCTCGCTTCTTTCAGAGAGGCAGTCAATCACTCTGCTCGCGGCGTAAGCCCACATTGAAATTTTGCCCCAGCCTGTATTTTCATCGCGTTCAAATATCCCCGCAATACCGTTTTCAAAATCTCCGTCATCCGAGGTGACATCCTCATAATTAAAAGCGGCAAGAGCAAAACCGTTATCGATTATTTCCTCAGCAGGGTAATATTTATCATACGGCTCAGTGCGAAAATTAAGCATAAGAATAAGCGGTGATTTTTCTTTTTTCACCGGAACAAAAAAGTTCACGGGAAATGAAAACTCCCCCTTCGGAGTATCAAATGAAACCGTGATTTTTTCAAGCACGGCATGACCTGAGCAACATTTCTCAATTCTCTTTTCAACAGTGCCCGTCACCTTTTTAGGTGCAGGCGGCATGAAGCCGTACTCTTCAGCGGCAAGAATATTGAGAATCTCTTCTCTCCTTACACTCCAGTCCTGTGCGGATTCAGCTTTTTTTCCGTTATTCATTGTCAGTAAATCAGGTAAAAATTTCATTTTCAATACCCCCTTGCAGTTATGTATTCACTTTATCACAATAGTGATTTATTTTCAAGTCTTTGCCTTTATTGTTACATTCTTCCGTATTCGGGAGTGAAAAAATGTGAATATTATCAGTTGAAATAAATACTGATGTATGTTATACTTCTGTATTATCAGTATTTATGCCCTATTTTTGAATGCATTGAATACAAAGCACGCACAACAGAGAAAACGGAGGGAATAAAATGAACTCAGTTAATGAGTTATGGGAAATGGTAAAAGAGGAATGCCAGTCGCTCGTTTCAGAATCCATATATAATGTCTGGTTTAAGGATATGGAGCTTATCAGCATGGACGAGACAAAGGTTGTTCTTGCCCTTACAGGCTTTAAAAAGAAAGTAATAGAAAACAGATTTATGGATAAGCTTAATCAGGCCTTTTATAACATCATGGGCTTTGAAATCAACATTGAGCTTATTGAATCCGTAAACTATACCGAAGAGGAAAAACGCGCAGTTGAGGAAAAGGTTGAGGTTGTTTCAGGCAGCGATTCTCAGAAAGACACATTTGAGTCCTTCGTTGTCGGTTCATCCAACAAATTCGCTCACGCCGCGGCGATTGCTGTTGCGGCAAATCCCGGCGGAGCCTACAATCCCCTTTTCATACACGGCAACTCGGGTCTCGGCAAAACGCATCTTCTCAACGCTATCTGCAACGAGATAAAGCGCAACAATCCCTCAGCCAACATAGTTTACACCAGCGGTGAAGCTTTCACAAACGAGCTGGTTCATTATCTTGCTCTTGCAAGAACAAACACCACGCCCAACAACATGGTTGAATTCCATAATAAATACCGCAGCGCGGATATTCTGCTTGTGGACGACGTTCAGTTCATCGCCGGCAAAGAAGCTACGCAGGAGGAATTCTTCCACACATTCAACGCTCTTTCAAACGCGGGCAATCAGATTGTTCTCACATCAGATATGCCGCCCAAGGAGATTGCGACTCTTGACGACAGACTCCGCAACCGCTTTGAGTGGGGACTTATCGCTGACATTCAGCCCCCCGATCTTGAAACGAGAATGGCCATTATTAAAAGAAAGGCCGAAAATCTCAACCTCATGCTCACGAACGAGGTTGTTCAGTATATCGCTCAGAAGCTTAAGGACAACATCCGTCAGCTCGAGGGCGCTGTAAACAAAATGAATGCCTATGTTACAATGCAGGGAATGCCCACAAGCATCGGCACGGCTCAGGCGGCAATCAAGGATATTCTTGTAGACAATCAGCCTCAGCCCATTACTCCCGAAAGGATTGTGCAGGAGGTTGCCAGAACCTACGGTGTACCCGCTTCGGACATCCGCTCCAAGCGTCAGGACGCTTCTACGGTTGAAATGCGTCAGATGTCCATTTACATAGTACGCGAGCTTACAGGCATGTCCACAAACGCCATAGGCAAGGAATTCGGCGGCAAGAATCACACCACGATTCTTTACAGTCTTGAGCAGTTTGAAGCAAAACTCAAAAACCGTTCTGACCTCAGAGAAAAGGTCAAGAATATAATGAAAAACGTTCAGGAAAGACACTGACAATAAGGCGGCGCCTATGATTAAGGCACGCCCTGCTTAAATAAACCCACGGAGGTCGGATTATGGGTCTTTTTGAAAAATTCAACAAAGGTCTCAGAAAAACGAGAAACAGTATGTCAGGAGCTATTGACACAATGCTCCACGGCAAAAACGAAATAGATGACGATCTTTATGACGAGCTGGAGGAAATTCTCATCATGGGCGACGTCGGTATGAACACCGCGTCAGAAATATGTGAAAGACTCCGTGATTACGTTGCGAAGAAAAGTCTCAGAAAGCCGTCACAGGTTAAGGACGCCATAAGAGAAATCGTGGCTGAAATGCTTGAAGGTGGCGAAGACATGGGCCTTATCACCCTGCCCTCAATCATTCTTGTAATCGGCGTTAACGGCGTAGGCAAGACAACCACCATCGGCAAAATGGCGGCAATGTACAAGGCTCAGGGCAAAAAAGTCATTCTCGGCGCTGCTGACACATTCAGAGCCGCGGCTATTGAGCAGCTTGAAGAATGGGCAAACCGTGCAGGCGTTGACATTGTAAAGCATAAAGAGGGCGCGGACCCTGCGGCCGTTGTTTTTGACACCATTCAGGCAGGTAAAGCAAGAGACTGCGACATCATCATATGCGACACCGCAGGCAGACTCCACAACAAAAAGAATCTTATGGACGAGCTTGCAAAGATATACAGAATCATTGACAAGGAGCTCCCCTACAACGACCGTGAGAGTCTTCTTGTTCTTGACGCGACAACAGGTCAGAACGCTGTTAATCAGGCGAGAGAATTCAAGAATGTCGCTGAAATCACCGGTATTGTGCTCACGAAGCTTGACGGCTCAGCCAAGGGCGGCGTTGTACTTGCGATAAAGAATGACCTTAAGGTTCCCGTTAAATTTGTCGGCGTAGGCGAGCAGATAGACGACCTTCAGCCGTTCAATCCCTCCGCATTTGCTCAGGGACTTTTTGACAACGAGGTTGTCCGTGACGAGGAAGACGAAGAAGAAAACGAAAATTCCGACAGCGAAAACGGTGAAGAAGAATGAAAATACTTATAGCCACCCATAACGCTCATAAAAAAGAAGAGCTTCAGCGCATCCTCAGCCCTCTCGGCATTGAAATCGTAACAGATACCGATATAGGAATCGAGCTTACGGATGTTGAGGAAACAGGCACAACTTTTGAGGAAAACTCTTTTCTCAAGTCAGAGAGCGGATGCAGAGAAAGCGGACTCCCCTGCATTGCCGATGATTCGGGTCTCGCTGTTGATTATCTTGACGGCGCGCCCGGAGTTTTTTCCGCACGTTATTCAGGCGAGCA
>JAZUHE010000036.1:0-8621 GCA_045641565.1 Acutalibacteraceae bacterium | reverse complement strand
GTAGGTGACGATATCCCCACGGACGGGATAACCGTCGCCAATATGATAAAAAAAGACGTGTCTGAGGTTTACAAAACACTTGTAACCGTAGGCGCGTCAAAGAAAAATTATGTTTTTGTGATTCCCGTTGCCGCCCAGCTTGATTTTAAAAAATGCGCCAGAGCGGCGGGAGAGAAAAATATAGAAATGATAAAGCAGAAAGATCTGCTCCCTCTTACAGGGTATATTCACGGCGGCTGCAGCCCTCTCGGAATGAAAAAACCGTTTAAAACATTCTTTCAGCAGGATGTTTCATCTCTTGTCACCGTTACGGTAAGCGCAGGCAAGATAGGTCATCAGATAGAAATTGAGCCTGAGCTTATCTTAAAGCTTACAAACGGCAGAACCGCAGATGTTATTGTGTGACTTTTTTCTGATAATTTACAATTCCTATTCCCGCCGCGACAAGAATAACCGAAATGAGATGCGCGGGAGTAAAAATGTTTTCACCCAGAGCAAGAGCTGAGAATACGTTGCCGAATATCGGCGTCATAAGCTTGAATACGCTTGTCTTGCTCACATTATTGTATTTGAGAAGGGCCGACCATATAAGAAAGGCGAGAGCCGAAACGAGAGAAAGATATATAAGACACAAATCGGCTTTTACGCTTGAAAATGAAATGTGACCGTTCAGCGGAACAGCAATCACCGTAAGAATAACGCCGCCTGTAAAAAGATAATATCCTGTGAGAAGAACGGGGTTTATTTCGAGGGCGGCCTTTTTGTTTATTATTATGCCGAATGACGCAAAGAGCGAGGATATGATTATAAAACCTTCGCCCGTAAGTCTGAATGTAACCGCTCCGCCGCCGCTGAAATTTATAAGAATTATTCCGCACAGACCGACAGCGCAGCCGATAATCTTTCTGACTGTCAGTCTGTCATTTTTAAAAAACAGAGAAACGAGAAGAACCGAGCAGAAGGTGTCAAAAGAGTTGACTACTGCCGCGACGCCGCCTGAGGTTACCGAAAGACCGAGATAATAAAAGAAATAGTCGCCTGTTACCTGTACAAGCGCCATAATCAGAATCGGCTTTATCTGTTCTTTTATAAGAACGGGTATTTTTTTATATTTGATTATGTAAACACTCAGCACCATAATCCCTGCAAGTATGAATCTTACGCCTGCGAACATGATTTTCGAGCCGGTGTCATTTATACCGAACCATTCATAGCCGAGCTTGATTCCGGGAAATGCGGTTCCCCAGAGAGCCGTTGCCGTAATCGCAAGAAGCACAAAGGTTATGTTGTTTTTGAAAATATTCTTTTCTTTCATGTTTTCTCCCGGATAATAAAGTTGAATGAATTATTAATATTATATCACCTGTTTTTTAACTTTCAATAAAATACCTGTTTATTGTAGACAAAATTTTTATAATGTGATACAATCATAATGAGTTTAAATAATTAAAGGAGGCGGACTATGTCACTGAAAAAAATCTTTTCAGCTGTAATCGCGGTAATTATGGTTATGTGTACCGCTGTGAGCATAACAGCGGTTGAACCGGAGTCGGCCAAGCTTAAAGTGATAGATATTTCCATGTGGAACGGTACAATAAACTGGAGCCTTGCCGCTGCGGAAACTGACGGCGTAATTGCCCGTATAGGTTACCGCGGCTCTGAGTTCCATTCGAATATGGCTGAAGATTCTCTGTTTAATTCCCATATGCAGGGCGCGCAGCAGTACGGGCTTCATTTCGGCGTTTATTTTTACAGCCTCGCGTTAAATGAGGCAGAGGCCAAGGAAGAAGCAAACTGGGTTATAAACAAGCTTAAATATTATAACTGCAAGCCCGACCTGCCGATATATATTGATATGGAGGACGCTTCGGTTCAGAACTCTCTTACAAACCGTCAGAGGACGGATATAGTCCTTGCTTTTTGCAAAACCATGAAAGACAACGGATATTATGCGGGAGTTTATTCAAATAAATACTGGCTTACATCGCTGCTTTATCCGTCGGATTTCAGTGATTACCCTGTATGGGTTGCTCAGTATAATAATGAGTGTACCTATAACGGCAAGTACGGTATGTGGCAGTATACGGATTCAGGCGTTGTCAGCGGAATAAACGCCAGTGTCGATATGAATGAGTGCTACTGCGATTATCCGGCGTTTATAAAGAAGTACGGCTATAACGGCTATAAAGGCTCGGAGGATATTCCGACGCAGACAAAGGATTACGCAAAACGAGGAACATATAAAACAAAAGCTCAGCTCAATGTCAAAGCCGGCGCGGCAGACAGCTACAGCATTTTGGGAACTCTTGCCTCGGGCAGTGAGGTTTATGTTGATTATGCTGTCGGCGACTGGGGAATCATTCCTTACGGCAACAGTACAGGGTGGATAAAGCTGGGAAGCTCGGCAGAGAGAACATCAAAATATATGACAACTCAAAGCGGAATAGGCTATTATGTTGTTAATACCGATGTTCTGAATGTCCGTGAAGGCCCGTCAACAAGCTATAACAAGGTTTCTGAGCAGTATTACGGCAATACAGTGTTTATCAGCGGTCTGCAGAACGGCTGGGGATTTTATTATGCAAGCGGAACCAAACGCTGGATTTCTCTTGATTATGCGGACTTTTACGGAACAATCTGCTTTGAAACAGGAGTAAACGGTAAATATGTTCATCCGCTCAGATTCAAAAAAGGGAGCAGCGTAAAGCTTACAAAATGGGATGTTTCGATTACGGATAAAACATTCGCAGGCTGGGCGCTGTCCTCAGGCGGAGCTGTGAAGTATGCCGACGGCGCTTCTGTGACTATGGGCGATTCAAATATGGTTCTTTATGCTGTGAACAATTCCAAAACAGCCTATTCGTTTGCGAAGAATCCACGTCAGGCGGAGAACGGCATGGTCGTTATCAGCGACGAACGTCTGAATACAGCGGACTTTATGAAAAAATATATAACCGTTTCCGGCGGATACACATATACTTCCAAGACTGCCAAAGGAAATTACATCGGTACAGGAAGTGAGATTACATTTGCTCTGAACGGCACCGGCGTTACAAAAATCACGCTGGTTGTTTCGGGTGACTGTAACGGAGACGGCATATGCGACGGAATTGACCTTGCGGACGCGCTTAATATTTCTCAGGGAGATAAGAGCACGGTTGCTTATTCTCAGGCGCAGAAAAAAGCCGCCGATGTAAATCTTGACGGCAAGGTTGATTCGGCAGATATTACAATTATCAGAAATGCGGCATTCGGCACAGCCGACCTGCCTAAGTAAGGAGTGTTTTAAATGGCAAAAAAATTTGCGGCAATAGTAGCCTGTGTGGTTCTTCTTCTTTCGGTTATTCCTTTTACTGCCAGCGCGGCTGACAGTGCGGCTTTTAAGATATGCACTGTATCGCAGGACAGTAAAAGCATAGTAGTCACCCTCGATTTTGTGAAGGGTACGGGCTTCAGCGCATTTGACGCAAGCATAGAATACAATAATCTTAAGCTTACTCTTGAGGATTGTCAGTTTGCTTCGGGCTTCGCGGCGTTCAAGGAATATCTTGACAAAGAGGGCGGAGCAACAATATTTAATGCCAACATGAATGTTAATCCCGTTAAGGTGTCTATTGCAACAACAATTCCTTTCAAGGCTATTGATAAGGACGGTTCCATCCTTAAACTCAGATTTTCAAAGATAGAGGGCGCGAATATTTCTGAGGCGGATATCGTTCTGACTATTGACAACTGTCAGAATGAAGAATTCAAGGATATTAAAACCTCGGTTTCATATGACCTTTCAAACGGCTCATCTTCATCACTGTCAGACGCAACCGTTGAGGCCGGACTGACACCTGAAGAAAGCGCGGAAAAGGCAACATCCTCCACTCAGGCAGCTTCGGGCGCGGATGTAACTGATAAATCAGCTCAGAGCACCGAGAATGTTCAGAATGCGCAGAACGGCGGCGAGGAAGAGTCCACAGTATCTTCTGTAAATAAAACAGCGTCAGCGGCAAAAGGGGACAAGGGAATTTCAAATTCCAAAAAGACAGTGGTTATCATTGTAATTTCCGCTTTGTGCCTTGCCGGCATAGGATTTCTTGCATATGTGTTTAAGAAAAACAAAAAATCGCCTGCGGACTTAGACGATTGATTCAGCGTATTTAAAAGCTTTTTGATATTAAATAAAGCAATCTTCCGAAAATTCATCCGGAAGATTGCTTCTTTTATGCTCTGATTTTATTTACTCTTTTTAAGCTTTTTTGCTGTGACAGCAGCGGCGGTTACAGCGGCAGCACCGCCTGCAATCCATGAAGCGGCTTTGATCTTTATAACCTGCCTGTCAGTGAAGTTCCTTTCAACCGGGCCGAGGCTTTCGCTCTTAAGACCGAACTGCTTGAAATAGTACATCTTTGACTGAATATCTTCAACATTGTTTTCATCAAGTGTAACAAGTCTTACTCCGGAACGGCCGCCGTCTGTATAAGGTCTGAAACCGGCGAGCTTATTCTGAGCCAGCAGTATCCCGTCATAGTATCCGGCAAAGTCATTCATATGGTCATGACCGAAGAATGCGCCCACAACGTCGCCTGTTTCTTTCCACGCCTTGAAAACTCCGCTGTTGACTTCAGAGCAGCAGGGGCCTTCGCCGAGATAACCTTCAACGTCATCCTTGAGAACATAATTGCACTTTGAACGTGTGCCGTGGCCCGGGACTGAGTCGGGAATCTCATAAACCTTTGCTTCTCTGAGAAGCTCATATTCCTCAGGTACGGGAATGTGCATGAACCAGAGAGCGGGGACGGTCTTGCCGCCGTTCTTTTCTTTGATTTCAGCGGCGGTGTTTTTGTACCATTCAATCTGGTCTTCATGAACCCAGTCATAATATGAAAGAGCTCTGTTGTCGCAGAGATTATTACTGTCTATAAACCAGAGGTTAAGTATATTCTTTTTACCTTTAGAGTCTTTTACAAGTACGTTGCAGTTGCCGCAGCCGGTGAGCTCGGGTACTGCGTCAAAGGTATAGAATTTTTCACATTCCTGCGTGTATATTTCCAGCTGGCGCTCGAGAGGGATTTCACACTCTCTGTCGTGATTGCCGAAAACGAGGGCAAAAGGAATGTCACGCGAAGTAACAGGATATGTAACGCGGCTTATTACCGAACGCAGCTTATCTTCCGTGTCAGCGTTGCCTATATCTCCGAGGAAAACAACGAGGTCGGGATTGAGCTCGTCTAAAGCTTTGTTCATACATTTAATGACATCTGATGTCTGCTTGTTGGCTTTTGGGTCGTCAGATTGTCTGTATGATTCGTGCAGATCACCTACAAGCATAATTTTGAATTTGCCGTCTTTAAATTTAAGAGCAGGAAGTTTATTCAAAGCTGTCATCCTTTCAGGAATAAATTTACAGATAAATTATATACCAATAAAAATCTGTTGTCAATAAAATGATACCGGGCCGTCGGCTTATTTGAAAACCGCAGCCCGGTATATTATTACTGCTCGAGCCCGAGCTCGACTTCGTCGTTCTCTCTGAAAAGCATTGAAATGCACCAGATGCCCGCGAGAGCAACGAGAGTGTATATGATTCTGCTGATAACAGCACCCTGTCCGCCGAAAATCCACGCGACTATGTCAAACTGAAAGAGACCTATGCTGCCCCAGTTGAGTGCGCCGATTATCACAAGAATAAGTGAAATCTTATCTAACAAAGCTATCATCTCCTGTTTTTTATAAATAGTTTGCGTAACAGATAAACAAATATTCTTTTTTCTGTTGAAAAATTTTTAAAAATGATTTATTATATATTTTGTATATTCATATATTAAGAAGGTATTTGTTTTGAGCTTTAAGAATATAATGGATCTTCACGTACATACGGATAATTCCTTTGACGGCAATCATTCAATAATGTATATGTGCGAGAAGGCCTGCGAGAAAAATGTCAAGGCTGTTGCTTTTACCGACCATGTTGAGGCGGACTGCTACTATGAGGAGCATTACGACAAGGTGGCGGTGCAGTCATATTTTGACACTGTTAAGGCACGGTGCGCTTTTGACGGCAAGCTTATTGTCTGCTCGGGTATTGAGCTGGGCGAGGCCTGCTTTAACCCCGAGACAGCAGATAAGATTATCAGCGAGAGAAAATATGATTTTGTTGTCGCTTCAATTCATAATCTGAGAGAAGAACAGGACTTCTGCTTCTTTGATTATGCGGATTATGATGTTGAGGGAATTCTCGACGAATATTTTGACGAGGAACTCAATCTTGTTCAGTGGGGCAAGTTCGATTCGCTGGCGCATCTGACTTATCCGCTGAGATATATTGCAGGAGAGCAGAAAATTCCTGTTAACATGAAAAGATTCAGCAAAAAAATCGACGATATTCTCAGTCTGCTGGCAGAAAAAGACAAAGCGCTGGAGATTAATACGTCAGGCCTTTTTCAGAAGCTCAAAAGTACAATGCCGGGTGAAGATGTTGTTAAAAGATTCAGAGAGCTCGGCGGTAAGCTTGTTACAGTAGGCTCCGATTCTCATTTTGCGCAGCGCATAGGCAGAGGAGTTGAGGAAGGCATGGAGCTTGCCAAGCGCTGCGGCTTTGACAGCGTTACTCTTTATAAAGACAGAGAACCTATAGAGGTGCCTATAGAATAAACGGAGGACGGAATTATAATGGAAAATTATGATGCTTTTTTTGAGGGCGTTGAACCTGGCGGACTTCGTTCAAGGAGCGAAATAAAGCTGCTTATCTGTTATATTATCTGCAGAATTGACGGAGGTATAACAAAAAATCAGCTTACTGATATTTTATGCAGAAAAAGCCTTGCGAATTATTTTGAAATAAGCCAGGCTCTCAGTGATGTTATAAAAACAGGCAATATACGCAGTGAATTCGCTGACGGTGAGGAGATGCTTTATCCTACAGAACTCGGCAGAACAAACACATCTCAGCTTGAAAACGAGCTGCCTTATACGGTTAAGGAAACAGCTCTCAATGCAACATATGAGATGCTTACGCGCCTTAAGAGAGAGCGTGAAAACGAAATAGAAATAGTTCCTCACGGCAGCGGATATGATGTTACTCTGTCGGTCATGGATAATAACGACAAGCTGCTTTCCATAACGCTTTTTGTGGCGGACGAGGAGCAGGCGCAGACCGTCAAAGAAAACTTTTTACAGGACCCGATAAAATTTTATTCTACTATTGTTGCACTGCTTATGGCTTAATGCCATAAGCATTTTCTCAGGATGTGATTACTATGGAAAACGAAAATAAAATGGGCTATATGCCCGTGGCGAAGCTTGTAACAACAATGTCTCTGCCTATGATTATATCAATGCTCGTTCAGGCTCTTTACAATGTTGTTGACAGTATGTTTGTTTCAAGAGTCAGCGAAAACGCTCTCACCGCCGTTTCTCTTGCGTTCCCTGCGCAGAATCTTATGATTGCGGTGGCAACGGGAACAGCCGTAGGTGTTAACGCTCTGCTTTCCAAAAGCCTCGGCGAAAAGAACTTCAAGAGGGCAAACAGCGTTGCGGAAAACGGCGTCTTTTTAGCTCTTGTGGGTTTCGTGCTCTTTCTCCTTTTCGGACTTTTCGGAACGGAGATATTCTTCCGCTCTCAGACGGATATAAAAGAAATACTCGACTACGGTAATGATTATCTTACCGTATGCTGCTGCTTTTCTTTCGGCGTTTTCGGTCAGATAATGTTTGAACGCCTTATGCAGGCGACGGGCAGAACCTTTTATACTCTTATAACTCAGGGCGTCGGCGCTGTTGTAAATATTATTCTTGACCCGATATTTATTTTCGGATATTGCGGTATGCCGAGACTTGAAGCCAAGGGCGCCGCCGTTGCAACTGTAATCGGTCAGATTGTGGCGTTTATACTTGCGGTTATCCTCAATAAAGTCAAAAATCCCGATGTTAATCTTAATCTTAAAAAATTCAGACCAGATTTTAAGATGATAGGCAGAATCTATGCCATAGGTGTGCCGTCGATTATTATGGTTGCCATAGGCTCGGTTATGACATATTCACTCAACAGAATTCTTATTTCTTTCACAGAAACAGCCGCGGCTGTATTCGGCGTGTATTTCAAGCTTCAGAGCTTTGTATTTATGCCCGTTTTCGGTCTGAACAACGGTGTTATACCCATTGTCGCTTATAATTACGGCGCCAAGAAGCGCGGCCGTGTTATGAAAGCCATTAAGGTGGCGCTTGTGTTTGCGGTTTCGTTTATGCTTATAGGCTTCGCACTTATGCAGCTTATTCCGTCTCAGCTTCTCGGGATTTTCAACGCTTCCGATGATATGCTCGAGATAGGTATAACAGCCCTTAAGACAATCAGCTTCAGCTTTATTGCCGCGGGATTTTCGGTTGTTATGTCTTCAACATTCCAGGCCTTCGGCAAGGGTATTTATTCCATGCTTATTTCAATCGCAAGACAGATAATCGTTCTTATTCCCGCTGCGTATCTCCTTTCAAAAACGGGTGTTCTGGCAAACATCTGGTGGGCGTTCCCCATAGCCGAGGTTATGTCGGTTGCCGTTGCGGCGGTTCTGTTTGCTGTTCTTTATAAAAAAGTTATTAAAAATATTCCGCCCGACGGTGAAATAACCGCTCAGTAA
>JAZUHE010000035.1:0-11368 GCA_045641565.1 Acutalibacteraceae bacterium | reverse complement strand
CGGAACAAGAGCCGCAACGGAGTCAACAACCATAATATCAATGGCACCGGAGCGTACAAGAGCCTCTGCAATTTCAAGAGCCTGCTCGCCGTTATCGGGCTGAGATACGAGAAGAGAATCAACATCTACGCCCAGATTAGCCGCGTAAACAGGGTCAAGAGCGTGCTCGGCGTCGATAAAAGCAGCTTCGCCGCCCTTCTTCTGAGCCTCGGCAATACAATGAAGAGCGAGGGTGGTTTTACCTGATGATTCGGGGCCGTAAACCTCTACAATTCTTCCCTTTGGAAGTCCGCCGATGCCCGTGGCGATATCAAGAGAAAGTGAGCCTGTTGAAATAGCTTCAACATTGAGAGCGTTATTTTCTCCCAGGCGCATAACAGCACCTTTGCCGAACTGCTTCTCAAGCTGTTTGATTGCGGTTGCGAGAGCTTCTGTCTTATCTTCCGGAACATTGATTACTTTATCTTTTGTTGCTTTTGCCATTTATATTACCTCCGTTTGCCGTACATTTGTTCGTTTGAATGTATTATACAATAGTAATTCATTAAATGCAATAGAAAAAGCAAAAAAATTTTTTAAAAATATAAAAAAATATTTGCTAAAGCTATTGATTTTATAATTGGTTTCTGTTAAAATATCGTTTGTTGTTTAGTATTCGTAACGATTAAAGGAGGTGCCTCAAATGGCAAAATGCGAATTCTGTGATAAATCCGTTACATTCGGTATCAAAGTATCACACTCACACAGACGTTCTAACAGAACATGGAAACCCAACGTTAAGCGCGTTAAAGCAATCGTTGACGGCTCACCCCGCAGAGTATATGCTTGCACAAGATGCTTACGTTCCGGCAAGGTTACACGTGCCGTTTGATTATCCAGTCAGATATGTGAGGCTGTCCTTTCGGGCAGTCTCTTTGTCTTTTATGAGGTGACCTGATGAAGTATTATATATCTCTTCTGCGCAGACTTATTACTTTTTATATTCTTTGGCCGCTCAGCTTTATTTTAGGCTGTACAAAACCCGTTGAGGAAAATCTCGCGGTTTTTGCATACAACAAAAACTATAAATCTCTGCCTGACAATCTTCTTTTTATCAAAAGAGAATTTGAAAAGGCCGGCTGGGACTGTGTTGTTTACGGCTCCCCTGTCAATCCTAAGGAGAGATTTAAAAGCGATATTAAATTTCAGAAGCTTTATGCCCGCAGTGCCGTTGTATTTTTAAATGATAATTTTGACCCTGTATGCGCCCACAAGCCGAGAAAAGGCAGTAAGGTTGTTCAGCTGTGGCACGCCTGCGGAGCGTTCAAAAAATTCGGCTACTCCACTCTTGACAGCGACTGGGGAGGCAACAAAGCGGAATGGGAGCTTTTCCCCCGTCATAACACATACACAGATGTTTTTGTCTCATCAGAAAAGGTTATCCCCTGCTATTCCGAAGCATTCAGATGCGGTGAAAATCTTATAAAGCCTCTCGGAGTACCGAGAACCGATGTATTTTTCAACAGTGATTTCATAAACAGCAGCAGAAACAGAATGAAAACCGCCATCCCCGAAATAGGAAACAGAAGAATTATTCTTTACGCGCCCACATTCAGAGGCAACAGCCCCGATGACGCATACAATGACAATAATATTGATTTCGAAAAATTCCGCGTTCTCAGCGACAAATGCGTTATCATTCTGAAATATCATCCTTTCACCGCCCGTAAGAATATTTTCACAGACGAGCAGAAGGAGCAGTTCGGGGATTTCGTATACGTCTGCCCCGACAGCATTACTGTAGACACGGCGATCTGCGCGGCGGATATTGTTGTTACCGACTATTCCTCACTTGTATTTGAGTGTTCACTCATTAATAAGCCCATGATATTCTTTGCGTATGACCTTAAGGACTACCGAGTATCACGAAGCTATTACTTTAAATATGAAGACTTTGTACCGGGCCCCATTGTAAAAAGTGACGACGAGCTGCTCGAAACAATTCTCACCGGTATTAACGTGCGTGGAATAAAAGCATTTAAAGAGGAATATATGTCTGCCTGCGACGGCAATTCATCACAGCGCATAGCTCAGTACGTTATCTCTGAGCTTGAAAAAAGCCGTCAGGAATGATATAATCGGGTAAAACCGAAAGGAGAATTATTATGAATTACATTTTAAAACGTCTCTTTGCACTTCTGCTTTCACTTTTTTATTATTTCACACCTTATGTTGCTCCCGCGGCTGATGACCTTATAAAGATTTCAGACGCGGAAAACACAAAGCTCACCTTTGTGGCAACAGCCGACCCGCAGATTTCAAACTATATGCCTAAGCGCGACCAGTATTTCAGAGCAATGTGCGAGGATATAGGCAATGCAGAATGCGGAATTGACGCCGTTGTTATGGCAGGCGACATTGCTGAGAACGGTCTTAAGTGTGAATATGACAGAGTAACAGATCTTCTTTCCGGTACGGGAGCGGATAATTTTATTATCTCCGTAGGCAATCACGATGTAAGACTTCGCAATTATAAAAAGACAGTTAAGAACTTCACTTCTTTTGTAAATAATCTCAATAAAAACGCAGGCAGCAGCCTCGAGATTGACACTCTCAGCTACACCTGCAATATCAAGGGTTATAACTTCATCGTTTTAGGTACGGACAAAACCGAGTTTGAAGAGTCTTATTTAAGCGACGCTCAGCTTCAGTGGCTTGATTCCTCACTCAAGGAATTCACAGCGGAGGGCAAGCCGGTATTCGTTATAATCCATCAGACCTTCAAAAATACTCACGGTCTTCCCGACACATGGAACAGCCCCTTTGACGCGGCGGGTTCCGTAGGCGACCAGTCAGAAAAACTCTATAATGTTCTGAACGCCTATAATAATGTAATACTTATTACAGGCCATCTTCATACGGGATTCGGTCAGTTTTCATACGAAAAGCTCGGTAATATCCATTCTGTAAATCTTCCCTCAGCTACCGTTGATAATAAAGACGGCGACTACAACGAGAACGGCATAGGCTATTTTGTTGAAGTAAGCGACAGCAGAGTTCTTTTCAGAGCGAGAAATTTCAACAAGGGCGAATTCGTTCCCGATTGTGATATTTCAATAGATGTAAAATAATAAAATACAGATAAAGAGAATCGGGACTTTTGAGAATAAATCATTTCTCAAAAGTCCCGATATTTTTATATATATTATTCTGAATCTGCCCTTCCGTCACGCTTCGCGCGCCACCTACCCTGTCAAGGGAAGGCTTTTCGGTCAGAGTAATTATTATTCGAAATAAATGGAAACGCTCTTTCCGTCACGGTTTGCCGCCTCTGTAAGATTAAGACCAACATTCATAAGGAATTCGCCCGAATACATCTCACCGTCAAGACTGCATTTATACATCTTATCCCTGTCGAGTCCTCTGAATTTTATATAGCACAGCGCGTGAGTGCTTCTGCGCATACATACAAGGGTAAAGAGGAAGCGCTGCTTATCCTCCGCGACAATCTGCCACGCAGCGTTGTATGCGTTATCAAAGGGGCTGATAATGCGGTAGAGGTCGCCCTTTCTGATAAGGTCATAGTATTTATGATAATCGGCAACCTGCTGTTTTACAACAGCTCTCTCTTCGTCAGTGAGCTTTCTCGGGTCGAGCTCATAGCCGAAGGTGCCCCACATCGCAACATTTCCCTTGGTTTCGTAGCCTGTTCTTTCGCAGGCGGAAACGTGCGCACTCTGACTTGACGCGGGATAGCACATGGATGTGCCGAACTGGATGTAAAGTCTCTCAATGGGGTCGGTGTTGTCGCTTGACCATATCTGCGGCGAATAATAAAGCATCGCCGGGTCAAATCTTCCGCCGCCGCCCGAACAGCCTTCAAGCAGAATATCGGGGAATGTGGAAACGAGTCTCTCCATAAGGTCATATGTGCCGAGAATGAAGCGGTGGAAAAACTCCTTCTTTCTTTCGGGAGGCAGAAGCGCCGAGCCTGCGTCGGAGATATTGCGGTTGAAATCCCACTTGACATAATCTATTTTATTCTCGCTGAGCACCTTGTACATCTGAGACCAGATGTTTTCTCTGACATCCTCTCTTGAAACGTCAAGAACATACTGATGTCTGCCCAGCATGGGTACACGGTTGTCAACGTGAACATTCCAGTCGGGATGGGCTCTGAAAAGCTCCGAGTCGGGAGAAATCATCTCAGGCTCATACCATATGCCGAATTTAAGTCCCTCGGCGTTTACACCGTCAATCAGCGGTTTAAGACCGCCGACGAGCTTGTCTTCGTTTACGAACCAGTCACCGAGGCTGTTTCTGTCGTCATTTCTTTTGCCGAACCAGCCGTCATCCATAACGAGCATTTCAATGCCGAGCTTTTTCGCTTCTTTCGCGAAGGCAATCAGCTTGTCCTTGTCAAAGTCGAAGTACGCCGCTTCCCAGCTGTTGATGAGAAGAGGTCTTTTTTCTGTTTTGTATTTGCCTCTGATAAGGTTGTTATTGTAAAAGCGGTGGAAAATACGGCTCATTTCGCCGATTCCGTCGGGAGTATACACAGACACAACCTCGGGAGTGTAAAACTCCTCACCCGGAGCGAGAGTCCACTCGAAGCCTTCGGGATTTATGCCCATAATAAATCTTGTTGAGCGGTTGTGGTCACATTCCGCGAGAGCGGAGAAGTTGCCCGAATACACAAAATTGAAGCCGTAAACCTCGCCGTAATCCTCGGTGGCGCCGCTTTTGACGAGAGCGACAAAGGGATTCTGGGAATGACCCGAAACTCCGCGCTTGCTCTCTATCCCCTGCACTCCGTGGCTGAGAGGACGGCGGCATAAGTTGCGCTCCTTGTCATGTCTGCCCCAGAGGGTAATCATATCGTAGTCCATTGTGTTGAAATCGTAGCATCCCGAAAAAGCGCGCTCGGCGTACATTGTGTTTTCGGATGTGTTTTTGATTTTAACGCTTTTTGTCATAACGGGATAATTCTCAAAAACAGTGTAGCTCAGAGTGACAAGAGCGCCTGTTACAGAGTCAATCGCGTCAATTTCGAGAGTCTGAGCCTCACTGTCACAGTTGACATAAGTCGCGGGCATGTGAGGCAGCTTTTTCTTGCCGTCAAAGATTCTGTGGGTCAGATATCTGATGTCAGTAACATTGTCGCCGCTGCTGTTTCTGATTGAAAGGGCGCTGATTCTGAAATCTCCCGCTCCGTTGCAGCCGTATTCTATGGGTGCTGTGTCGGGAGAAAATCCGTTTTCACCTATAACAGGGTTGGCGGGTGAAAATGACGCGCTGGGGTTACGCTTGCAGAAATTTTCAAAATGCATATCTCTGATTTTTTTACCGTAATAGAAATTAAGCAGATAATTCTCTTTGAATATGCCTATAACATAAGAGCTGCCGCTTGTGTCGAGTCTGAACAGCCTTTTTTCTTCATCATAAAAAATACTCATGACAAAAATCCTTTCCTGTTGATTGAGTAATTCAATTATACATATTATAATGGCGCTTTGCAATATATCAAAAGCAAATACTTCCTATAAAAAACAGCCTTACATGATTGTAAGGCTGCTTCTGTTATCCGTATCTTATTTATGATAAAGCTTTTTAGTCTGATACTGCGGCTCACAGGTGATGTTGATTCCGAACTTCTTAAAGAGAGACTCGTCTCTGCTTGTAAGAATTACCGTCGCGTGAGCTTCCATTCCTCTGAGCTTCGGAATCTGCTGCAGCGCAAGCTGAGCCAGCGGATTGGTCGCCGCCGAAACGGAAAGCGCAATAAGCACCTCGTCAACGTGAAGTCTCGGGTTGTGGTTGCCCATATACTTCACCTTAAGCTCCTGAACAGGCTCGATAACCGCGGGAGAAATAAGGTGGATATCGTCATTTATGCCCGCAAGCTTTTTAAGAGCGTTAAGCATTGCGGATGCGCTGGCGCCCATAAGAGCCGAGGTTTTGCCTGTAACAAGAGTATTCTCGCCTGTTTCAATGGCAACGGCAGGCTCGCCTGTTGCCTCAGCCTTGGCAAGTGCCGCGTTGATTACAGGACGCTCGTCAAGAGAAATACCTGTCTGCTTCATAATAAGCTTGATTTTGCTTACGCTCTCAGGGTTGCCGAGACCTTTTTTAACAGAACACTGCTCAGCAAAATATCTGCGTATAATTTCCTGTCTTGAAGCCTCACAGCAGGCGTCGTCGTCAATAATGCAGTTGCCTGCCATGTTAACGCCCATATCCGTAGGTGATTTATAGGGGCATTCATTATAAATCTGCTCAAAAATCGCCGCGAGAACAGGATAAATCTCAACATCTCTGTTATAGTTTACGGTTGTCTCGCCGTAAGCCTCAAGATGGAACGGGTCAATCATGTTTATATCGTTAAGGTCGGCCGTCGCCGCCTCATACGCAAGATTAACAGGGTGCTTGAGAGGAAGATTCCATATGGGGAATGTCTCAAACTTGGCGTAGCCGGCGTTGATTCCCCTTTTGTGCTCATGATAGAGCTGTGAAAGGCAGGTGGCCATTTTGCCGCTGCCGGGGCCGGGAGCCGTGATAACAACAAGAGAACGCGTTGTTTCGATATAGTCGTTTCTGCCGAAGCCGTCATCGCTGACAATCTTTTCTATATCCGACGGATAGCCGTCAATGGAATAATGATGATATACTTTGATTCCGAGAGTTTCAAGGCGCTTGCAGAACGCGTCCGCCGCGGGCTGAGACTGATATCTTGTCATAACAACACTGCCCACAAGAAGACCGATATTTCTGAAAGCGTCAATAAGTCTCAGAACATCAAGGTCATAGGTGATACCGAGGTCGCCGCGAATCTTATTCTTTTCTATATCTGCGGCATTGATAACAATAACTATCTCAGCCTGGTCTTTAAGCTGAAGAAGCATATTGACCTTACTGTCGGGCGCAAATCCGGGCAGTACTCTCGAAGCGTGGAAATCGTCAAAAAGCTTACCGCCGAATTCAAGATAAAGCTTGCCTCCGAACTTGTTAATCCTTTCTCTGATATGCTCTGACTGCATTTTAAGATACTTATCATTGTCAAATCCGATTTTTCTCATCTATATCACCTCTAAAAAACAAAAACCAGAAATTATTATAATACCTTTAAGCTTTTTTTACAATATAAATACAGAAAATATTTTATCTTTTCGCAGATTTTCTTATGGTAAATATTGACAGCTATTATATTAATTAATATAATTGACGCGGAGATGATAAAATGTTCAGAAAAATGAGAAGATTCAGACAGGAACTGTCAAACGAAGAATGCGAAAAAATACTGAATGAGGGCAAAGACGGGGTTCTCGCTCTTTCGGGTGACGACGGCTACCCCTACGCTGTGCCGCTCAATTATTACTACAGTGACGGGAATATTTATTTTCACTGCGCTAAAGACGGCCATAAAATCGACGCAGTCAGGCGATGCGACAAGGCTTCATTCTGCGTGATAGCCAAAAGCGACGTGATTCAGGAAAAATATACGACTTATTATAAGAGCGTAATAGCTTTCGGGCGTATCAGCGAAATAACAGACGACAAAGAAAAATATGACGCGGTAAAAGCTCTCACGGAAAAATACTGCCCCGATTTCAAAGACGGAATCCCTGAAGAAATTGAAAAAGAATGGAAGCCGCTGAACATGCTGAAATTCAGAACAGAACATATAAGCGGAAAACAGGCAAAAGAGTTAGTAAAATAAAGCTTATTCAGCGCAGAACGAAAAGTAAATAATAATAACGAAGAAAAAGCAATTCGGAAATAACAGATAATCTGAAATCTCTGAATTGCTTATTTTAATATCTAAAGTTAAAATTGGTTACTTTTCTAACCGTTTTTTCGCCCTCTCGCGGTATCGCATACAGCTTCGGAGCGAAGAAAACGGTTTCTGCATCTGAATATGATGGCCTCTATACTTGTGAAAGCTCTTAGAATTTAACTTCTTCCTTAAGGTCGGATGAGCGGTAAACGGCGTCAAGAATCTTTGAAGTGATAATCGCCTTGTCGATGTATGCCTGGTTGGGCTCTCTTGTGATAACAGAATTAACAAAGGACTTAACCTCAGCAAAATAGTCAAATCCCGTGGAAGCGTAATCTGGTGTAATCTCAGTGAGCATACCGTTAAGCGTTGAATACATAACGAACTTGCCGCCGTAATACATTCTCACACCGGCCTTTGTGCCCATGAAGTCAACATAGCACTCGCTCTCGCCTATATTCTGCGCCCATGCGCCGTTAAAGCTGATTGCGGGGCCGTCTGTGCGGATGAATCCGCTTACGAAGTCGTCAACGTCATAAACGCCGTTTTCAACGTCAGAGGTATCCTTAGCCCACATGCCGACTGAAACGTAGTCTTTCATATCCTTGCCGAGCTTGCAGTGAGCGGCGCCGGAGCAGGTAACGGGATTGGGGTCGCCGAGGCAGTAAAGAGTGAGGTCGATATAATGAACGCCCCAGTCAATGAGAACACCGCCGCCGGACTTTGATTTATTGGTGAAATCGCCGCCGAGACCGGGAATTGAGCGGTGGGCGCGGAAGCTGATATATGTCTGATAAACCTCGCCGAGGTCGCCGTTTGCGATAAGGTCTCTGATATGATTAACTGTATCGCAGAAGCGGTTAACAACGCCGATAGAAAGGATTCTGCCTGTTTCGTGGGCCACCTTCTGCATTTCAAGAGCTTCTTCAACTGTTCTCGCGGCAGGCTTTTCGCAAAGAACGTCCTTGCCGTCACGCATAAAATCTATTGAAATTGGAGCGTGGAAATCGTTGTGTGTGCATACTGATACGATATCAATATCGTCGTGTCCAAGCAGCTCCTTATAATTATAAACAGCCTTGCCTACGCCGTATTTCTTAACGGCATTGTCAGCTCTCTCGGGGATGATATCGCAGAAATATTTAATTTCTACATTGTCAAGCTTTAAGTAATTCGGTATATGAGCGGCATTCGCAATATTACCGCAGCCGATAACAGCAACATTAAGTTTCTTTTCCATAAAAAAGCACCTCGCAAAATTTTTGACTTCTGTCATTAAATATAATAACACATTACAGAAAAATGTAAAGTGTATTTTTCATTGATTCAGCATATTGAATTATATTTTATTTAGTATATAATTGTTTATAAAGGACTCTGCTTTAAGGAGGATGAATCATGGAAGCACCGAAAAGCATTATACTCTCTGACGGTGACACAGTTGAATACTGCGCGCCGTTTCAGCGTGAGCTGTATGAATGCGAAAACTTCAGAAAGATTAAAAAGATATATAAAAAAATAATAAGACAGAAAAAGCCCGAGGGATATTTCACTGTTCCCTCCCCGGTTAAAATATCCGACGATAAAGGTGCTTCCTTTGAGCTGAGTGAAAATAAGGATTTTTCATCTTCCGTAAAGGTCGGCAGTGAGCTTCATAATCTGAAAAAGCATACAACGTATTATCTTCGTTCAGACTCGGGTGAAGCAATATCTTTCACTACTGACAGCGTTATGCCCCGATGGATTTACGCCGAGGGATTCGATAATCTTCGTGATTTCGGCGGTGAAACAACAAAAGACGGCAGAACAATAAAGCAGGGAATGCTCTACAGAGGCCCGAGGCTTGAAAAAGAGCCGTTGCCCGACGGAATCAGAGCACTGCAGGAGCTGGGCATCAAAACAGACTTAGACCTTCGCAAGGAGGTTATGGGCAAGCTGACCGCCTCCCCTCTCGGCAGAAAATACAACTTTATCCTTCATCCCTGCGACGGGTACGAGGATTTTCTAAATGACAATCCGAAAAACATAAAATATCTCATAGAGTATTTCGCCGACGAAAGCCTGTACCCGATTTATTTTCACTGCCACGGCGGACAGGACAGAACGGGAACACTCGCTTTCATGCTCGGAGCTATTCTCGGACTTGACGACGAGAGGCTTATTCGCGAATACGAGTACACAATGCTCCTTACTCCTGTCAGAGACATGAGCCGAAGCCGAAAGGGCAAAATAAAGAAATTCCTTAAAATGCTCAAAGACAGAGATAAAAACAAAGCCCTCGGTGAAAACGCTGTTGACTTTCTTCGTGAATGCGGCGTAAGTGACAATATTATGAACAGAATAAGACAGCTTCTTCTGACAAAATAAAGCAGTAAAAAATTACTTTACTTTTACGGTTTAATGTGTTATCATATATCTATAACCGGCCTTGTGCTGAGCTTTACGGAGGCAATTATATGCGTGAAAAAACAGATAAAGTAAGAGACGCCAATACCGATTTTTTATTCAAGGCTGTTCTTCAGCTTGAAGATATTGACGAGTGCTATGATTTCTTTGAAGATTTATGCACTGTTACAGAGCTCAAGGCTCTTTCTCAGAGAATTGTTGTTGCTAAAATGCTCAGAGAAAACAGAGTTTACAGTGAAATCGTAGATGCTACAGGCGCAAGCACAGCAACCATCAGCCGCGTTAACCGTTCACTCAGATACGGCAACGACGGTTATGATGAGATTTTCAAAAGACTGAACGAAAGCGAAGAATAATGAGCAGCTACGGTATTTTTTCTCAGTTTTATGATGAATTAACAAATAATGTAGACTATGAAAAGCGTGCAGAGTATTTCCGCACGCTTCTTATGCGTTATGGAGTCAAGTCTGATGCGTCAGTGCTTGACATCGGCTGCGGAACAGGTCAGCTGACCGTTCGGCTTGCTAAAACAGGCTTTGACATGATTGGCATTGACCCCTCACCCGAGATGCTCTGTGAAGCGCGTGACAGCGCTTACGAAGCCAAAGAGGATATAATGCTTCTTTGTCAGAGCGCCGAGGAGCTTGACCTTTATGACACGGTTGACGCCGCAGTAAGCACCCTTGACGTAATAAATCACCTTGACGGTGAAGAAGCCGTAAAAGAAGCCTTTTACAAAGCGGGGCTCTTTATGAACCCCGGCGGAGTATTTATTTTTGATATAAACACAATATATAAGCACAGAGAAATTCTCGGCAGCAATGCTTTTGTTTATGAGACCGACAATGTTTACTGCGTTTGGCAGAATTATCTCAATGACGACGACAGCGTGGATATCGTGCTTGACTTTTTCACTGAGGACGAAAACGGACTCTACAGCAGAGACACCGAAGAATTTACCGAATATGCATATTCAACGAAAAAAATCGAAGAATGGCTTAACGAAGCCGAATTTGAAGTATTGGATATATTCGATGACATGACCGTAGAGCCTCTCAGAGAGGACTCTCAGCGAGCGGTAATTGCCGCGAGATACACAGGAAAGAGGAACTGATTTATGGACAAGCTTGTAAGATGTATTTCTGACGACGGAACACTCATAATGATGGCCGCCGACACTACCGATATGGTTGAAGCCGCGCAGGAGAT
>JAZUHE010000034.1:0-19325 GCA_045641565.1 Acutalibacteraceae bacterium | reverse complement strand
AAAAGTACCCTCGTTCAGCATCTTAACGGACTTTTGAAGCCTGCTTCCGGTGACGTTCTCCTTGACGGCAAAAGCATTTGGAAAGATAAAAAATCCATCCGTGCCGCGAGATTCAAGGTAGGCCTCTGTTTCCAGTATCCCGAATATCAGCTCTTTGAGGAAACTGTCGAGAAGGATATCGCATACGGCCCGTCTAACATGAAGCTAAGCAGCGATGAAATCGGTAGAAGAGTCGCAATCGCGGCGTCATTTGTAGGTCTTAAGCCTGAGCACATGAAGAAGTCACCCTTTGAGCTTTCTGGCGGTGAGAAGCGCCGCGCGGCTATTGCGGGCGTTATGGCCATGCAGCCCGAGGTTCTTATTCTCGATGAGCCTACCGCAGGTCTTGACCCCAAGGGCAGAACAGCTGTGCTCAATATGATTGAATATTACAGGCAGAAAACAGGCTGTACTGTTATTCTTGTTTCACACAGCATGGAGGATGTGGCGCGCGCTGCGTCAAAGGTGCTTGTGATGAATAAAGGCCGAATCGCCATGTACGATAAGACCGAGAATATTTTCGCAAGAAGCGACGAACTCTCAGAAATGGGACTCAATGTCCCGCAGGTTTCAAAGGTTTTTGCCTTATTAAAAGAAAAAGGTCTCCCTGTGTCTGACGGTATTTTTACCGTTGACAGGGGAGTTGAGGATATAGTCCGCATCCTGAAAGGGGGCGCGGCGAAATGATTAAAGATATTACCATAGGCCAGTATTTCCCGGGTAAATCCATTGTCCACAGACTTGATGCGAGGATGAAAATTGTTCTCACCCTTGCGCTTATCGTGGCGGTTTTCCTGTGTAAAAGCATAGTTTCTCTGGCGGCTGTTGTTGTTATTACATTTGCGCTGATTTTTGTGTCACGGGTGCCTCTTAAGATGGTGCTCAAAAGCGTCAAACCGCTGGCAATAATTGTCGCTTTTACCGCAATACTGAATGTTTTCTATATAACAGGCGGTACGGTATTCTGGGAATGGCGGTTCATTCACATCACGTCAAAGGGACTTTTTACCGCGCTGTTTATGGTTGTGAGGATAATATGCCTTGTCATAATCAGCTCACTTCTTACTTATACAACTACTCCCACGGTGATGACCGACGCCATAGAGAGTCTGCTCTCACCGCTTAAAGTAATCAAGGTGCCCGTTCATACTCTTACAATGATGATGACTCTTGCGCTGAGATTTATACCTGTTCTCGTTGACGAGATTGACAGAATCACAAACGCTCAGAAGGCGAGAGGCGCCGATTTTGATTCCGGCGGACTCAAAGAAAAAGTCAAGGCGCTTGTACCTATAATCGTTCCGCTTTTTGTTTCGTCAATCAAACACGCTTTTGAGCTGGCTGACGCTATGGAATGCCGTTGTTACGTCGACGGCAAGGGCAGAACAAGAATGAAAAAAATGAAGCTCAGTTTCAGAGATTTCGCCGCGTTTCTTATTGTCGCGGCTGTAATCGCGGGCATTGTGCTTTGCAATATGTATTTCAAAACGGTAATTTAAGGTGATACGTTGAAAAACTTTCTTATAACCATTGCCTATGACGGAACGGATTATCACGGCTGGCAGGTTCAGCCCAACGGGATAACCGTTCAGCAGGCTGTGCAGGACGGAATTGAGAAAATTCTCGGAATAAGAGAAAATATTGTCGGCTGCAGCAGGACTGACGCAGGCGTTCACGCCAACGAATTCTGCTTTAATATGCGCACCGAAAAGGAAATAAACCCTTTCCGTTTTACAGGCGCTATGAACGCGGTGCTGCCCGACGATATTGCGGTTAAGGGATGCCGTGAGGTTCCGCTTGATTTTCATGCCCGTTATGACTGTCTGGGTAAGGAATATGTTTATAAAATTTGGAATTCGCCTCAGAGAAATCCCTTCTGTGAGGGAAGATATCTCCATTATAAGCGTGAAATTGATGCTGATATGCTCAGTAAGCAGGCTGAGTATTTCTGCGGCAAGCATGATTTTTCAGCGTTCTGCGCTTCAAAGAGCACTGTTGATGACACAGTGAGAACGGTTGAGTATTTCACTGTTGAGCGTGACGAAGAGGAAGTGCTTTTTAAAATAAAAGCCGACGGTTTTTTATATAACATGGTAAGAATAGCGGTGGGAACACTGCTTGAGATACAGGAGGGCAGAATCGAAAAAGATACTCTGCCTGAAATAATTGATTCACTTGACAGAACAAAGGCGGGCAGGACTGCGCCCGCTCACGGACTTTATCTTAACAAGGTGTTTTACGGGGAGTGATAAGATGTCACCGAAAACAAAAAACAGACCTGAAAAGGAAACAAAAAAATCCGCTGCAGTAAATAAAAAACAGAAAAAGACAGCAAAGCCGGGAATGACCGCCGTGCTTAAAATTGTGCTGATACTTTTTGTCGCTGTTTCGATTATATTTATTGCCGCGAGGACAATCGGCGGCGTAACCCTTAAAAGCATTGCCGGTGATATAAAGGTATTTTTTCAGTCACTCGGGTGGGGCGAAGGATATCCCTGCAAAACCACAGGCGAACCTGCTCAGCAGATTTTTACCGAGAACGGCAACGTGTTCGTTTTCAGTAAAGATAAAACGGTGCTTTTAAGCTCAAGCGCAAAGAAGCTGGCGGAACTCCCCATTGAGTACGGTAATCCTGCCATAAAATATAAAGACGGCAAGGCCATAATTTATGACAGAGATTCAGCTAAGCTGAGAATTCAGAACTCTTCTGAAATAATTACCGAAAAAGAAGTTGACGGAACAATACTTGCCGCCGCTATAGGCAAAAGAGGCAACTTCGCCGCAGCGACCCAGGGGACAGGCTCAATGACTCTGTTTAAGGTTTACGGCAAAAATGAAAAAGAGCAGTTCAAATGGGAATTCTCGGGTGAAAAGGTTACGGATATCGACCTTTCAGATGACGGTAAATATGCTGTCGTAAGTACGATGATTCCAAAGGACGCACAGATAAATTCAAAGGTTTATGTCTTCAAGTTTGACAGCAAGAAATACGTATCGTGCTTCGATTTTGAAAAGAGTGCGGTTGTAAGCGTCAGATATGACAATGCTCATAATATAGCGTTAATAAGCGACACAGGCAGAGGTTACATAAAAGATAATTCAGTGCTCAGCGAAACAGTTCCGTTTAAATCCGATAATCTGTTCAAATGCAGTGAATCGGGAGAGAAATACAGCTCTGTTGCTCTTAAAAAGTACGGCGGTGACAATTTCGGAGTCGTAAAGGTTTTCAGAGGAGCACGTCAGATAAGCACGTTTGATGTAAATAAAGAAATTAAAGATATTTACTGCACCAAAAGATATACTGTTGTACTGACCGTAAGCTCGGTAATGATATTCAGAAACAGCAGCGGCAAGCTGAAAAAAGAAATTCCTGCGGACCTTTCGGTTTCGGAAATTGCCGTTAAAGGAAGAAAAATATATATGATGTCTCCGTCGGAGATTATCCGCGAAAAATTCTGATAAGGGGGATTTTTAATGGCTGAATATATAGGTTATATCAAGGACTATGCGGTGGACGGAATGCTGGCCGCGATATTCATTGTTACAGTAATATTTTATTATAAAAAGAGCTTTATCAGAGCGGTTCTTGAGTTTGTTGCGTTCTTTGCTTCCGCGGTTATTGCCAAGGTTTATTCAGACAGAGTCGGCGCTTTTCTGATGAGAAGATTTTCTTTCTTTTCCGACCCGTACGGCAAAGAAAAGGCAACTCTTGTCGCAATAGTATTATTATTCATCTTGATATCTGTGGCGCTTGAGGTTATAATTCATTATATTGATAAGGGCTTCAAGCTTCCAGTTATTAAAACGGCAAACAAAATGCTCGGCATAGTGCTCGGCATTCTTATAGGAATTGTTGTTGTCGGTGCCCTCGCCGCGCTGCTTAAATTACTTGAATTATCCGGGATTAATACAATTATTGAATTCGTAGAAAACTCCCGTATAATAAAACTTTATTTCGAGCTTGTCAGAAAATATTATCCGTACATATCGGAGCTTATCAAAAAAGGAGTGTAATTATGAAGGAATTACTTAAAGGATGGAACACGATTCCCAACTGGCTTACTTATCTCAGAATTGTATTAGTACCTGTTTTTGCGGTACTTTTCTATAACGGCTATACAGCCGCGGCTCTCATTGTTCTTGCCGTATCAGGTCTTTCAGACTTTTTTGACGGAAAAATAGCAAGAAGATTCAACATGGTGTCTGACTTAGGCAAGCTTATTGACCCTGTTGCCGATAAGCTGACAGAAATTACAATCGCAGTTCTTTTCTTCCTGAAATTCAGACAGGGCGAGGGACTTATCAGAACATTCAGCTGGATTTTCCTTGTGTTTATTATTAAAGAGCTTGTTATGGTAGCATTCGGCGGACTTATGCTCGCAATGGGTCTTCGTCCCTCAGCGGCAGAAATCTGGGGTAAAGCGGCTACTATGGTATTCTATCTTGTTATGATTGCCATTGTTATGTTCGGCCCCGGCGTAGGACTTCTTGCGAAATACTGGACAATCCCCGATATGCCCTTACTTATAATGGTTATCGTTTCAGCTGTTCTGACGGTTGTAGCGTTTATCGGTTACATTCCTTCATCAGCTAAGCAGATTATCGGCAAAATCAAAAGCAAATAATTCAGAGCAGTCAATCAGGAGTTAAATTATGAAACAGGTTTTATGCAGTAAGTGCAAAATGCGCCCTGCGATTATATTTATGACAAAGATGGACGGAGACAAAAAGTCTGATTCCGAAGGTCTTTGCCTCAAATGTGCTATGGAGTCCACTGGCCCTATCAAGCAGATGATGGAAAATATGGGCATAACTGAGGACGATGTTGATGAAATGAGCGAGCAGTTCGGCGCCATGATGGGCATGGGCGAGGACGGCGAAGGCTTTGAGCCCGGCGGAATTCCCACGTTCCCATTTATTCAGGGTATGATGGGTAATCCTGCGGCACAGAAGAGCGACGCTGATGATTCATCAGACAGCAAGGATAAGAAAAAGGACAAGAGCAAGGGCGGCAAGGAAAAGGGCGAAAAGAATAATAAAAAAAGAAAATTTCTGCCTCTTTACTGCACAAATCTTACTCAGAGAGCCCGTGAAGGCAAGCTTGACAGAATTATCGGCAGAGACAACGAGATTTACCGTACGATTCAGATTCTCTGCAGAAGAAGCAAGAACAATCCCTGCCTTATAGGTGAGCCCGGCGTAGGTAAAACAGCTATCGCCGAGGGCCTTGCTCTTAAGATTGCCGCAGGTGACGTTCCCGCAAAGCTTGCGAATAAAGAAATACATCTGCTCGACCTTACCTCTCTTGTAGCAGGCACTCAGTTCAGAGGTCAGTTTGAGGGCAGAGTCAAAGGTCTTGTAGAGGAAGTCAAATCCGAAGGCAACATCATTCTTTTCATTGACGAGGTGCATAATCTTGTTGGCGCAGGCGGTGACGCCGAGGGCTCAATGAACGCCGCGAATATCCTCAAACCCGCTCTTTCAAGAGGAGAGGTACAGATTATCGGCGCTACTACCTTTACAGAATACAGAAAGCATATTGAGAAGGATTCCGCTCTTGAGAGAAGAATGCAGCCCGTTAAGGTTGAAGAGCCTTCTATAGAGGATACCTGCGAAATGCTCCGCGGTATCAGAGAATATTACGAAAATTATCACAGAGTTAAAATAAGCGACAGCCTTATCAGTAAGGCGGTTAATCTTTCAGAACGCTTTATAAATGACAGATTCCTGCCCGATAAGGCAATCGACCTTCTTGACGAAGCCTGCACCTGCGCAAATCTCCGCAATAAAGAAATCAGCGAGCAGGAAAAGACTGAGCAGGAAATTGCCGAGCTTAAGATTCAGCAGCAGTCTCTTATGGAGGACGCTGAAATAATCGACTACGAAGCGATAGCCAACATCAAGAGTGAAATCCTCAAAAAAGAAGCACGCCTCGACGAGCTTGAGGAGCTTACAAAGGATATCGCCGTTACTGAGGAAGACCTCGCGAGAGTTATTCAGCTGTGGACGGGTATCCCTGCGCAGAAAATCGTTGAAAGCGATTTGAGAAGACTCGCAAATCTCGATAAAAAGCTTAAATCAAAGGTTATCGGCCAGAATGAAGCGGTTGACCTTGTTTCCGCCGCAATCCGCAGAGGCAGAGTCAATATCAGCCCCCGTAAGCGCCCTGCATCATTCATATTTGTCGGCCCCACAGGCGTCGGCAAGACTGAGCTTGTCAAGCAGCTTGCCAATGAGCTGTTTGACACTCCCGAGACTCTTATAAGGCTTGATATGTCCGAGTTTATGGAGAAGCACAGCGTTTCGAGAATCATCGGTTCACCTCCGGGATATGTCGGCTATGACGAAGCGGGTCAGCTTACCGAGAAGGTTCGCAGAAAGCCCTACAGCGTTATTCTTTTTGATGAAATCGAAAAGGCTCACCCCGACGTCATGAACATTCTCCTTCAGATTCTCGACGAAGGTAAAATCACCGACGCACAGGGCAGAACAGTTCCCTTTGACAATACGGTAATTGTCATGACCTCCAACGCAGGCAGCGAAAGAGGAGACACAGCTCTCGGCTTCGGCAAGAGCGCCGCTACAGCCTCCGCTGAGAAGGCCATGAAGGCTCTCAGAGAGTTCCTTCGCCCCGAATTCATAGGCAGAGTTGACGAGGTTGTTGTGTTCAGACCTCTTGAAAAAGACGACTTTGAAAAAATCGCGGTTCTTATGCTCGACGAGCTTGAAGAGCCTCTCAGAGATAAAGGCATTGAGTTCACATATACTGACGAAGCGGTTAAACTTATCGCAGAGAAATCTGTCGGCGGCAGCCGCGGAGCGAGAGACCTTCGCAACTATATCAGACGAAATGTTGAGGATAAGATTGCGTCACTGATTGTTGACAGCATTGATTCTCCCGTAACATCAGTTTCGGTCGAGGCTGAGAATGACGGCATAGTTGTTAAATAATAATAACGGATTCTGACAGAAATCGAATTGATTGAGTCAGAATCCGTTTTGCTTTATATTATTGTTTTAGATTGATTTAAGGAATTTCTTAAGATTAATCAGTGCGTGGGGAACGCCCTTGGCGATTTTACCTGCGCCTTTTATTTTGCTTTCACCGTCAAAAATCATAAGCAGGCCGTCTGCCATTTCTTCTGAGAAAAGGCCGTTGCTCATGGTGATGAAGTTCCTGACGGGCGTCTGCATAGCCGCCGAGGCCATCATGCCTGCGTTGACGTCACTGCTGTTGGCGGTAACTGCGTTAACGGTCTTGCAGATGAATTTCGCAAGTCCCTTGTCAGATTTATCAAAAATAGTTGTGTTATAGTCGCTCTTTTCTTTTTCGGGGGTAAGGGGAAGCTCGCCGCCGAAAAGCTTTTTGAATTCATCATCGCTTGCCTCGTGAGGAGCTTCGCCAAAGTATGACTTGAGCTCTGAGTAATCTGGCATAACGGAATTGTCAAATCCCTCTGCGATGATTTTTGCTGTCTGGAGAATATCTCTCGATGACGAGCCGACAAGAATTTCATATTCGCCGTTTTCAACGCACCAGTCTGAAATTTCGGTGTTGTAGAATGAGAATGCTCTGTTGTCAAGCTCTATTGCAACAGTCTTTTTTTCCTTGGGTTCAAGGTGAATCTTCTCAAATCCCTTAAGCTCCTTGGGAGCGCGGAATATGGCCGTATCACCGCGGCCGACATATACCTGGGCGATTTCGCTGCCTGCCGTATCACCTGTATTTTTAACTGTAAACGATACGGTGACCTTGTCACCTGCGCCGAATTTCTTCTTGCTCAGCTTGATTTTTGAATACTCAAACGTGGTGTAAGAAAGGCCATAACCGAAGGGGAAACGAACCTTTTTCTGTGCCTTGTCATAGAATCTGTAGCCTATGAAAATGCTCTCTTTGTATATTGCGTCCTTACATCTTTCCTCAGCGTAATTGCCGTATGTGGGGTTGTCTCTGCATTTTCTCGGGAATGTCTCGGCAAGCTTTCCGCAGGGATTTGCCTTGCCCGAGATAATGTCAGCAAGGGCGAGCGCGCCTGCCTGGCCTGCGAGGTATGTGTTAACTATACCCTTGACTCTGCTGTACCATGACATTTCCACAGGTGAGCCGCCGGAGAGTACAACAACTATATTTTTGTTTACGCTGTAGATTTTTTCGATAAGCTCAATATGAGCCTCGGGGAGCTTCATGTGCTTGCGGTCAAAGCCCTCGGATTCATATTCCTCTGTAAGACCGATGAAAAGAAGTACAACATCAGAATCTTTTGCAACTTCAACAGCGTTCTCGATAAGAGACTCGTCTTTTTTCTTAGAGGTCTTTTTGCTGTAGCCCTTGGCGTATTTAACTGTAAGGCCGGCCTCAGCCAGCGCGTCAAAAGCATTGCACATCTTGGTCGGGTTAACGAGTGAGCTGCCTGCGCCCTGATAGCGGGGTTCCTTAGCCATTTCACCTATAACGGCAACTGTCTTGTTGCTGTCGGTAATAGGAAGAATGTTGTCTTTATTCTTAAGAAGTACGATTGAATTGAGCGCAACCTCTTTTGCGAGTTCATTATGTTCGTTTACATAATAACGCTTCTTTTCGACCTTAGCGGCCTTAAGAAGTATTTCAAGGAGTCTGTCGACTGTTTTATCGAGAACAGCCTCGTCAAGAGAACCGTCTTTAACCGCGTCAATGATTTTTTTGTCGTTGTATCCGCCTGAGTAGGGCATTTCAAGGTCATTGCCTGCCTTAAGACCGTCAACGCGCTGATTAACCGCGCCCCAGTCGCTGACAACGGCGCCCTCAAATCCCCATTCGCCGCGGAGAATATCATTTTCGAGCTTCTGATTTTCTGAGCAGAATGTGCCGTTGAGCTGATTATAAGCGTTCATGACCATTGCAGGCTGAGCCTTTTTAACAGCGATTTCAAAAGCAGTGAGATATATTTCTCTTAAGGCTCTTTCGTCAACGATACTGTTGCCTGTCATGCGGTTCATTTCCTGGCTGTTGGCGGCGAAATGCTTGAGAGCCGTGCCGATTCCCTTTGACTGAACGCCGTTGATAAACGCCGCGCCCATTTCACCTGCGAGAAGCGGGTCTTCAGAGAAATATTCAAAGTTTCTGCCGCAGAGAGGGGAGCGCTTCATGTTAACGCCGGGGCCCAGAAGAACCGAAACCTCCTCCTGTATGCATTCCTCTCCGAGAGCCTGACCCATGCGGTAAATAAGCTCTCTGTCCCACGAGCAGGCGGTTGTAACCGCTGTGGGGAAGCAGGTGGCGGGGTAGCTGTTGCCTATGCCGATTTTTTCATTTTCCGCATTCTGCTTGCGAAGTCCGTGAGGGCCGTCGCATACCATAATGGGCTTGATTCCGAGTCTTGAGACATCCTTAAGATGCCAGAAATCTGCGCCTGAACAAAGATTGGCTTTTTCTTCAAGAGTCATTTTTGATATAAGTTCCTGATGCTTCATAACGGTTCTCCTTTTTATTCAAGATTATCGGATTCCATACCCAATAAATTATCTGCCTGTGATGAATCGGGTGCGTCAATATTTTTAAGCTTGCGGCGTATGATAGCGTTTCTTTTGCGGGCGTCATCAAGAGTTTTGCCTGCTTCCTCGATTTTTTTGCCTGCTTTTTCAAGCACTGCGCCGAATTTTTCGTACTGAGCCTTTGTAACGGCCAGCAGTTCACGCACCTCGTTTGCTTTTTCGTTTATGGCAATCGCTTTGAATCCCATGGAAAGGGAGTTGAGCAATGCGGTAATTGTTGTGGGGCCCGCTATCATGATATTATAGTTGCTCTGTATTTTTTCCGCAATTCCCGTGCGGGAGGAGCTGATTTCAGCGTAAAGTCCCTCTGTGGCAAGGTAAAGAATTGCGAAGGGGGTTGTTACCGGAACGTTTATGTATTTTGTGATTTCCTTTGCTTCTGCGAGAACTCTCTCTTCAAGAGCTTTTCTTGCCGATTTTACCGCCTCGGGGTCTGCGCTGTCTGCCGCGGAGCAGAGCCTTACGTAGTCCTCCATGGGGAATTTTGAGTCGATTGGAAGATAAACGTCCTTGCCGTCGCTTGATGGGAATTTAACAGCAAATTCAACTCTTTTCTGACTTGACGGGTCTGGTGCGAAGTTTCTGACGTACATATTGGGTATTGTCTGGTCAAGAATACCTTCGAGCTGAACCTCGGCCCATGTACCGCGCGCCTTGACATTTGTCAGAACTCTGTTGAGCGAGGAAACGTTGCTTGTCACTCCGTTTGAGAGCTCTTTCATTTCGCCGAGGGATTTGTATACGTTCTCGAGCTGCTGAGATACAGTCTTGAATGATGAGTCAAGTCTTGACGAAAGGGTTTCGTTAAGCTTTTCATCAACGGTTGCACGCATCTGGTCAAGCTTTTTTTCATTGCTTTCCTGCATTCTGAGAATAGCTTCGGCCATGGCCTTTGTCTGTCTGTCATTCTGAGAAGCGTTGGTGTCTTTTATCTGATTAAGATTATTTGAGATTATTCTGTTAAGCTTTAAAATGTTTTCGTAGTTTGCGGACTGAATCTTTGATATGGATTCGGAAATCAGCGCAAAATTTTTGTCAAGCTCATTATCAACTCGCTGCTGAAAGTCGGCGTTTTCACGTCGGGAGCGTTCGAATTCACCCGAAATGCCGCTGATAATATGCTCGTTCTGAAGCTTTATTTCAGTCAGCTTTTCGCTGTTCGCGGAGCCGTTCTTTGATTTAAGCGTGATTACAATAAGAACAATCAGCAGAACGGTTATAACAGAAAGAAATATGTATACGGCAATATCCGTAGTAATTCCACCCTTCAAAATCACTATATATAAAATTATAACATATTTTTGCAGTAATTAATATACATTTATGCTTAAAATTTATATAGATTTTTTTGTTATAATTTGCTATAATATAAACTGATTTAATATTGTCAGCGAGGAAAAACTTATGTGTAAAAAACTGTTATGCATTTTTCTTGTTTTTACATTTTTAATATGTACATTTTCGGCGTGCTCCGATGACGATGACCTGACTGTTTTTTATCCCATCGCGTCAGACCCGGGCTGCCTTGACCCACAGATTGCGGAGAGCGACGGAGCTATTCTCATTACGCGTAACTGCATGGAGGGTATTGTCAGACTCGGTGAAGACGGCGAGATACTTCCCGGTGTTGCGGAAAGCTGGGATGTTTCACCTGACGGCAGGACATATGTTTTCCATATCAGAGACGGCGCAAAATGGCAGAAGCTCAACTCTCATGAGGATGTGCTCGGCGAGGGCTTCGAAGATACCTTTGATTATTCTGTTACAGCCGATGACTGCGCGTTCGGAATTATTAGAGCTCTGCGCCCCGAGACTAAGGCGGAAAATGCATATATGCTTTATTGCATAAAAAATGCCGCGGGAGTGCACGGCGGAGTTCTCGAAGAGGATAATCTCGGTGTTCACGCAAGCGGAAATACTCTTACGGTTACCCTTGAAAGAAGTAATCCTGATTTTATCAGACTTCTTACATATCCAATGTGTATGCCGTGTAAACGGGCGTTCTTTGAGGCTACAGGTGCCAAATACGGTCTTGAACTTAAATATACACTGTGCAACGGGCCTTTTTATGTAGGAAACTGGGTTGAGGATGCAACCGTAACTCTTTACAGAAGCGATACATACGTCGGCGAAAGCAAGTCGGGAATTTCATCCATGTATTTCAATGTTAACGGTGACGAAACACAGATTGTAGATAAATTCAATAAAGAAGACTATAACTCAATTCCCGTAAAGGCTTCTTATTCCGGAAAAATTGAGAACGCGGACAATATTATATACGCAAAACAGAAGAATATAATCAGCGGTCTTGCCTTTAATTCGGCAGATAGCGTGCTTTCAAACGAAAAAATCAGAAAAGCGCTTGTTTCAGCCATTGATTTAAGCGTATTTGATGAGAGCAGAGAGTTTGCGTCGGGCATAATTCCCTCCTCATGCAGATGGGGCGGCAAGTCCTACCGCAGCTGTGCAGGCGCGGCGCAGAAGCCTGAGGTCAATAACGAGAACGCTGTTATGTATTATTTTGACGGCTTGCAGGACCTTGAAATCACCAACGCTTCCATAAGTATCTTGTGCACCGAAAAACGCAGGAACGATATTGTCAGAATTATTCAGAACTGGGAAAAGCTGTTCGGATTTTCCATAACCGTTACAACAAAAGTAATGGAAGAGGAAGAAATAAATGATGCTGTCTCAAAGGGCGAGTATCAGATTGCGCTGACAAGTCTTGAGGCTGAGGAAGGCAGTGCCGTGAAATTCCTTGAGAATTTCTGCTCAGACAGCGAAAAGAATGTTTTTGCGTTCATTGATGAAAATTATGACGGTCAGATTCAGAAATGTCTTTATATGTATGAAGGCGATAAGATTTTATCGGGAATCAGAAACGCTGAGCAGTATCTTATTTCAAACGGCGTGTTCTATCCTCTTTATGAGAGCGAAACCTGCTTCGCATACAGGGATGAGATACTTAATCCCTATTTCGTTTCAAACGTAACGGATATTGACTTCTCTTCAAGGGTGAACAGCAATGAAAAATGATATCCGCAGACCGAATTATCCGATGGCTGTATTAATGGGCTTGCTGTGCGTTTTCTGCATGTTTATGATTTTTATGTTTTCATATCAGAGCGCAGATGTTTCAGCGGGGGAGAGTCAGTCTCTTTATGACCTGTTTGTGAAGCTTTTCGGAGGAAGAGAGATTATTTCTCACAACGCTTTCCGCAAGCTTGCTCATTTCAGCGAATACACAGCGTTCAGCTTCAGTTTTTTCGGAATGCTGTATTTTATTAAAAAGAGATTCTGTGGTTACTCAGGCTTTATATTCTGTCTGATATACTCCATGAGCGATGAAATTCATCAGTATTTTGTGCCCGAGAGGGCGTGCAGACCCTTTGATGTTTTTGTTGACAGTCTCGGTATTGTTTTCGGCATGGCGGTGTTCTTTGTACTCGCTGTGCTGATTTCCAAAATTGCAAAAAAGAGCGTGGCATAGCACTCACAGTGTTGTGCCGCTTTTATATGTGAATTTTATGTTAATTCGCGATTTTTCGGTTGACAATAAATTCTGTTTTTTCTATAATATTCTAATGTGTGTTAATAATTAAATTTTATATATGTGTTTCAGAAAAGGAGTGATGAGTTTGCTTAAAGTACTGGCTGAGCAGACAAAGGGCTACAGGCGCGATTCAATCATAACGCCCGTGTTCATGATTCTTGAAGTTGTACTTGAAACAATGATACCGATGCTTATGAGTTCAATCATTGACGACGGTGTTGAAAAAGGTGATATGAACCATATCCTTAAGATGGGCGGACTGATGGTTCTCGCAGCCGCGTTCGGTCTTTTTACAGGTATAATGGGCGGTAAATACGGCGCCAGAGCGTCAACAGGCCTTGCGAAAAATCTGAGAAAAACCATGTTTGAAAAAATTCAGGGTTATTCATTCTCAAATATTGATAAGTTTTCAACGGCGGGTCTTGTAACAAGACTTACAACAGACGTTACAAATGTTCAGAACGCGTATCAGATGCTTCTGAGAATGTTTGTCCGTGCTCCCGCAACGCTGGTTTTCGCTATGACTATGGCGTTCAGAATCAATAAGGAACTTTCACTCGTTTATCTCGGAGCTGTTATTTTCCTTACAATCGTTCTCGCAATCGGCATTCCGCTTGTTTCCAAATACTTTATGAGAGTTTTCAAGAAGTATGATGAAATGAACGCCTCCGTTCAGGAAAATGTTTCGGGCATCCGTGTTGTAAAAGCCTTTGTCCGTGAAGATTTCGAAAAAGAAAAATTCGGCAGAGCGAGTTATAATATTTATAATCTTTTCAGAAAAGCAGAGAACATTACAGTTCTTATGGCTCCCGTTATGCAGATAACTATTTATACCTGCATACTTCTCATAAGCTGGCTCGGCGCCAAGTCGATTGTTCAGAATACAATGACAACAGGCGACCTTATGGCTCTTCTTACCTACTGTCTTAACATTCTTTCGAGTCTTATGATTGTTTCGTTTATGTTCATTATGCTCACAATGAGCTCGGCGGCGGCGAAGAGAATCGTTGAGGTTATTACAGAAGAACCCACAGTTAAAAATCCCGAAAATCCCTGCTATGATGTGGAAGACGGCAGCATTGAGTTTAAGAATGTATTCTTCAAATATAACGAAAGCGAAGAGAGCACTCCCGTTCTCAGTGATGTTTCTCTTTCAATAGCTTCGGGCGAAACCGTCGGAATCCTCGGCGGAACAGGCAGCGCAAAGTCAACGCTTGTCAGCCTTATCAGCAGACTTTATGACGTTAATTCGGGCGAGGTTCTTGTCGGCGGCAAAAACGTAAAGGACTATGACCTTGAGGAGCTTCGCAACAAGGTTGCGGTTGTTCTTCAGAAGAACGTTCTTTTCAGCGGTTCTATTCTTGACAATCTCCGCTGGGGTAATCTTGAAGCCACTGAGGATCAGTGCAGAGAAGCCTGCGAGCTTGCCTGCGCAGATGAATTTATTGAAAAGCTCCCGGACAAATACGAAACCCATATTGAGCAGGGCGGTACAAACGTATCAGGCGGTCAGCGTCAGCGTCTGTGCATTGCCCGTGCGCTTATGAAGAATCCGAAGATTATTATTCTCGATGACTCAACCAGCGCGGTTGATACGGCTACCGACGCCAAAATCAGAAAGGCGTTTAAAGAAAGAATCCCCGATACAACAAAAATCATTATCGCTCAGCGTATTTCCAGCGTTCAGCACGCCGATAAGATAATCGTTCTTGACGACGGTAAGATTAACGGAATCGGAAATCACGATGAACTTATTAAAACAAACAATATTTACCGCGAGGTCTATGAATCACAGACAGGCGGCAACGGTGACTTTGATGAAAACGGAGGTGAGGACTGATGGCACCACCCATGAAAGGACCGAGAGTAAGGGGAATGAAGCCCCAGGTTAAAAATCCAGGTAAGCTTTTCAAGCGTCTTTTAGGCTTTGTTTTCAAAAAATATCCCGTAAGATGCATTATTGTTGTACTTTGTATTTTTGTCAATGTATTTGCTACAATTCAGGGAACGATGTTCCTTCAGACCCTTATCGACGATTTCATTACGCCGTTAATCGGAAAACAGCATCCTGATTTCCAGCCTCTTCTTCATGAGATTTTCAGAGTTTCATGCTTCTATCTTTTAGGCGCGGCGGCGTCATTCCTGCAGGGAAGAACCCTTGTTGTTGTCACTCAGGGCTCACTGAGAGATTTCAGAAACGAGCTTTTCAGCAAGATGCAGAATCTTCCCATCAAGTATTTCGATACACATTCGCACGGTGATATCATGTCAGTTTACACTAACGATATCGATACTCTCAGACAGGTTATCAATTCAAGTATTCCGCAGATTATCAGCAGTGCCATAACAATAGTTTCAACCTTTGCCTGCATGGTTGCTCTGAGCATACCGCTCACAGGCGTAACACTTCTTATGGTCGGTGTTGTTCTTCTTGTTACCAAAAAGGTTGCGGGTCAGAGCAGTAAGTATTTCGTTAAGCAGCAGAAGGATTTAGGTACCGTTAACGGCTACATCGAAGAGATGATTAACGGTCAGAAGGTTGTTAAGGTTTTCTGCTATGAAGACAAGAACATCAATGACTTCAACAAGCTAAATGAGCAGCTTTTCGATTCAGCCTACAACGCTCATAAATTCGCAAATATTATCGGCCCCATCAACGGTCAGCTCGGTCACCTGAGCTATGTTCTGTGCGCTATCGTCGGCGGCATACTCGCTATGGTTATTCCCGCAGGCAGCTTCTTCTCCCTTACAATCGGCGAGCTTGCAAGTTTCCTTACTTTCAATAAGAGTTTCAGTATGCCCATCAATCAGATAAGCCAGCAGTTCAACTCAATCATCATGGCTCTCGCAGGTGCTGAGCGTGTATTCGCTCTCCTTGACGAAGAGCCCGAAACAGACGAGGGCTATGTTACCCTTGTCAGAGCCAAAAAAGAAAACGGCGATATTATTGAAACAGAAGAGCGTACTGGCATGTGGGCGTGGAAGCACGTTCATCAGGAATCCGGTGAGGTTGAGTACGTTGAGCTTCAGGGCAATGTTGTTTTTGACGATGTTGACTTCGGTTATAACGATAAGAAAATCGTTCTTCACAATATTGATATGTACGCTGAACCCGGTCAGAAGATTGCATTTGTCGGCTCTACCGGCGCGGGCAAGACTACAATCACTAATCTTATCAACAGATTTTATGATATTCAGGACGGTAAAATCCGTTATGACGGCATAAATATTAATAAAATCAAAAAGGATGACCTGCGCCATTCTCTCGGTATCGTTCTTCAGGATACGCACCTTTTCACCAACACGGTTATGGAAAATATCCGTTACGGCAAGCTTGACGCCACAGACGAAGAGGTTATCGCCGCGGCGAAGCTGGCAAACGCCGATTCGTTTATTCAGCATCTTCCCGACGGCTACAACACAATGCTGACAGGCGACGGCTCGAACCTCAGCCAGGGTCAGCGTCAGCTCCTTGCCATAGCAAGAGCCGCTGTTGCGGACCCGCCGGTGCTTATTCTTGATGAAGCTACCAGCTCAATCGACACAAGAACCGAAAAAATCGTTCAGGACGGTATGGACAATCTTATGAAGGGCAGAACAACATTTGTTATTGCCCACAGACTCTCCACCGTTAAAAACAGCGACTGCATCATGGTTCTTGAGCAGGGCAGAATCATTGAGCGAGGTACTCATGAGCAGCTCCTTGAGCAGCAGGGCAGATATTATCAGCTTTATACAGGAAACCAGGCAAAAGAAGCCTGACTTTAATCAGTTTAGCGGCAGACGGTTATTACTGTCTGCCGCTTTTTCTGTATTATTCAATGTCAAAAAACCGGAATATGCATAAAATGGTAACGGAACAGCTCGTATGCGGTTCCGGTGTGCCGCGGATTGCGGCATATCAGTAAAAAACAGAGGAGTTAATGACATGAATTATTCACCGAATGCACAGTATGCTTCGCCGCGTCAGACCTCAGTACGTGAATTCCCAAATGCGGTTTCGGCTTTGCCGGCGAATCCTGTTGCAGCAATGGCGTATGTTCCGTTTCAGACAGATACAGCCACATATGATGAAATCAACGCACTTGCCTGCGGTACACTTTTTCCATGCCTGAACCTGCCCTTCAAAGGAAGCGGTTCAAGATGAAAGATACAAAATCTCTGAGCGTTTCTCTTCAGGCGGCACAGTTCGCAATGTGGGAGCTTCACCTTTATCTTGACACACATCCCGAGGACATAAGCGCGTTAAGACTTTATGCAAAATACGAAGAAAAGTATAAGATGTTAAAAAGAGAATATGAGGCCAAAAACGGCTCACTTTACTGCAATTCAGGTATGCCCGGCGCCAACTGGCTAAAAAATCCGTGGCCCTGGGATTATGAAGGAGGATGCCGCTGATGTTTGTATATGAAAAAAAGCTTCAGTATCCCGTTAAAATCTCAAATCCCAACCCTAAATACGCGCAGATAATAATATCACAATACGGCGGGGCATACTGTAAAAACAGATAACTTATACATAAAAAAATAAAGCGAGGTTATTTTGCGGCTTCTGGAAGACAATGCGGGTGAGGATAGTGCGCAGAGCTTTGTTCTTCTCAGCTTCAGAGACATCGGGATTTGTGATAATATCAATAACCGAGCGGACTTTAAGACTGTAGGCTTCTTTGTCGAGCTCCTGTGTTGTTTCCTTTGTACTTTTCTCCTGTTCCCTGACAATCTGCTCTATGCGCTTGTTAATACGCTCCTTGGCCGCCTTGTACTCTTCTTTATCGTCTATGCCGCTCAGATACGCTTCTTTCGCCCGGTCAAGCTTAAGGCGTTCCTTAGCTATCAGATTATCATAATCAACGGCTTCCGACTCGATTTTCTTCTGCCGAGGCTCAATATTAAAAGCGAAGTTCATCGCGGAAGCCTGCAGCGCTTCAATAACAATTCTGTTCGCTTTGTTTATAGAGATGCAGTGAGAGACAGTACATTTACCCTTGCCGTGCGTATATTCATGGCACTGCGCCGACGGGCATTTTGTGCTGAGATATGTCAACGTAGCACCGCAGTCACATCTCAGCAGGCCTTTGAGCATCCACTCAACGGGCTGTTCAGAGCGCTGGTATCTGCCGTACATCTTCTCTGCCTGCGCGAGCTTGTTCTGCACTTCATCCCACAACTCAGTTGAAATCAACGGCTCATGAACGCCGTCAACAATCCTTGTGTTCGGATTTTTAAAATCTCTGTTGCCCACAGCTTTGCCGTCGGTAGTCCATCGGATTTTACCTACATACAGCGGATTATACAGAATGTACCGCACCGTGCGAGCCTCAATGGGATTACCGCGGTGCGTCTTGTAGCCCTTTGAATTCAGAGCTAATGCTATCTGACGCATGGGAACGCCGTCGGCAAAGTCGCGGAAAATCTGACGGACGGCGGGAGCCTCGATTTCATTCGGTATGTATTTCTTCTCTACAATATCATATCCGAAGGCAGGCGGACACATAGCTTCGCCGCGTCCCGCTTTTTCGGTCATGCCGCGCTTGACCTCCTGCGAAAGACGCGTTGAGTAATATTCGTCAAAGAATTCAATGTTTCTTTCAATCAGAGGCGCAAAAGGGGAGTCATCGACTGACTCACTTATAGATATAACTGTGACATTGTTTCTTTTAAGAAGAGCTTTATATATAATCGACTCTTCCTGATTACGGGCAAATCGGGAGAACTTCCAAACAAGAATAACGTCAAACGGATGTTCTTTCAGCTTCGCGTAAGCAATCATGTCATTAAATGCCTTACGCTTTTTGACGGAGCGGCCGCTGATGCCGTCGTCATAAAATATGTATTCCTTCGGGAGCTCATAATCATTTCTGTCGCAGTATTCCTGTATGAGCTTCAGCTGACTGTCGGGGGAATATTCGTCCTGTCGGTCATCAGAAACACGGATATATGCAGCTGCAGTTTTCATAAATAAACAATCCTTTCTTTAAAGTCTATGCCGAAAATGGTATAGCTTGACAAAGAAAGGATAACTGTTCTATAATAATACAGATGTAGCTATCCTTTCAGTGGTTTGTTTGGTGCGCTATATTTCGGCCGTTCAATGTTGGTAGCGTTGAACGGCTTTATTTTTATGTCGTTGAAATATGACTTATATGCAAGGAATCGCTTGAAGCGTCTTCTTTACATTTAGTAACAAGTCCGTCGATATGTTC
>JAZUHE010000033.1:0-9342 GCA_045641565.1 Acutalibacteraceae bacterium | reverse complement strand
AATACTGCATCAAATCCGCATCCGAATACGCCAGTATGCGTGATGCGGATTTTCTTTGTCTTCAAAAAAATTCTCTCATCAAAAACTGCTCTGCACCTTAAAATGATGGATTTTGCCCGATTTGTGTTCTTTTGCGACGATGTTATACTGTCGTATTGCAAGGAGCAAAAGGGCGCAAGGCGGGTGAAAGGCGCATTTTAAGGAAAAGCAGCCTTGCGAGTCTGTGCCGAATGCGACAGCCCTTTTGCGCTTGTTTACAGCTCCTGCCCATTTGCAAGCTTTAAATCAACATATATTCCGTAGTGGTCAGAAAGATATGTATCGTCAATCTTATCGTCAATTACGTGATATACAAGCGGTGATGTATCATTCGAAACAAAGATGAAATCTATTTTTGATTCCGCTTCGCCGTAGGCGTGATAAGTATATTTATTATCTGTCACAGGTGCGGCCATGCTCGAGTCCGTAAGAACCTCCGTCGCAAGATTATACATGGAAGAGCCTGCTGTGTCGTTGAAATCCCCCGTGAGTACAATCGGATACTCCCCGACGAACTCCTTTACCTTTGTGAGCAGGACGTTCATCTGATTCTCTCTCGCTTCACCGCTTATGTGGTCGAGATGAGTGTTGAGGTGAACGTATCTTTCACCCGTCTCTTTATTTTCGAGCAGAGCCCATGTGCAGATTCTCACATTATTTGAATCCCAGTCCTTTGAGCCTGCCTTTTCAGGCGTCTTTGAAAGCCAGAATGTACCCCAGTCAACGGCGTTATACTTGTCTTTTTTATAAAAAACAGGGCTGAACTCGCCTATCTGACTTCCGTTCGCTCTCGATACACCCACATAGGCGTAATCCTCAAGATTCTTCTCGAGATAAATCATCCAGCGCAGAGTAGCCTCCTGGAATCCCATTGAGTCGGCGTCAATCTCTTTAAGCTGAGCCGCCATAAGAGGCGCGCGGTACGCGATAGAGGTCTTACCCGAGCCTGTATATCTCAGATTAAAGGTTACGACACGGATATCCGCGCCGTCCGCGATTTTCTCTGTGGGATTCGGCGTGACATCTTTCCACAATCCGCCTGTAAAAAACAGCATTACCGCAAGAAAAGCGCTGACAATTCTTTTATAAATCCATGAAAATACCACCATAAAAGCACCTCATTATTTATGTATGATTAAATTCGCATCTCTGATTTCGCGGTGTTACTTTACCGCGCTTTTAATCGCCGCGTTGATTTCCTCACGTTTTTTAAGCTGCCATTCCGCGCTGTGGGGATATTCGTTAAATTTAATCTCGCAGTCGCTTTCAAGGATTTCAAGCGTCTTCTCTCTGCCTGCGAGACTTTCAAGAAGCTGAAGCGCGCGCTGGTCCTGAAGAGCCTCTCTGAACGCCTTGAATCTGATGGAAGCAAGAGCCTTGCCGCCCTCACCGGGGTAAAGCACGAATGCGTCGCCGGCAGGGAACGCGCCGTCCGAATCGCTTGTCTCAAAAGGATTAATCGGATGGTCGGAAAGCTGGGAATACCAGAAATTAAGTCCCCACTGCAGGAATCCCTTTATATCATATTTATAAAGCTGATATCCCAGAACTCTCATTCTCTGAAGCGGCATGCCGAAGAATCTGTTCGGATAATATCCGCTGTCGGGGCCGCAGCAGTAATAAGTCCACAGCTCGGGAACCTTGCCGTAAAACTTCTCCGCGGAATTGATGCAGGGAATGGGATTTTTTATAATGCCTTTTTTGTAGAATTCAAAATCAGAAAGAGCGTCAATAATCGTGAACTCGCCGAACAGCTCACGGATAAGACTGCTCCTCTTTCCGTAATCACGAAGACGCTCCATTGAGGGCTCGTCTGAAACGTGGAAATAACAGCGTTTTTCCACTCCCTCTTTTTTAAGGAAAGCTTTAAGCTCCTTGGCAAAGGCACGCAGGAATTCAGTATATTTTTTGCTCGCCGCCCACGTTTTCCAGCCGAAAAGCTGTTTGTATTCGCCGTCAACAGTGGCCATGATTTTCGGCGTATGCATCGCTCCCCACTGAGTGAAAAGATGGGACATTTCAAAATATTTTATATTGCAGCGGTCGCACATTTCAATCCATCTGTGAAGCCTGTCAAAGCCGAACGAATACTCGCCGTTATCGAGCTTCACGTCAACCAGCTGAACGGTGGGACGCTCCTTGCCGACAGCGGTATCAAGAGGCGGAGTGAAAAGCGGAGTCAGCAGGAAGTTTATTCCGTGCTCAGCCGCGGCACGGGCAAAATTCTCGGTAATGCGCCAGTATTCCTCGCTGAAAACAGGAACGTCGTAGTATGTATGAATGCAGTCTGTATGAAACCAGTGAGTGCAGACAAGGCTCTGCTCCGGCAGCTCTGCTCCGATAATTTCAACATTTACCGCCGTTTCACCGAGGACTTTTTCGCCGCTGAGGAGTGAAACCTTAACAGGATATTCTCCCGCTTTTTCAGCGTCTGTTTTTATTTCAAACCACAGACTTTTCCAGCTGTCGTCGGCTTCGATTTCGCCGCACTCGCAAAGCAGGTCGGGGAAAAGGCCCGACTCTTTTCTCAGATAATAATCGTCGCCCTTGCTGCAGACTTTTTTTGCGGGAATATTTTTAACCTCAAAGCAGGTCACGTCAAGCTCAGAGTCAATCTTTATCTGAAGCTTTATTTTTTTATCGCTGCTGACAGCAATCTGGAACGCTCCGAATTCATTCTGAAGAAGTGAAAAGGAGCTGAATTTTTTATCGGCAGGAGCCTCATCAAAAAATACTTTTTCCAAAGAAGAAAGTGTCATGATTTTCAACATAAAAATAACCTCCGTTATCAGAATATTTTTTCAAACAGCCATGTGAAAAATCCAAACGCTTTTACAACAATAAGAGCGTCGCTTTCGTACATTTTATATGACAGCGAAGACAGTCTGTCATTATCAACTATGGGATTTGTTATTGTTCCGTTTCCGCCGAGACTGCCGATTGTGACATAATAATTCTCAACCTTATCGGGGAAGTCGGCTCTGAAATTATTCATCGTCGCCTTGGACTTTTTATCTGCTTTAAAGGCCGTGTGAACGGTACCTCTGTCGCTGTACCAGAAGCAGAAACAGTCATTGAAAATATTTTCGCTGTTGCCCGTTGTGCGGAAGCCTGTGCCGAACTGGTCGGAATAGCAGAAATCAAACCAGTTGGTGCCGCCCTCGATTAAAAATCCGCAGCTGTTTTCATAATCCGTATAATCAGAATAATAAAGGGGATGAATATTGCGAAGCACATTGCCGCCGGAGGCAATATGAACACCCGTATAGATGTTGCCTATTCTGATATTTGTGAAGGTGTTGTCGTATCCCTCAACAAAAATTCCTTTACTTTCAACCGTACCCGTGCCGATAATGTTTATGCCGCTTATGTCGGCGTCAGAGGAGCCACTGTTTGCGCCGTAAAGAATGTGGATTCCGCATACGGTGTTTTTGATTGAAACATTGCGTATCATTGTTTCACGGCCGCTGTTGATTGAAATTCCGTCAGCCATGCCGCTGCCGTCGATTATTCCGCCCTCAAAGGCGTAATTGCTGCCCGGAGTACTTGTGTTGTTCGCAGGATTTTTGCCGCCCAGCTGAACCACAGCCTGACCCTTTTCCCACTGACCGCAGGCTCTGAAAACCGTAAAATCAGCGAGCTTTAAAGAAACGCTTTTTTTCGGCTCCGCGGGGGTAAGTATCGGCTTTGAAACAAGGTATTCTCCGTCTTCAAAGGCGAGAGTTCTGTTGGGGTTTTCGTCAATGATTTTCTGAATCTCGTCAGCCACGTCCTTCCCCGTGTCAGGAGGAACAAGCTGAGAAACATTAAGATACGCTCCGTCAGCCGCAAAGGCAAAAATGAACGATGACATCATAAGCACCGCAGAAAGTATAACAGAGATTATTTTTTTCATGAAATTCCTCCCTTTTGTTTATAAAAAAAGAATAACACAGAGCCGCTGAAATTTCAACAGAAATTCATATTGAAAATGCCTGCGGCGTATGATATTATTTTTCTGATTACAGGAGGCGGTGAAATGCTTATCAAAAAAATAATCAGCTGGTTTCTTATTCTGTCAACTTTTTTCGGATACAATTTTTCTTTCGGAAAGACATTCGGAGAAGCGGAATTCAGAAGCCGTGAAGAGGTGGTAAGAAGCATGGATAAATATAAAGGAATTTTTTCTGAAATCAAAAACGTTGGCGGAGTTCCGACGCTCTGTATCAACGGCAAAGCCTACCCCTCCGCCGCATACATGACGTATTTCGAGCAGTTCAACGATTATGAAAAATTCACGAAGGCAGGATACTCATTCTTTTCCGTTCCCGTTCTTTTCGCAGGCAGATGGATAAACGCCTCCGCAGACACACCGCCCTTTAAAAAAGGCATTTTTGATATAAAAGGCTCTCCGGATTTTTCTTTATTTGATGAGGCGATGGACAGAATCCTCACCGCCTGCCCCGACGCGTATGTTTTCCCGAGAGTCAATATCAGCATGCCCGAATGGTGGGAAAAGGAAAACCCCGACGATGTAAACATAAAATCTGACGGCACCACGTGCAGAGAGTCAATGTATTCCTCAAAGTGGCGTGAGGACGCGGCAGAAATGCTCAAAGAATTTGTCGGTTATGTAAACGGTTCAGAGTACGCCGCTCATATTGTAGGCTATCAGATTGCCGGCGGCAATACTGAGGAATGGTTCCATTTTGATACAAACGCGGGCTTCTGCAAAAACGCCGAAAAAGGCTTCAGCGACTTTCTGAATGAATATTATCCCGATTCGGATTTCAGCGGCCTTCCGGACTTATCAAAGCTGAAAAAATCGGGCAATTATCACAACGACGAGCACCTCGCCCGATTCCTTGAGTACGCAAGCTTCGCCATAGCCGACGCGATAACGTACTTCGCCTCTGTCGTGAAGCAGGAGACCGGCGGCAACGTGGTTGTGGGCACATTTTACGGCTACTCTCTTGAGGTTACAACTCCCCTCAACGGCACTCACGCGCTGAAAATCCTCCTTGACGATAAAAATATAGACTTCATCTGCTCCCCCTGCTCATATATCGGCTCAAGAGACGCGGCCTCTGACTGGAGTGAAATGTACCCTGCCGACAGCGTAAGGCTTCACGGCAAAATGTGCTTCCAGGAATGTGACATCAGAACAAATCTCACAACTTTCATCTGCGAAAAAGACCCTGCTCTCGACCCGAACAGAGTCTATACCGCATCAATATGGAAAGGCCCTGAAACAAAGGAAGAATCAATCGCGAATATCCGCAAGGCATTCTGCCGTCAGCTTATCAGGGGCAACGGCCTTTGGTGGTTTGATATGTGGGGCGGCTGGTTCTCTGACAGCGACATCATGAGCGATATGAAGCTTTATAAAGAAATCTATGCGGAAAGTCTCAATGATTCAAACAGAAAAGGCAAAGCGGAGATTGCCGTTTTTGTTGATGAAAGCGCATATAAATACATGACCGACTGCTCACTGAGAAATTCAGTTTATAATCAGCGCAAGGCACTCGGTCTTATGGGTACGCCGTATGATATTTATGATGTTTTTGATTTTGAAAAAGTCGCGGACAGTTACAAAGCTGTGATTTTTATGTCCTCAGCAAAAACAGAACGGATGAAAAACGCTCTCTCGCTATGCAGAGAAAAAGACATTCCGTACATAATGTCAACTCCGGCGAAAAAAGAATTTTCCGTCAAAGAGCTGAGAGCGTTCTGCGAAGCGAACGGAGTTGAAATCCTCTGCGAATCAGATGATATCGTTTATGTGAATGACAATTTCGTTTCCGTCCACGCCGTAACAGACGGAGAAAAAATCATTCATCTCGACAGCGAAAAAACTGTTCAGAAAATCATTCCCGCAGAAGAAAAAACATACGTTTCCGACACAATAAAAATTACAATGAAAAAAGGCGAAACGGTTCTTTTCAGTACGAGATAAAAAAATACGCAGCAGATTTATTTCTGCTGCGTTTTATTTATACCAGTATGTGTGCATTCCGCTCATATATATTTTTGCATTTTTCGGCACCTGAACGATTGTGTTAAAAACATTTATGTAATCTCCCGCACCAGAAGCAAGTCCCAGCGCTCCGAGCGAGCCGAAAAATATCAGTGACGGCTTAATCAGAAAGATTAAAAACGGAATCAATCCGAAAACGATATTCGGCAAAAGGCTCATAAAAATAAATCTCGGTTTTGACATATCCTCAATACCGATAACAAACAGCATCGCGTGCCTTAAATTCTGATACATCTGAACCTCATCCTTAAAGCAGACGGCGTGAAGAAACTCGTGAGGAATCACCGACAACGCCGCGGCGCCGACACCGAAGCAGAAGCTCAGATAATGAGTATAAAACACCTCTTTGAAGCTTGTAAGCATAATCAATGCCGCAAACAGTGCGAAATATATTATCAGACTCAGCGCGTTCGCAATCACAGCAAGCTTTTTAATGCTTTCCGGCTCCTTGTACGCGTGATAATTCTCCGGATGTTCTCTGTGCGGAAGCTCATCTTCGTTTCCGCTGTATTTCCCTTTATAGACAAACTTCATATTACACCTCAAAAAAAGGGAGGCGCCTGAGCGTCTCCCCGATTTTATCAGTTAAGGCCTTTTTCGTCAAAATCAAATACTGTCTGAAGCGCTATCTCAACGCCCTTCGCGATTGTTTCGGGGCAGAGATTGTCAGCTGTATCGAGTCTTGTATGATAATAACGTGCGGGAGCCGGATCCATGGCAACAAAGCTCGCGGCCTTGATGCCTGCCTGAGCGGCAGCCGCCGCGTCAGTTGAGCCGAGAGGAATAGCGCCGAAAGGAACGTCCTCGCCGCATTTTGCCGCCGCGTCCTTAACAAGCTCGCAGGTCTTGTCGTCAAGCTTGACAAAACCGTTAAGGTCTTTTTTGTATATCATCATGTACTCAGCGTCACGGACTGTGTCGAAGCCTACAAAGATTGTCTCAACACCGTCATTGAGAAGCTCGGGATGAGCAGCGAAATATGCCTTTGTGCCGCGGAGTCCGCATTCCTCACCGCCGGCAAGGAGGGCAACAACCTCTGTGTTTTCAAAACGGATATCGTTGTCTGACAGGAATTTCATAACGGAATTCGCAACATAACAGCCGCTGAGGTCATCACTTGCACCGTCAACAAATCTCTTGCTGTTTGTGAAATCATAAAGAGCGGCAAAGCCGGGAACAAACGCGAGCTGACCGAGAGCCATACCCTTCTTGAGCTTTTCGTTTTTGCTCTTAAGAGAAACAGCTGTTGAAGCGATACCGTAGAGAAGACCTGCAACACTGTAGCCTACAACGGATACAACGCCCTTGGAGCCAAGCTTATATGTGTATGTCCACTCGGGAGCGGAGTCGGTATGACCTGAAATGATTATGCGGCGCTTTGTTTCACCTGTCGCCTTGCGAACAGCTACAACATCGCCTGACTCAACCTTTTTGAAAAGCGGGTCGAGGGGCTGCTTATAAAGGCCGAATTCACCGACTACAGCGGCGAGAGCAGCACCGAGAAGCGGAACGGAAGCAGCGGCGGCCTTGTTCTTTTTGAATGCGCCGAGAAGATTAACGGCTGTTGTGCCTAAAAGGAGGCTGCCGGCGATGGGAACAAACGCCATGAACGCTCTGGGATTCGCCTCGAATTTCTCTCTTGTAACATCGTCGGCGTAGTTCCTGAGAACGTCAGCCATATATTCCTGAGCCTTGCGCTCGGCGTCACTGCCGCATTCGCGGGGGCCGAACTCTGAGCAGATATGTGTAATTCCGTCTTTTGCGAAATCACCGCATTTTTTAATCTGCTCGGAAGCGTCTTTAATCTTTTCTCTGAAATTCATATGTATCACCTCATAAAAATTTTCATATAACAGAAAAATTATATCATATAAAAATTATAATTGCAATTTTTTGTTGAAATCAGCAGTTGAAAAAAGGAACAAAAATACAGCTTCTTTTTTGTAAATGATGTGAAAAACAAATTAATTCTGTGTTGATTATTTTTTTGTTGTATGATAGAATCAAAAAGTTGTGTAAATTTTAGGAGGTTTTATATATGAAAAAAGGCAACCCTGCGGCTCTCCTGCCCATCGGAGTATTCCTCGTGTTTTATCTCGGTCTGGGCATTCTTTTTGAGTACGTTCTGAAAATCGAAATGGGATTTTACAATATCCCGATTGTCGTGGCTTTCCTCGCGGCACTTCTGACAGCCTGCCTTCAGAACAGGAAGGTCAGCTTTGATGACAAGCTCATCCTTATGGGCAAAGATATGGGAGACAAAAATATTGTTACAATGATTCTTATTTTCCTTGAAGCGGGAATATTCGTCGGCGTTGTAGGCAGAGACAGCGCGGAAAGCGTCGCTTATTTTATGCTTTCGCTGATTCCCGCAAAATTCGCCGTTGCGGTGCTGTTTATTGTCAGCTGTTTTGTTTCCACCGCTATGGGTACATCCGTCGGCACAATCACTCTTATCGTTCCTATCGCGGTAACGGTCGCGTCGGCTTCGGGCTTCGGGCTTCCGCTGTGCGTCGCTTCCGTTATGGGCGGCGCGATGTTCGGCGACAATCTCTCTTTTATATCGGATACAACTATCGCCGCCTGCAACGGTCAGGGCTGTCAGATGAAGGATAAATTCCGCGAAAACTTCGCCATAGCTCTCCCCGCGGCACTGCTTACTCTTGTAATCATTCTCATCCGCTCATTCGGCTCGGATATTTCAGGCACGATTGAACATTCATACGACCTTATTCAGATTATCCCCTATATTCTCGTGCTTATAGGCGGAATTGTCGGCATAAATGTTTTTGTGACGCTTCTTATAGGCATCGTTTCGGGCGCGGTTATCATGCTCGCAACGGGAAGTGTCAAGCCCGTTGACCTTCTGGGGAACATGGGCAGCGGCGCGTCGGGAATGTTTGAAACTGTCATGGTTACTCTGCTTGTTTCGGCGATATGCGCGCTTATCCGCGAAAACGGCGGCTTTGACGCACTGCTCAACGGAATCAAAACTCTTTTCAAAGGCAAAAGAGCAGGTCAGCTCGGCATAGGTCTTCTTGTCGGTCTCATGGATATCGCCACGGCGAACAACACCGTTGCCATTGTTATGGCCAACCCGATTGCCGCGGATATTTCTAAGGATTATGGAATTTCAAAGAGAAAATCCGCTTCGCTTCTCGACACATTCTCCTGCATTTTCCAGGGCGTTATCCCTTACGGCGCACAGATGCTTGTCGCGATTTCGGCGGTTACGTCTCTGGGCGGCAGTGTCTCCGCCTTTCAGATTATTCCGCTGCTCTACTATC
>JAZUHE010000032.1:0-5664 GCA_045641565.1 Acutalibacteraceae bacterium | reverse complement strand
ATAATCTCGGCGCAAAAAGAATAGTAACTGCAAGAGAGCTTTCTCTTGTTGATATTGCTGAAATTCGAGCTAAAATCCCATCTGATATGGAAATTGAATGCTTTGTACATGGCGCTATGTGCATGTCTTTTTCCGGCAGATGTCTTATTTCAAACTATCTTGCAGACAGAGACGCTAACCGAGGCGACTGTGCACAGCCGTGCAGATGGAAATATCATCTTATGGAAGAAACACGACCGGGTGAATATTTTCCTGTTATTGAAGATGACAACGGTACATATCTTATGAATTCACGTGATATGTGTATGATTGAACATATTCCCGAAATGATTAAGGCAGGTATTACAAGCTTTAAAATCGAAGGAAGAGCCAAATCGGCATATTACACCGCTGTTATAACAAACGCATACCGAGCGGCTGTTGACAGTTATATAAACAGTAAAAACAAAGATGCTTACTCATTACCCGAGTGGATTTCACAGGAAGTAAGAAAAGTCAGTTACCGTCAGTATTGCACAGGCTTTTATTACGGAAGACCGCAGGATAATGCAGAAATATTCTATGACGGCGGTTATCGACGTGAGTGGAATGTTGTTGCCGAAGTAATAAGAACCGAAAACGATGAATTATTCGGTTTTCAGAGGAACAGGTTTTTTGAAGGCGATGAACTTGAAGTTTTACAGAAGGGGACAGAGCCTTTTAAAATCAAAGTAACTAATTTGAAAAATTCCGACGGAGAAATTATTGACAACGCTCCGCACCCAATGATGGAATTTTCATTTGATTGTGATAAAGAAATATCGAGCGGAGCAATTCTTCGCAAAGAAATGTAATCAGATAAAGGAGGTATTTTGATGGCATCAGGAAAAAAACGTTCTAAGAAAAAAAATCAAGTCAAGAACGGTTTTTCTAACTTTTTTGCTGTTACAATTTCTGTACTTGCAATAATATTTTTTACAACCGCCATTGTTGTCGGCTTTGTAGGAATTAACGCCATTTCCGTAGTTAACGGCGAGGCAGTTATTTCTCTTTCAAGTATTAAAAGCAGCCTTAATCAGACTACTTTTCTTTATGCGACCGACTCTGACGGTGAAACTGTTGAGCTTGCAAGACTTCACGGAACAGAAAACCGTGTCTGGGTTAATCTTGATGATATCCCCGAGGATGTTCAGCACGCTTTTATCGCACTTGAAGACAAGACATTCTATAATCATCACGGTGTAAACTGGAAGCGTACTGTCGGTGTTGCAATTAAAAACAACAGCCAGGGCGGTTCAACAATTACTCAGCAGCTTATTAAAAACATAACAGGAAATAATGAAACAACTTATGTTCGTAAATATCATGAGATTCTTACTGCGCTGAATATTGAAAAAGCTTACGAAAAAGAAGGATATAACCCAAAAGAGGTTATTCTGGAGGCATATCTTAATACAATTTATCTCGGTCACGGATGTTATGGTGTTCAGACCGCTGCGGAGTATTATTACGGTAAAGAGCTCAAAGACCTTAATATTACTGAAATAGCAGCTCTTGCATCTACTACCAAAAATCCCTATGCTCTTGACCCCATATCACATAAGGAAGATAATAAAATAAGAAGAGATTACTGCCTTAAATGTATGCTTGACCAGGGATTTATCAATCAGGAGCAGCATGATGAAGCTCTGAATTATGAGCTTGTTCTTACAACGGATTCTAACTATCAGGGCCCCAAGACAACAAATCAGGAAAAGAAAGAAGAAAAAGAAGAAGAGGTTCAGGGTTATTATGTTGACTTTGTAATCAATCAGGTTATCAATGACCTTATGGAATCTCAGAACTGTTCAAGAATTGAAGCGTCAAATATGATATACGGCGGAGGTCTTCAGATTTATACTGCTGTTGACCTTGACATTCAGGAAATTCTTGAAGATGTATATGAAAACAGACGTGGATTTATTGACAGATATAAAGGCCAGTCCTCAATGACAATTATGGATTATTCAGGACGTGTTGTCGGAATTATTGGCGGCGCAGGACAGAAAGAGGGCGCACGAAGCCTTAACAGAGCCACTGATTCTCCGAGACCTCCCGGATCATCTATCAAACCGCTTTCTGCATATGCACCCGCTATGAATCAGGGTGACATCACATGGGGTTCACTCGTACTTGACAGCTCCTGCACTACTGTAGCAGGAAAACGCTGGCCCAAGAACTATAACGGCGACTACGGCAGCGGTGGATATGTTACTGTTCAGAACGCTCTTGCACGTTCACTTAATACAGTACCTGCAAGATTGATTCTTAATACTTTAGGACAGCAGAAATCATTTGATATTCTTACTCAGACACTTGGAATTTCAACACTTCATGAAGATTACGGTGACAATTCCGTTCAGCGACTTGCTATCGGTGCATTTTCATACGGTGTAACTACTCTTGATTTAACTGCGGCATATTGCTCGCTTGGTAACGGCGGAAAGTATTATAAGCCTTATTCATATTATAAGGTTACTGATTCAAGCGGTGACGTTATCCTTGACAATACACATAACACAGGCGAACAGGTATTCACAGCGGGAACAGCTGATGTTATGCGTGAGCTTATGAAGACAGTTATTACTTCGTCTATCGGTACAGGTTACGGCTACGGTGTTGACGGATTCGAAACATTTGCCAAAACAGGTACTACCGACGATTATAAAGATAAATGGTTTGCGGGCGGTACATCATATTATTTCGCATCAGTCTGGTACGGATATGATACTCCCGAAAAGATTTATTGCAGTTCAACAGTAAACCCGGCAGGCGAAATATTTAAGGTTGTAATGAATCGAGTTCATAAAAATCTTGCGCCTAAGGAAATGGAACTTCACAGCGAAATTTCTCAGAAATATTATTGTCCTTACTGCGGCAAGCTTTCTTCATACGGCAGTTCGGGATATCTCGGATGGTATGACCCTGACAATCTTCCCGGATACTGCACAGGAAGCCACGGATACTATTCCGGAACTACAACCGGCGGTGACACAGGAACGGGTACCGGTGGCGGGACAACCGGCAGTGACACGGGAACAGGTACCGGTGGCGGTACAACCGGCGGTGACACAGGAGCAGGTACCGGCGGCGGAGAAGCGACAGAATAATTATGGTTATTTTATCAGTTGACTATGGCGATGCAAGAACAGGTATTGCAATATGCGATGCGCTTGAATTTCTTGCATCACCGCTTGAAGTAATACATCAAAGCTATGAGCCTAAAGTATTGAATCGAATCAAGGAATTATGCGACAAACATAAACCGTCGCAGATTGTCGTCGGTCTTCCTAAGAATATGGATTCATCAATAGGGGACAGGGCGCAGAAATGCATTGATTTTGCACAAAAACTCACAGAACTTACTCAGATTGAAACTGTTATGTGGGATGAGCGCCTTACAACTGTTGAAGCTCACAATTATTTAAACAACACTAATACAAGAGGCCAGAAAAGAAAAAATGTTGTGGACGCTGTTGCCGCCACAATAATTCTTCAGGACTATCTTGATTACAGAAAAAATCATTAAAAGAAGGGATTGCTGCGTTTTATATTTATGCATCAATCCCTTTGTTTTAATTACGCTTAAACAATTCATTTATCCCCATAATTATCAGTAAAATACCGAAAATAAATGAAAGAATTTTACCCGATATAATTGTCGTAATATAAAGCCCCAAAGCAACACCGGGTATTGCAGAAATGATAAACGGTACTGTTTTTTTAAAATCAATCAGTTTATTTTTATAATGCATTATCAGTGCGATTATCGCTGTCGGAATAAAGAATATCAGATTAATTCCCTGAGATTTCAGTTGCCCAAACCCAGAAATCTGTGTAAGATATATTATCAGAATTCCGCCTCCGCCGAAGCCCATTGCGCCTATTAATCCGGCTATTGATGAAGCAATGACATTCCATACAGTCATTTAATCACCATCCTGATGCCTGCCCAGATTATGAAAACTGCAAATATCTTTTTTAAAACTTTCTGCGGAATTTTCGGCAGTATTATACCACCTGATAACGCTCCTAATGCTCCGCCGGGAATATAAATCAATGCTTCTGATATGCTTGAATATCCTTTTAAACAATAAAAGCAAGCACTTATTATGCTCAGAGGAAGTATTACTGCTATTGCGTTGGCATGAGCTTTATTTTGTTCCATACCGTCTTTTTTCAGGGCGGCAACAGTAATTATTCCTCCGCAGGCACCTATAAGTGAATTTATTAAACCGATTAAAAAACCGCAAATATATTTATATCTCTTTTTCATAGAAAGTTCATTCCTGCATAATAGTTAATGTGGGGTGATATGATGAAAAAATTTTTAAATTATAAGCTTATTGTTATATTTGTAATTATTATATTTTTTATTCTTCTCATTTTGTTTTCTTATTATACCAATTACAAAAACAGTCTTTTAAGTGTATTCGGTTCAGTTGAATCACCGCAGACTGTTATTATTGATGCAGGCCACGGAGGTTTTGACGGCGGTGCCGTAGGTGCTGACGGAACAATAGAAAAGATTATCAATCTTCAGATTTCGCAAAAATTATGCAATATTTTAAAGCTTTACGGTTATAACGTAATAATGACGCGTTCTGATGATAAATCAATAAATGACAGCGAGGCTAAAACAGTTCGTCAGAAAAAAATCTCTGATATACATAACAGAGAAAAAATAATAAATGCTAATCCGAATGCTGTTTTTATCAGTATTCATCAGAATAAATATTCAGATTCATCGGTAAACGGAACTCAGGTTTTTTATTCTGCAAATAATCCTTTAAGCTTAAAACTCGCTCAGAAAATTCAGGATTCCATTGTTAAAAAAATACAAAAAGATAATTACAGAAAAATTAAAAAATCAGGCACTGAGATTTATCTGCTTTATCATTCAAAAATACCTTCAGTAATGGTTGAATGCGGATTTATTTCAAATCAGTCTGACTTAGATAATCTGAAAAATGAAATCTATCAGCAAAAAATTGCTGTTTCAATAGCAGACGGACTTATAAATTATTATAAAGAACAGGATGAAAAAAATGGCTAAAGATAAGACTGTATATGTTTGTTCTGAATGCGGTTATGAGAGTGCAAAATGGTATGGCCAGTGCCCCGGATGCAATTCATGGAATACGTTATCAGAAGAGATTAAAACATTCTCTGTTAACAAAAAAACAGGTGTTTCAGGCTCAGCTAAAAGATTAACAGCGTACAAGCTAACAAACATCACAACTGATGAAGAGATAAGATATAAAACAGGCTTAAACGAACTTGACAGAGTTCTCGGAGGCGGTCTTGTAAAAGGTTCTCTTGTTCTTCTGAGCGGTGATCCCGGTATAGGTAAATCCACAATTCTTCTGCAAATCTGCCAGCATATAGGCAAAAAGCTTAAGATTTTGTATGTATCGGGCGAAGAGTCAGCGAATCAGATTAAGCTTCGCGCAGACAGATTAGGCGTTTATACTGACAATCTTGAGATTCTGTGCGACTCTGATATGGAAAGCATATGTGAATATATTAAAAGTGACCGTCCCAATCTTGTTATAATTGATTCCATTCAGACTGTCGGTATTCAAGGGCTTTCAAGCTCAACCGGCAGTGTTACACAGGTAAGAGAATCTACTAATCTGCTTATGG
>JAZUHE010000031.1:0-2836 GCA_045641565.1 Acutalibacteraceae bacterium | reverse complement strand
GGATGTGCGTATTGTATTGACATTCGCTCTCTTTAAAATGAGCAGGTCATTCATCATATGCTCCTCGGGTACGGCATATCCCTTTTCGGGGTGGCTGTCGTGGCGGTTTATTCCGCGGAGCTTGATTTTCTCTCCGTTGAGGAGAAGGCATTTATTCTTAATTTCAATCCGTCTTACCGCGAGACGAAGAGAAATGTATTCGCCGCCAAATGAAACCATAAGAGTGTAAAGCACAGGCTTCTCAGCGTTCCACAGAGCGGGACTGTCGATTTTAATCTCAAAATCTCCGCAGACTCTGCCGCTGTCAACAGTACATCCGCAGGGAGAAACAAGCTTATACTCAAGCTCCCCTGCCGCCGAAAACTCAGGCTTTACGGAAATAACAGCGGATTTCAGATCCTCAGCGACATTGTAATCAACGAATATATCTTTTATATGTTTCTCGCTTCTTTCGAGGATATAGACATCTCTGAAAATACCCGAAAGACGGAAGAAATCCTGGTCCTCCATATATGAGCCGTCACAGAATTTCACAACGAGAATCTCAAATTTATTCTCGCCGTTGCATAATGCGTCGGTTATGTCAAGCTCGCTTGTGCAGTGGCTCACCTGGCTGTAGCCGATGAACTTATCATTGACCCAGAGGTAGAAGCACGGCGCGACGCCCTCAAAGTTTATAAAATATTTCTTGTCGCTCTTTTTTGAGAAGCTGATTCTGCGTCTGTAAAATCCGCAGGGAATCACATCGGGAAGATTGGGCGGATCAACAGGATAAGGATAATCCTGATTTATATAATTGGGAACATCATATCCCCTGTCGAGATAAAGCTGCCAGCAGGAGGGAACTTCGATTTTATCTTTGCATTCAACTGTTTCCGTGAAGTTGTTATCCTCAAGCTCGAGCTCCTCAACATTTTCAAAAAAGGCAAAATCCCACTCGCCGTTAAGAGTTGTAAGAAGCGCCGACTCCTCTCTCTTTTTAAGAGAATTCTCTTCGCTGTCAAAAGGAATGAAATACGCTCTCGGCTCTTCACAGCCTATATGAAGACTTTCGAGCTGTCTGTAATATCTGTCTGCCATAAAGCCGCCCCCTTACGCGAGATTCATGAATGATGAAAGGATTCTCTTTACACAGGCTTCGAGGTCGGCGCGGTTGATTCTGCCGTCCTCCATGCCTGCCTTAAGGTCTTCGGGGTAACCGACGTGCATCTTCATATCATTGCCCGCCTTAACCTCCTTAACGGGGTCATTCTTTACGCCCCAGTCGGTGGTAACCATGCCCCTGAAGCCCCACTCATTGCGGAGAATTCCCGTAAGAAGCTCCCAGCTCTCGGATGTATGCTGACCGTTAATGAGATTGTATGAGGACATAACCGTCCACGGATTCGCCTCTTTAACGCAGATTTCAAAGCCTTTAAGATATATTTCTCTCAGCGCTCTTTCGGAAAGTCTTGAATCTGAATCGAAGCGTTTGGCCTCTTTATTGTTGCAGGCGAAATGCTTCATTGAAACGGCGACCTTTTGAGACTGAATACCTCTGATTTCAGCGGCGGTAATTTTACCCGCAATAATCGGGTCTTCTGAAAGATACTCAAAGTTTCTGCCGCAGAGCGGATTTCTGTGTATATTAAGCGCGGGCGCGAGCCATATGCCGATATTGTTCTCTCTGATTTCCGCAGCGGCGGCGGCGCCGACAGCGAACGCTATGTCAGTATTCCAGCTTGAAGCGAGAAGCGTCGAGCAGGGCCACGCGGTTGTGGGAATGCCTGTCTCCACATTAAGTCGAAGACCCGCGGGGCCGTCAGCTGTGGGAACAGCAGGAACGCCGAGTCTTTTAAGTCCGCCGAAGCAGCCTGTATTCGCAACACCCGTCGGCGGCTGACCGCCGACAAAGCTTCTGAGCTCGTCATCGGTAAACTGGCGTACAAATTCATCTAAAGTAATCTCTTCGCCGACTTTATCGAATTTCACTTCTTTTTCGGGAGCCTTTACGTCGGCAAGCTCGTTTTCACCGTAATAATAACTACTCTCGCCTGTGGGAAGCGCTTCATATTCGCCCGAGGAGGTAAGTCTCTTCTCAAGCTTAAAGGGACGGCAGTACTGTGTAAGCTGTAAAGCTACAGTGTCATCACTGACCTCATATTCAAAATCAAGCTTCTTCACATCTCTTACTGATGTGCCGATAAAGAATTTATATGTGCCCTTTTCAAGGACATAGGCAGACTTCTGAATCTTACCCAGATCGTCAAAGCTTGCCATGTCGTTTATATCAAAGCTGATTGCGATAATTTCGCTCTCGCCGGGCATAAGAAGCTTAGTCTTTTTAAACGCCGCGAGCTCAATCGACGGCTTGCCGAGCTTACCGTCAGGAGCGCTGTAATAAAGCTCGACTACTTCTTTTCCTGCACATCCGCCTGTATTTTTAACATTAATCGCGGCGGTGATTTTGCCGTCAGCCGCGCCGCAGACAGCGCCGTTCATTTCAAACTGAGTGTAGGAAAGTCCGAAACCGAAGGGATAGCGAACCGCTTCCTTTTTAAGGGTTTCAAAATAACGGTAGCCGACATAAATATCCTCAGTATAATTTACGTAATCGAAGCTCTCGTTGAAATCGTCCTTACTGGGATAGAAATCATAGCCCTTTGTGATTGTATCGGCCAGCTTGCCCGAGGGATTAATATCGCCGCAGAGTATATCGGCAACGGCCATGCCGCCCTCCATACCGCCCTGCCACGAGAAGAGAATGCCCTGAACGCCGTCGTTCTCGGCGATGTATTCGCAGTCAACAACAGCACCGGAGTTGATAACTATAATAACCTTGCTGAACAGCTTCACC
>JAZUHE010000030.1:0-38611 GCA_045641565.1 Acutalibacteraceae bacterium | reverse complement strand
ATCATCAACTCCGACGACGTAGCAGCAACAGTTAATGCAACAGAGGACAGCACCCTTCTCGACACAGCACAGAAGAAGGCAGCAAACGTTGACGGTATGAGAAACATCACCGGTAACGACGTTGCAGTTATCATGGCAGCAGCAGAAGGCTATGAACTCAACCAGGTTGATCCCTCAATCTAATTAGCTGATTAAAACCTAAAAATGCCGTCCCGGTTTCCGGGGCGGCATTCTTCATAGTCGGGGCAGATGTTATCTGATCTAACTATCTCTGCTCGAACTTTAAAATGTATTTTGTTTTTTTCTCTCGACATCCATCACTTAGATGTTTTCACGGGGTGGCTGAGAGTGTAAAAAAAACCGCCCAAGGGCGGTTCTTTTTATATTGCAATATTCATTGAGTCCGGGTTTTCACTTTCAGTGAGGATTGCGTAAGCCTGCTCATATCCGTGATCTGTAAGTTCAAATGTGTTTTTACGTGTCATTACTATGTAATCATTGAGCAGAAGAAGCATGAAGTTGGAAATGAAATCCTTTGAGCGGAGGCCTATATGCTTTGATGAATTATTATAAATCTTACGAAGCTGTTTTTTGTTGAATTCGATTTTGCCCTTGTGGCTTGCGCTCCATGCCATAATAAGCATCCACGCTGAGGTCGCCAGCTTCTTCTTTTCGAGGATAAGGGTGTTAATGTCAGGTAAGTCATGGGATGTCTGGGTGACGGGAGCTTCAATGGTTTCAGGAACAGCTTCTTCAGTTTCCGCAGTAGCTGCAGCTATTTCAAGCTTGGATTCCTGAATTCTGCATATTGATTCGTCAATGGATCTGACCGTTGCTTTGCCGTCTGTACGGAAGCTGCCGTCAGTTCTGATATCCGAAAAAGAACGATACAGTAAATCGTTATCGCCCTCAAGCTCAACATTCAGTTCGCCGATATTAATCTTAAGCTTGCCGGTGCTCAAAAAAATCACCCCTTACCCAATTTAGACAATTATATCATATATTTTAAAAAAAGCAACAAAAATTTTAAAAAAAGAAAATTTTTATAATTCCAAAAGAGAAAATAACATACTACATTTTGTGTTATATTATAAAAGTATAAATAGATAATGGATAAATAATGGATAATTTTAAAGATTTTCAGAAAGAAGGAGTAAAAATGGATTTATATGAAAAGCTTCTTAACGGTGAGGAAAAGCTTTCTCTGGTAGGCTTAGGCTATGTCGGAATGCCTATCGCGGTTGCGTTCTCAAAAGTATTGAACGTTGTGGGTTTTGACCTTAATTCCCGCAAGATAGAGATGTACAAAAGCGGAATCGACCCGACAAAGGAAATCGGTGACGAAGCTATATCAGCCTGCACCGTTGACTTTACAGACGACCCGGCAAAGCTGAGAGAAGCAAAGTTCCACATCGTTGCTGTTCCGACGCCTGTTAACGACGACCATTCTCCTGACCTTACTCCTGTTGAGGGCGCAAGCAGAATTCTCGGTCAGAATCTTACAAAGGGAAGCATTGTTGTTTTTGAGTCAACTGTATATCCCGGTGTTACAGAGGAAATCTGCGTTCCTATTCTTGAAAAAGAATCAGGCCTCAAATGCGGTGTTGATTTCAAGATAGGTTATTCTCCCGAGAGAATCAACCCCGGTGACAAGGTTCACAGACTTGAAACAATAACAAAGATTGTTTCCGGTATGGATGACGAGACTCTTGATATAGTAGCGAAGGTTTATTCACTTGTTGTCAAGGCGGGTGTTCACCGCGCCGAGTCCATAAAGGTTGCTGAGGCTGCTAAGGTTATTGAAAACAGCCAGCGTGATATCAATATCGCCTTTATGAACGAGCTTTCAATTATATTCAACAAGATGGGCATTGATACAAAATCTGTTCTTGAGGCTGCCGGAACAAAATGGAATTTCCTTAAATTCTTCCCCGGTCTTGTCGGCGGTCACTGTATCGGCGTTGACCCCTATTATCTGACCTATAAAGCGGAGAAAATCGGTTATATCAGCCAGGTTATTCTTGCCGGCAGAAGAATCAATGACGGCATGGGCAAATATGTTGCCGAGAATCTTGTAAAGAATCTCATTAAGGCTGACTGTCACGTTAAGGGCGCCAAGGTTGCGATGCTGGGCTTTACATTTAAAGAGAACTGCCCCGATACCCGCAACACAAGAGTAATTGATATATACAATGAGCTTAAAGAGTACGGCATTACTCCGCTGATTGCCGACCCCGTTGCTGACGCTGACGAGGCTAAGAGAGAGTATGGTATTGAATTCACCGATATCAGCGAAATCAAGGACGTTGACGCTGTGATTCTCGCTGTTGCTCACGACGCATTCAGCTCAATTACAATGGCGGAGCTTGACTCAATGTATAAAAACGCTTCAAATGACAAAAAAGTATTGCTTGATATAAAAGGTCTGCTTAACAGAAAAGAGTTTGAGCAGGCAGGATACAATTACTGGAGATTGTAATATGAAAAAATATAAGGTTGGTTATACAACAGGCGTATTTGATATGTTTCATGTCGGTCACCTTAATATTATTGAAAAAGCGAAGGAACAGTGCGACTATCTTATAGTCGGCGTAAGCACTGATGAGGTCGTTGAGGAGTATAAGCATAAGACTCCCGTTATCTCATATGAGCAGAGAAAGCGAATCGTCGAGGCCATAAGATATGTGGACAAGGTTGTTCCTCAGACGACTATGGATAAAACCGTCGCCTGGAACGAGCTTAAGTTTGACGCGATTTTTCACGGAGATGACTGGAAGGGTACCGGCTATTATAATGAATGCGAAGAAAAGCTTAAGGCATTAGGCGTGGAGGTTGTGTTTATCCCCCACACACCCGGTATTTCTTCAACGCAGATAGTTGAAAAAATCAAGTAGTTCAAAGGAGAAATTCAGTGAAAATAATGGTAATCTCCAGCGAAACGAGCACCATGTTCTTTTACAGGAAGGATATGATGTGCGAGTTTCTGCGTCAGGGCAATCAGGTTGTTGCGGTTGGTGACGCACCCGAAAAGGACTGGAAAGATGCATACAATGATATAGGTGTTTCATACCGTCAGATATATGTTAAGCGCAACGGCCTTAACCCGGCTGACGATATTAAAACACTTATGTCTCTTAAAAAAGTGATTTCGGAGGAAAAGCCGGATAAGGTTTTTGCGTATCATTCAAAGAGTGTTGTTTATGGCAGTATTGCCTCCAGAATGAACGGAATAGATGATTTTTACGCTCTTATTGCAGGTCTCGGTTCAATTATTCGAGGCAGCGGATTCAAGAATTCCTTAATCCGCACAGTGCTTAAGGAAGAATACAAGCTGGCGTTCAGACTCTGCAAATCTGTAATTACTCATAATTCAGAAGACAGACAGCTGCTTCTTGATGAAAAATTCACTAAAGACGCCTCAAAGGTTAAGACCGTAAACGGTTCAGGTGTTAATCTTGATAAGTTTGTGTACTCGCAGACTAAGAAAACCGATATTTTCCTGTTTATCGCGAGACTTATCGGCGATAAGGGAATAAGAGAATACATGAGCGCCGCGGAAATCGTTAAAAAGACTCATCCCGAAGCGGTATTCAGAATAGTTGGCCCGTATGACACCAATCCCTCAGCAATCAAGCCTGAGGAAATGGAAAAATACGTGAACGCCGGAATCATTGAGTATGTAGGTGAGCTTAAGGACGTTACTCCGCAGCTTAACGAATGTATGGTATTTGTTCTGCCTTCTTATCACGAGGGTACGCCGAAGACTGTGCTTGAGGCCATGGCAACGGGCAGACCTGTTATTACAACTGACGCTCCCGGCTGCAGAGCGGCTGTAACTGACGGCGAAAACGGATATCTTGTTCCCGTAAAGGACGCTGAATCCCTCGCGGAAAAGATGATTTATCTCCTTGAGAATTTCGATGTTGCCGTCAAGATGGGTGACACAGGCAGAAAAATCGCCGAGGATAAGTACGACGCGGTGAAGGTTAACCGTTCTATTCTTAAAATCATGGATATTCCTTATAAGGAGGAAGTTACGGTATGAGTGCCATAAGGGTGCTGCAGGTTCTGGGATGCCTTGACAGAGGCGGCGCGGAAAACATGATTATGTCAGTATACAGAAATATTGACAGAGAAAAAATCCAGTTTGATTTTATACTTCATCTTAACAGAAAAAGTGATTTTGACGATGAAGCCAAATCATTGGGTGCTCAGATTTTTTACGCTCCGCAGTATAACGGCAAAAACCACTTTGAATATAAAAAATGGTGGAATGATTTCTTTAAGGCTCATCCCGAGTATAAGTTGCTTCATTCCCATATCCGCTCGACGGCTTCCATATATACAGAAATCGCGCATAAATACGGAGTTAAAACCATAGTCCACAGCCACAGCACAATGACCGCGGGCAGCGGACTTGGCGCGATGGTCAAGAATCTTATGCAGAGAAACATCACAAAGCACGCAGATAAATGTCTCGCCTGCTCTGATGTCGCCGGCAAATGGCTTTTTAAAGACCACGAGTATACTTTATACCCCAACTCCATTGACGCGAAAAAATTTGAATTCAGCGAAGCGAATCGCCTTAAAATACGCGAAAAGCATAATTTAGGCGAAAGCTTTGTTATCGGCCACGTGGGCCGCTACCATAAAATTAAAAATCAGACGTTCCTTATGGATATTTTCGCTCAGATTCTTAAAAAGAGACCAGATTCGTATCTCGTCCTTGTCGGCGAAAAAATCGGCAGTGAGGGTATGGAAAAATCCGAGCTTGTGGATTATGCAAAAAGCAAAGGCGTTTTTGACAGATGCGTTTTCGCGGGGAATGTCCCGAACGTAAATGAGTATATGAGTGCCTTTGACGTGTTTGTGTTCCCGTCTCTTTATGAGGGACTGCCTGTTACGCTTATTGAGGCGCAGGCGTCGGGGATACACTGCTTCGTCAGCGACACTGTTTCACCCGAAAGCAAAATTACAGACAATCTTGAGTTCGTTTCACTGGAAAAGACAGACGCGGAATGGGCGGAGAAGATTATGTCTTTTGATTATTCTCAGCGCACGAGCAGCTATGAGGATATTTATAACGCAGGCTATGACATTGAGGCCGGCGTGAGCAATCTTATGGGAATTTATATGTCCCTGCTGAAATGAGGCTATGATATGTATTTGATGAGGCTGGACGACGCGGCTGAATATATGGACCTTGACAACTGGAAAAGAGTGGAGGCGCTTTTTGATAAATACGGCATCCGCCCGATTTTCGGAATTATTCCCAACTGTAAGGACAAGGGCTTCTGTCAGAAATATGAAAAAAACGAAGCCGCCTGGGATTTGTTTTCAAAGTGGATTGAAAAAGGCTGGGTACCCGCTCTTCACGGATATGAGCACGTTTATGTTACAAAGGACCCCGGTATAAATCCTTATGTAAAAGGCTCCGAGTTCGCCGGACTCAGCTATGACGAGCAGAAGGAAAAAATCTCAAAAGGCTATGAGATTCTGAAATCTCACGGAATTGAGCCGGAGATTTTCTTCGCTCCGTCTCATACATTTGATGAGAATACTCTTCTGGCTCTTAAAAACAATACGGATATCAGAATAATCAGCGACACTATCGCGACGGATATTTATTATGAAAGAGACTTTTATTTCCTCCCGATGATTTCAAGCAACGTCCGTAATATTTCCGCTGAGCTGACCACCTTCTGCTATCATCCCAATACAATGAGCGAAGACGGCTTTAATACTCTTGAAGCGTTTTTGAAAGAAAATAAAGACAAATTCACACGATTTGATGAAAGCATGCTCAAAAAAAGAGAGCTGAGCGTTAAGGATAAAGCTATCAGAAAAGCTTATTTTACTGCGAGGAGATTCAGAAAGATAAAATGAACAAGCCGTTGATAACAGTTTTCACCCCCACATACAACAGAAAGCATCTGCTGCCCGTTTTATATAAAAGCCTCTGCGCTCAGACAGATAAGCGCTTTGTATGGCTTGTTATTGACGACGGCTCAGCGGACGATACAGGCTCGCTCATTAAGCAGTGGCAGGATGAAAACATTATTGAAATAAAATATTATTACAAGAAAAACGGCGGAATGCATACAGCTCACAACGCGGCCTACAGGCTGATTGAAACTGAGCTTAATGTATGCGTAGATTCTGATGATTCCATGCCGGAGGACGGAGTTGAAAAAATTCTGTCATTCTGGAATTCTTTTGACAGAAAAGACGAGGTCGCGGGTATTCTCGCTCTCGACTTTGATATAAACAAAAACGAAATTATCGCCGGCAGACTGCCGGAGGACGGCACCGTAATAACATCCGAAAATCTTATTAAGCAGTTCGGAGGATACGGCGACAAGAAATTTATTTATAAAACGGAAGTAATTAATTCCGTCAGCGAATACCCCGAGTTTGAAGGCGAAAGACTTGTGCCTTTAAGCTACAAATACTGGCTGGTTGATAAAAAAATGCCGATAGTTACATTGAATGAGGTCGTCTGCCTCGTCGATTATCAGCAGAACGGCTCAACCAACACAATTAAAAAGCAGTATTTCCAGAGCCCTAAGGGATTTTTATGCGCCAAGAGGGAGCAGATGACTTATCCCCGCATATTTAAATATCAGATAAAGGCTACTGTTCATTATATATTTTTCAGCAGGCTTTCAGGAGAGAAACATTACATTAAAAATTCGCCACGCAGGCTTCTGACACTTCTTCTCATGCCCGCAGGGATTATGTATCACAAAAAGATGACGGAAAAGAAAGACTGACTTATGATAGTTTATTATTCTTTGTTTTTTATAACGGTTCTGTTTTCGAAGCTTATTGAAAAAACAGGCAAGCCGATAAAAACATCAGAGCAGGAAGCGGAGGAAAACCGCGCGGCTTTTATAGCAGGTATCATTATTTACATTCCGCTGATGATATTTATGGGTCTGCGTGATGATATAGGTGATACTAACGGTTACCTTACCGGTTACGAAGTTCTTAATCCTACCGGCGTTTTCACCAATCTTTCAGAACGAAATCCGGGATTCACTGTACTTCAGAATTTCTTTAAGCTTTACATTACCGAAGACCCTCATATTTTCGTACTGTTTATTACGATAATTTCGGTTATTCTGATGGTTAAGGCACATGCCAGATATTCACCGATGTTTGCTTTGAGCGCATTCGTATTTTTCGGTTCAACAGAGGTTTCCTACGTTTTCAACGGCGCGCGTCAGTATCTGGCCATAGCCATAATGCTTTATTCATTAAAATTCGCCGAGGAGAAAAAGCTTATCAAATACGCTATTTGCTGTGCTCTGGCTTTTTCTATTCATCAGACCGCGGTTGTTATTATTCCGGCGTATTTCCTTGCCAACGGCAAATTCCTTAATATTAAAATTATCGGTACGGGCCTTGCCACTATCGCGGCGACGGCGTTCTCCTCACTTTTTATCGGTTATATCAACGACCTGTTTATTTCGGACAGCGTTTATTCTCACTATTACGATACGCTTGTTGAGTCGGCAGGCATAAATATATTCAGAGTTCTCGTTGCGGCTGTTCCCTTTGTTCTTTGTCTTATATATAAAAAGAGAATCGACGAGCTGAACGATAATGTACTGAATTACTGCGCAAATATGTCAACGCTCGCGTTGGCCATATCGGTTTTCTCCGCCGCGTCAGGAGGAGAGCTTTTAGGACGACTTGCAGAGTATTATCTGATTTATAACACTCTGACATATCCTATGATTTTAAAGCGTGTCGTTTCAAAGGATATAAGCCGAATTCTTGAAATCGGACTTATAATAGGCTACTTGATTTTCTTCTGGTATCAGTTCTCTATCACATGGGAGATGGGCTACCGCAGCGACACTCTCGGAATAGATATAGGCATGGGGGATTTATGATAAAAATTGCGTTTCTGATTCATGATTTAATGGGCGGCGGAGCCGAAAAGGTTCTCGTCAACATGGTTAACAACCTTAACCCCGATAAATATGATATTACAGTTGTGACTGTTTTTGATGAGGGTGTTCACAGGAACAGCCTGAATAAAAATATTCACTATAAATATTTTCTGAAAAAATCCTTCAACGGAAACAAGTATTTTTTCAGAAGCTTCACGCCGGAATTCTGGTATAAAAGAGTCTTCGGCGATGATAAATACGATATAGTTGTTTCATATCTTGAGGGTACCTGCGCCCGTTTTGTTGCGGGATGTAAAGACGCCAAAAAGGTTGCGTGGATTCACAGCAGACAGGAGCCGCGGAAATACAGCATCTGCTTTAAAAATAAAGCCGAGGCGGACAGGCTGTATTCATCATTTGACAAGGTCGTTTTTGTCGCTCAGAGTCTTAAGGAACATTTCATTCAGTTCTGCCCCACATTTAAAAAAGCTGAGGTGCTTTATAACGTAAACGAAACAGATAAAATTATCTCTCTCTCAAAAGAAGATGTCAGCGAAAAAAATCTGTTTGACGACGGCGTTCCCACAATAGCTTTCCTCGGAAAGATTACGGAAAACAAGGGCGTCGCGAGACTTGCGAATATCCATATAAAGCTGCGCGACAATAATATCCCTCACAGATTTCTGCTTCTCGGCGAAGGGGAAGAGCGTGAAAATATCGAGAAATTTCTCAGAGAAAATAATGCTGAAGAAGATTTCGTTTTACTCGGATTTCAGAAGAATCCGTATAAATATCTCGCTAAGTCAAGCATGTTTGTTTGCGCTTCATTTTCGGAGGGCTTCAGCACCGCTTCAACCGAGGCGCTTATACTCGGCGTGCCTGTGGTTGTTACCGACTGCTCGGGAATGAAAGAAATGCTCGGCGATAATGAATTCGGAATTATCACCGAAAATAACGAAGACGCTCTTTATGAGGGAATCAGAAAAATGGTTACGGATAAGGAGCTCAGAGAGAACTATGCCCGTAAGGCAGAGGTCAGAGGAAAAGACTTTTTAACAGAAAAATCCATAGAGAGAATAGAGAAGTTTTTTGATGAGCTTTAAGGAGTTTTTATGAGAAAGTTTGTGCGCTCAATTTATAAAAAGCTCGGATTGCTGATGTGCTTTTTACATGAAGCTTTTTTCGGTATTGCCGTTAAATTCAATCCGGTAAAAGAAAAGAGCATACTTTTTGCGGCGCATCCCGATGATGATGTTTTATTCTTCAATAAAATAATGAAGAGTGAAAAGCCTTATGTTGTTCTTCTTACAACAGGCACGTCAATTATCAGAGTCAAAGAGTTCAAAAAAGTGATGAAGCACTACGGACTCAGATATAATTATCACCGTCTCGATTCAAAAGACAAAAGAGTTGATTTGCTCGAATCCATAATAAAAAAAGAGCTTAAGTCGGGGCAGTTTGAAAGATGCTATACTCATTCCGAATCCGGCGAGTACGGTCACGAAATGCACAGAAGAGTCGGCGAGGCGGTCAGGAAAAACGTTCAGTGCGAATTGTTTACGCCTGTTTCCGCTGATGAAATCGGCAGAGATGAATATGAACTGACGCTGACGGAAAAAGAAGAAAAAATCAATATTTTCAAAACGATGTATACTTCACAGATGTTTGTTCTTGACGAATACTCGGTATGGGTTTCTCACGAAAAGATTACGGAGGCACACAGATGAAAGAAAGATGTTTGCTGGTCTCGAGCTTTATGGCCGAGTACAAAGGCGGATATATCAACAATATCATAAGACTCGTTAAAAAAATGCACGAAAACGGCGACGAGATTGTTTTTATTTTCCCTAAGGCCAAGACCGAGGCAAAGTGGATAAGTGAAATCAGAGACTTGGGCTGCAAGGTGTTTTTCCTTGAGTACAGGCCCTATTCGTTCAATAACATTTCTTTTATCAGAAAAATTGTTAAAGAGGAAAATATAAATCTGATTTATTCCGACTTTACGGGATGGGACAACACGGTCAAGCTGGCCAAGCCCTTTATGCCTGCGGTGTGGCATGAGAGAATGCGTGTTAACGATAAGGACACCGTCAAGAAGCTTTATAACATTTTCAAATACAGATTTATCGGCGCGATAAAGACTTATCCCATAGGCGTTTCAGATGATGTTTATAACGCTGTTCGGCGCCTCTCGGGCAGAGACCGCGCGATAATGATACACAACGCCGTCGCGGTAGACAGGTTTGATTTATCTATCCCTCGTGCGGAAAATGAAATTAAGAAATATCTTATGTTCAGCTATACAGTTAATGTCAAGGGCGTTGACATTGCCTTTGACGCATTTGAAAAGCTGAACAAGGATGAAATAAAAGCGAAGCTTGTGCTGGTATCTCACGGCGAATGTGATGAATATGTAAAAAACAGATACCCGTCTCTTCCCGGCTGGCTTGAGATAAGGAAGCCGAGGGAGGATGTTGAGCGCCACTACTGCGACTGCGACTGCTTTATCTCAGCGAGCAGAAGCGAGGGCTTCTGTCAGGCGCTCATGGAAGCCATATACATGGGACTGAGCACTGTTGTTTCCGATATTCCGGGAACATCATGGTCAAAGGATTTTAAAGGTGTGACATTTTTTAAAAGCGGAGATTCCGATTCGCTTTATGAAGTGCTGATGAAAAATCTTGACTATGAAATCAGCGCGCAGGAAGTTGAATTCAACCGCGGTCTTGTCAAAGACGAATACTCTGTTGACCGCTGGGTTGAAAAAGTAATTAATTTTCATAAAAAGGTTCTGAAAGGTTGATACAATGCCCTCTTTTTTGCAGGATAAGTTAAAACAGCATTGCTCCGGATGCGGGGCCTGTGTTCAGGCGTGCGGAGTAAACGCGATACACTTTAAAGAGGACGGGGAAGGTTTTGTTTATCCCGAAATTAATAAGGATAAATGTGTGAACTGCGGCAGATGCGTTTCTGTATGCCCCTTTGAAAAGGGTACACAGCCTGCTGCGGAACAGAAATTTTATGCGGCAAAAAGTAAAGAAAAAGATGTAATAAAAGGCAGCTCCTCAGGCGGCGCGTTTTATGAAATCGCAAAGGCTTTCTGTGACGAAGGCTATGTCGTTTTCGGTGCGGAAATGTCACCGGAGCTCAAGGTACGCCACGTATGTGTTGATGATTTTTCGCAGATAAAAAGACTTCAGAAATCGAAGTATGTCCAGAGCGATACGGGCGATACATTCAAAGAGGCGAAAAAGCTTCTTAATGAAGGGAAAAAGGTTCTCTTTTCGGGAACTCCCTGTCAGATATCAGGCTTTAAGAATTTTCTCGGCAGAGATTATGACAATCTTATCACGCTGGATATTGTGTGCCACGGCGTTCCGCCACAGAAGCTTTTTGATGAATATATCAGCGAGCTTTCGGACAAGCTTGGTGAAAAGATTGTTTCATTTACATTCAGAAACAAAAAGAATTTTGATAAATCCTACTGTAATCAGAAAACCGTTCTGATTAAAACGGAGTCGGGCAGAGAAATTGTTAAAGCAGTGCTGCAGTGTGAGTATCTCGCGGCGTTTCACAAGGCAATGTTTTACCGCCCGTCCTGCGCTGAATGTCCGTTCGCAAATACCGCCCGTCCGGGGGATATAACCCTTGCTGACTTCTGGGGAATAGAAAAATTCCACAGTGGATTTGATGACGGAAAGGGCGTTTCGCTTGTAATTGTCAATTCGGAAAAGGGCAGGAAACTGTTTGAAAAAGCAGACCTTGAATATATTGAATCCGATAAGGAAAAAGCCATATCGCAGAACGCTCAGCTGAGAAGACCTGTAAAGCCTCACGAAAACAGAGAGAAATTCTTTAAGCTGAATTCGGAAAAAGGCTTCTGCCGAAGTGTAAAGGAATGCATGGATATTCCGTCGGAGACCCGTTATAAGCTTTACATGCTAAAAACATCTTTGAAGAATCTTTTGAAATAAAAACAACTGAAAGGGGAGAGCGGATTGAAAGAAAAAATATTAAAAAAGCTGAGAATCAATTCGTTCTCTGAAATAGTGGAAGAAGTAAAATGGATATCCGTCTATCTGAAAAGATATAAGGGTATAATCGCTCTTTATTTCGTACTCGGGCTGTTTTCCACTCTTCTGGGACTGGGCGGCTCCGTTCTCTCAAAATATCTTATAGATACCGTTACAGGTGAAGACCACTCATCTATTCTGCTCATTGCAATTCTATATGTTGTTTTCGGGCTTATAAGAGTTGTTTTCTCGGCTGTTTCGTCAAGAATATCGACTAAATACTCCACAAGCGTTACAAACGAAATACAGTATGAGCTGTATCAGATTTCTCTTGACGTTCAGTGGCAGTATATCAAAAAATTTCATACAGGCGACCTTATTAACAGAATAAGCGGAGATGTGGGTACGGTATCAAATTCAATTCTCACCTGGATACCGAACTTCATTATTAAATTTCTGCAGGCTGTCTGCTGTATAGCTATTATTTTTTACTATGACCCCGTTATGGCACTGATTTCAATAATCAGCACCCCCGTAATGGTTCTGCTTTCAAGAACGCTCATGTATAAAATGCGCGTTTTCAGCAAAAAGAGCAGAGAAGCGAGCAGTCGCATAATGTCTTTTATTCAGGAATCCTACAGCAATGTTCAGTCAATCAAAGCATTCGGAATAATTGACGATTTCAATTTAAAATTCAAAATGATTCAGCAGGATTTTTATTCTGTGATAATGCAGCAGAATAAATTCTCTGTTATGACAGGTCTGTTCATGTCTGTAATGGGACTGATTGTGTCCTATTCCTGCTACGGCTGGGGTGTTTACAGACTCTGGACTCATTTTATAACCTACGGCACCATGACGATGTTTTTGCAGCTTGCAGGTTCTCTTTCAAGCTCATTCTCTTCGCTGGTGGCAATGGTTCCCTCTGCGATAAATACTCTGACTGCAATCAGAAGACTTATTGATATTGTAGAGCTTCCCAAAGAAGAAAAAGATGAATCAATAGACATGGAAAAAATGAAATCCGAAGCGTCTGTCAGCGGAGTCGGCCTTAATATCAAAGACGGCAGATTTGTTTATGACGATGTGGAGGAGGTATTCACCTGCCTGACCTTTGACGCAAAGCCCGGCGAGGTGGTAGCTATAGTAGGCCCCTCCGGCTCGGGCAAGACCACGATTTTCAGAATCCTTCTGGGAATCGCCGGAATAACCGATGGCAGAAGCACAGTGGAATACACATTTGAAAATGAGAAAAAGGAATATAATATTTCGGCGTCAACGAGAGGTCTCTTTGCCTATGTACCTCAGGGCAACGCGATATTCTACGGCACTGTTGCGGACAATGTGAGAATCTTTAACCGCAGCGCTGCTGATGAAGAAGTGATTGAGGCTCTTAAAGCCGCCTGCGCGTATGATTTTGTATCTAAGCTTGAGGATGGAATTGACACCGTGCTTGAAGAGGGCGGAACAAATCTTTCGGAAGGACAGAAGCAGCGTATATGCATCGCCAGAGCGCTTGTAAGCAAGGCTCCTGTTATTCTTATTGATGAGGGCACATCTGCCCTTGACAGCGAAACCGAAATGAAGCTGCTTAAAAATCTTACGGATTTCAAGCATAATAAGACATTTGTAGTATCAACTCACAGAACGGGCGTTCTCGAAATTTGTGACAGAACCTACAGCATAGAAGACAAGACGCTTACCGTTGTCAATAAATAATTAAGGCAATCAAAGGAGTAAATTAATTTGATAGATATTCATTGTCACATTTTACCGGGTATCGACGACGGCTCACTTTCTCTGAATGAGTCGCTGATAATGTCGCAGTGCGCGGCAGGCGGCGGAACAAGAAAAATTGTCGCAACGCCCCATTATTTTAATGATTTTCAGAATCCGCGTCCCGTAACGAAAGCGGAAGTAAAGCAGGCGTTTAACGAGCTTAAGAATTTTCTGAGAATGAGTAAAAGCCCTATAGAGCTTTATATGGGCGCAGAGCAGTACGGAATAAGCAATCTTGCATCTCTTATAGAAAATGATGAGCTTATTACAATTAATGATTCACGTTATCTGCTTATTGAATTCAGTCTTGATGATGATATTGAACGGGCGAAATATGTTCTCGGTCAGCTTGATGATTACGATATAATCCCGATACTCGCCCATCCCGAAAGATATGATTTTATTCAGGAGGAGCCCTCAAGAGTGTTCTGGTTCCTTGAAAACGGATGTCTGCTTCAGGTAAACAAGGGCAGTATAACAGGCCGATTCGGGGAAGAAGCCGAGGGAATTTCACACTGGCTTGTGAGAGAGAGAATGGCGAGTTTTGTGGCAAGTGACAGCCACGGCCCGTATCAGCGCACGGCGGATATGTCTGAGGCTTATCAGTACGCCTGCTACAGCTGCGGTGAAGAATATGCCTATGAGCTGTTTAACGGCAACCCGCAGAAGGTTCTCGATGATGAAGATATTGATTAAATAATAATATACGGTGATGTTTTATGAGAGCATTAAGATTAATTGTCAGCTTTGTTTTTATTGTTGTTCTGGCGGCGTATATGTTTTTTCACTACACCAAAAGCACAGATAACACAATACCAAAAATTAAATGCGATGTGCCTGTTATTGAGATTTCGGTTAATGAAGGGAACTCAGCGCTTCTTAAGCATATAACGGCCGTTGACGAAAAAGACGGAGATATTTCATCTAAGATAATTGTCGAAAAATCCTCCGCGTTTGTTGATTTCGGCAGAGTTATTACAACCTTTGCCGTTTGTGACAATGACGACAACGTTGCCAAAATCAATGTGCCGGTTGTATATACGGATTATCAGAATCCTAAATTTACTTTTACTGACGACCTTGTTTTCAAAACAGGCTCAGGCGCTTCTGTTGAGAATGCCATTCATGTTACAGACAGCTTTGACGGCGATATTACAGACAGACTCGTGGTTATCGCCAACGGTGCTGAGATTGAAAAAAGCGGCAGATATCCGATTACCCTTAAGGTTACCAACAGCAAAAGCTATACCTATTCAATGAATGTTGACATTATTATGAGCGACTATTTTGAAACAGGATATAAAGTTGAGCTCAAGGATTATTTTATATATAAGAAGGTCGGAGAGACGGTCGATTACGAATCCATGATAAAATCGGTTGCCAATCCTCTCAAAGGCGCAGAGGAAACTGAAATAGAGATTGACTCTTCTGCGGTTAACAGCATGAAGCAGGGCGTTTATAATGTATATTATTATCAGAAATCGGGCAGCAGGACCAGGTCAATGACCAGACTGATTGTTTGTTATGAGGGTTAAGGAATGAAAGAATTTAAGTTATCAAATATTAACCTATATACGCTTGCCAGGGACTTTTTCAGGAATATACTGCTGTATGTTCTCGCATTCTTTATAGGCGTACTCGGTGTAAAGGTATATTCGGACGCTATTTATGTGCCTGAATACACAAGTACCATGACTGTATCCGTAAGCACCACAACGGAGTATTCATATTTTTACGCCGATCTTGTAAACACTATTGAAATAGCGGAAGTCCTCAAAAACGTCTTTGATTCTGAGGTGCTCAGGCTTAAGGTTGAAGAGGAAACGGGCAAGCCGTTTACCGCAAAGGTTACGGCGACTACCATAGCTGAGACAAACCTTATCACAATTTCTGTTACCGATGAATCACCGCAGAAGGCATATGATACTCTTACGGCTGTTTACAATAACTATGATAAGGTATTCAATAACAGTATTTTTGAGAATACAAGAACAAATGTCATGAGCCCGCCGACCATACCTATGAGACCAAGCAATGCCAAGCTTGACAGCGGCTTCGGCAAAAAGCTCGGTCTGCTTCTTGCGGGTGTTATGATGCTCGGCATTCTCTTCCTGTCTTTTATAAGAGACACCGTAAAGCAGGCTGCCGATGTTGAGAACTTTATTGACGGCGAACTGCTCGGCGTTGTATATCATGATAATATCAAGAAGAAAAAAACGAGAGTTTCCACAGCGAGCCGTACGAATCAGCTGATTGTTTCGAATCCAAATATCAGCTACGGTTTTGTTGAGTCCATAAAGCGAATCGCGATTAAGGTTCTTTATAAGCTCAAGGGCAAGCAGGCCAAGAGGGTTCTTGTTACAAGCTATGACCAGCATGAGGGTAAGTCAACAATTTCCACATCTATTGCCGTTCAGCTTGCAAAAGAGGGCGCGAAGGTTCTTCTTGTTGACGTTGACCTCAGAAAGCCCACTGTGCCTTCAATGTTCCCCGAAATGACATTTGATAAAGAGAAGAATCTGTATTCATACCTTAAAGGCAAGGCGAATGCTGAGGACGTTATTCAGCATAACGCCATAGATGATATTGATGTTGCGTCTTCTTCATCAGGTCATATGCAGTCTGCTGAGGTTCTTCATAAGGGAAGACTTAAGGAACTGCTTGATTATGCTCAGGATAAATATGATGTTATCGTTCTCGATACGCCGCCTGTTTCCATGGTTGCGGATACGGAGCAGATTGCGGATATAGTTGACCTGTCAATCCTCGTTGTTATTCAGGACAGAATTACGATTCCTGAAATCAACGAAACAATAGATATGCTTGAGGCGTCAAATTCCGAATTTTTCGGATGCGTTCTTAATAACGTTAAGACTCTCGGCGGCTTTATCACAAGAGACCACAACGTAAACATTGCCGAAAGATACGGCTACGGAAGAAGCGGCTACGGTTATGGTTACGGCTATGGCTACGGCTACGGTGGTTACGGCAATAACAAAAAATAAGAGGTATTCAAATGAACGAAAAAACGCAGAAAACTGAATATTCCTCCTCAGGCGGCAGCAGCGGCTCGTCTTCCAAAATAGCTGACGCCTTTGAGTTCAACCTGCTTATATTTGTCGGTGACTTCCTGAGGTATCTTAAAAGGCTGTGGGCATTTGTGGCTGCGGCGGCGATTATTGCGTCGGTAGGCGAATTTATATGGGCAAAGAAGAACTTTGTTCCCGAATATAAATCGTCGGTGTCCTTCGCTGTTTCGGCGCTGAATTCAAGCAGCACCCAGATTAACGGCGCCAGCGAATACTCAACCACATACGGAGGTTCTACGCTTTCGACTCAGCTGGGCAATACATTCCAGTATGTTGTTAAGAGCGACATGATGGCAGAGGTTATCAAAGCCGATTTAGGCACTCCGTTTATAAACGGTATTATCAAGACCAGCGTTGTTGAGTCAACAAATATATTTAAGGTTTCGGTTACAAGCGCATCAGCACAGGACGCTTATGATATCGTAAATTCCATAGTTAAAAACTATCCGAGAGTCGCGGACTTTGTTATCGGCGATACGGAGATGGAAATATATGTTAAGCCTAAGCTTCCGGAAGAGCCGATAAACGCTATGTCATGGCGCAGAAAAATGGTTATTGCCGGCGGCATAGGAGCTTTCGCCGCGCTGGCGTGTATTGCACTGCTTGCATTTTTGAGAAGGACTATCAAGAGCAAAAAGGACATCAAGCTTAAATTCAATAAAGACGCCATCGCGGAAATTCCGTATGTTGATATTAAAAAGAGAAGCAAGGGCAAGCGAGTGTCGCTTGTTATTTCACCGAGACTTCCGGCTTTTGCCGAGGCGTACAGAACTCTTAAAAAGAGAATCATAGATAAGCCTGAAAACAAGGTTATCGCTCTTACAAGTACTACGGCGGGCGAGGGCAAAACAACTGTTGCGTTCAACCTCGCATATACTCTTTCCATGAACGGCATAAATGTTGCCCTTGTGGATTTTGACTTTCAGAAAAATACCGTCGCGACATTCATAAACGGCGAGGACATTGTTCCGGGAATTACCGATATTGATTTTGACATTTCAAGATTTGACAGTATAGCCTACGTTAACGAGACAGATAAGTATCTTACAATTTACCCTGCGGGCAACGTTAAAAAATCTGTTTCAGTTGACAAGCTCAATGATATTATCAGATATCTTTCAGCCAAGTTTGATTATCTTATTGTTGACATGCCGCCCTGCGGACTTGTTGCCGAGGCAGGTATCATGACCTCCCTTGCGGACGAGACGCTTTTTGTTATAAGAATGGACTACGCACGCACAAGAAAAATCAGAAACGCAGTCAGTTATCTGAATCTCTGCAACACCAATTATGAAATCATTTTCAACGGAGTTGTTCAGGGCAAGCTTTCGGGCAGCGGAAAGTATTACAGCGGCGGATATTCGAGCAAATACGGTTACCACAAGCACAGCTACGGCAAGGGCTACGGTAAAAAGTACGGCTACGGCAAGAGCTATGGTTACGGCAAAGGCTACGGCTACGGTAAAGGCTACGGCAGCGGTTACGGCAGTGGCTACGGCTACGGTTACGGCAGTGGTTACGGCTACGGCTACGGCAGCGGTTATGGCTACGGCTACGGCAGTGGTTACGGCTACGGTTACGGTAGCGGCTATGGCAGCGGTTACGGCTACGGTTACGGCAGCGGTTACGGCAGCGGTTACGGCTACGGTTATGGCTACGGACAGAGCAAGAAGAAAAAGAAGAGCTCAAAAAGTTCAAAAAGCTCGAAAAACTCAAAAAGCTCAAAGCATTCAAAATCATCAAAGAAAAGCAACACTCCAACAACAACGGAAGGAGCAGAAAAATGAAAAACGTGAAAAAAAGTTCTCTTGAAAAGCTGCTTATGGCACTTTTTGTTGTACTTCAGGGCACGGCGTTTTATTTCGTGTGGGAGAATTTCTTCAACCACGAGCTTGTTAAAGCGTACATGTTCAAGGGCAATGCTCTTATGGTGCTGTTTTACATGGCTTTTGTTTATTTCATTTACAAATCTCTCGACGGACTTCGCGTGAGTATAAACAGCATTTATGCTCTCGCTGTTTCTCATTTCATTGCGGCTGTGCTGGTTGATATGATGGCCTGCATTCTCTTTATCATCATATTCAGAGGCTTCCGTCCTCAGTTTATGATTAAACCGCTGATTCTTCTGCTGGGTCTCAATTTTATGATTTCCGCGTTGTGGGTACTCTGCTCAAAGATGATTCTCAAAAAGAAGGGCAGCAGAAAATGCATACTCTTTTATATGGATGATGACCCGGATTATCTCAAAAAGAAGTTTGAAGAAAGAGATGACCTGTTCAAAATCTGCAAGGCTGTTCAGGTTAAGTCTCTTGATGATATCGAAAAAGAAATATCTGACGATATTGACAGCGCTATTATTGCCTATATGCCCAGTGATTACAGAAATGAAATTCTTAAAATCTGCTTCCGCAGAGACATTGAGGTTATCATCAATCCCAAGGTGTCCGACGTTCTTATCCGCGGCGCTTCAGAGCTGAACGCGCTGGACAGACCTCTTTTTGTGCTTGAAACAGCTAATTCCAATGTCTTCCAGCAGGCGGTCAAAAGAGTTTTTGATATTTTATTTGCAGGCTTTGCGCTTATAATTACAAGCCCCGTTACTCTTGCGACGGCGCTTGCCATAAAGCTTGAGGACCACGGCCCTGTATTTTACAAGCAGAAGCGCTGCACTCTCGGCGGCAGAGAATTTGAGATTTATAAATTCAGAAGCATGATAGTTGACGCTGAGAAAAACAACAAAGCCGTTCTCGCGTCTAAGAATGACAGCCGAATCACAAAAGTCGGTAATTTTATCAGAGCCACAAGAATCGATGAGCTGCCGCAGCTTATCAATATTATTAAAGGCGATATGTCTGTTGTAGGGCCACGCCCCGAGAGAAAGGCTCTTATTGACCAGTATACTGATGTTGTTGAGGCTTTCCCCTACAGAATGAAGGTTAAGGCCGGACTGACAGGCTATGCTCAGCTTATGGGCAAATATAATTCCAATCCTTATAACAAGCTTCTGTTTGACCTTATGTATGTTCAGAAGTTTTCACTTATTCTTGACTTAAGACTGATTCTTCTCACGATGAAGATTGTGTTTATGAAAGAAAGCACAGACGGTGTTGATGAGGAATTTGAAATATTTATGGAAACCTTCAACAGAACGAAGGAAAAGAATTCATAAGAAGGTATATTATGGAAAAGGAACTTTCAAAACAGGACGCACAGACCTTATTGCTTAATCTGTTTATTGAACTCCAGGAGCAGTGTGGAGCGGCGGGTGTTCACTACTACGCGGTTGCAGGTACTCTTTTAGGCTCACTGCGCCACGGCGGATTTATTCCGTGGGACGATGATATTGACGTTGTAATAATGCGTGAGGATTATGACAGACTTATCGGTCACCTTGAAAAGAATCTCGGTGACGATTACTGCGTTGTTACAAGAGAGAATTCACCCTATTATTATCAGGAATATCCCAAGCTTTGCTATAAAAACAAAAACGGTACTCCCAGTGAGCTGGCGGTTGACATCTTTGTTTATGACGCGACGGATAAAGACTGCAAGTACCTCCGTGCGTTTCAGGATAAGGCGCTTCATATCCTTTATGCCCTTAAGAGATATAAGGTGCAGAAGCTGAAGGGCGAAGGTCTGAGCATTCATAACAAGGCTGAAAGAGCGATAGTCGGCGCCGTTGCGACGGTAACTCCGTTCGGAACCATTGAGAAAGCTTTTAACAAAGTGATAAGACTCAGCGGCAAAAACAATAAGGAGTATATCACAAACTGGGGCTCTCATTATCATTACGAAAAGTCAACGTATAAACGCTCTGTTTACGGTACACCGAAGCAGCTGATGTTTGAGGGGATTGAGATGGATGTTCCCGAGCAGTATGAGGTGTTTCTGCTTCAGACATACGGTAAGAATTATATGCAGCTTCCGCCGGAGGACAAGCGCATCTGTCACGGAAACTCTTCCATAGGCTGTGAAGATGTTGATATTGAAAAAGCCGAGACCCGTGTTGCACAGCGAAAAGCTGAATGTGGGGGGAACTGATTTTGGGCGATTCGAGAACTAAAAACAGTGCGCGCAACGCCGTTGTTTCTCTGAGCTTTTATGCCGTTTACACTATAACCGGCTTCGTTTTAAGAAAAGTTTTTATCAACACTCTGGGCAACGATTACCTCAGCGTAAGCGGACTGTTTACAAATATTCTTACGGTGCTTTCTTTTGCCGAGATGGGTATAGGAAACGCCATTATATTCAACCTTTATAAGCCGATTGCGACAGGGGACACAGAAAAAATCAAATCCCTGATGAAGCTTTATAAAAAGGCGTACAACATTATCGGAGCGTTTGTTTTCGGCGCGGGACTTCTGCTTGTTCCGTTCCTCAATTATCTGATTTCAGACGAGGCTCCCGATATAAAAGAGAATCTCGTTTTCCTTTATGTTCTCTATCTTTTCAATACGTCGATTTCATATTTCTTCAGTTTTAAACAGTCGATTATAACCGCTAATCAGAAGAACTATATTGTTTCGGCGTATACCAATACGTTTAAAATTCTCCAGCAGGTTCTTCAGGGCGTATTTCTTGTTCTTACTCATAATTTTATCGCGTATCTTCTTATTCAGATCGGGTGCACCGTTCTCAATAACGTACTTCTCGCGAGAAAGGCGAACTCCCTTTATCCGTATATTACAGATAAAGAATACACCCCGATTTCAAAGAATGAGAGAAAAGGCATATTTAAAAACGTCAGAGCGCTGTTTTTGTATAAGCTTGCCTCTACAGTGCTTAACGGAACCGACAATATGATTGTCACCAAAGTTATTGCTTTGTCATCTGTCGGTCTTGTTTCAAATTTCACTATGATTATTACGGCGATATCGGCCGTTGTTGACCAGATTCCCAATGCGGTTGTCGCCAGTGTCGGCAATCTCAACGCTTCCGAAAGCAAGGAAAAGAAAAACCAGGTTTTTGACGTAATGTTTTTTGCCTGCGTATGGCTTTACGGCTTCTGCGCTTCAGGTGTTTTCTTTTTTGCCAATGACTTCGTTTCAATCGTTTTCGGCCCGCAGTGGCAGATAGCCCCGATTGTAGTTTTTTCTCTCGCGCTTCACTTCTATGTCAGCAGCGTTATGTCTCCGTCGTATACATACAGAACTACTCTCGGATATTTCGTTCAGGGCAGGTTCGCTCCCGTTGCGGCTTCCGTAATCAACATAGTTCTTTCCATTCTTCTCGGTAAATGGATTGGTCTTTCGGGCGTATTCTTTGCGACATCCATTTCAAGATTTTTCACTATGGGACTCGTTGACCCGATTCTTATTTATACAAAGTGCTTTAAAAAGAATCCGATTATATATTATCTGAGGTATTTCGCGTTTTTCGCAGCCGTTGCCGCGATAGCGTTTATCTCAAACCAAGTGATTTCGCTTATCACCCTCACGGGAATTATCGGATTCATAGTTAAAGTGGCAGTTTATGCTGTTTTATTTAATTCGCTGGCTTTTGCCGCTTCATTTAAAACAAAGGAATTCAAATATCTTAAAGACGTTGTTGTCAATAAATTTCTTAAAAAAATCATTAAAAAACGCGCCTGATAACTGAGCGCGGAGGAGTTATATTTTGAGCTATTCAGTTTTTCCCGAGGTTTTTTTTCTTCTTGTTCTCAGCTCATTTTTTATGTGGGGCGCTGTGAAGCTGAAATCCGCATGGGGTAAAAAGTTTTTTCACGCGTTGTGTGTGATTGCGCTTGTTGCGTATTCGGCTATTCTTATATGGATGGCGGTTACAAGCAGGCACGAGGGCTATTCCAAATCAGTTAATCTGACACTTCTTTCGTCCTACAGCTTTATTTTGAGGCAGTACAATTCAATGGATGTTTTCAAGCAGATTCTTGATAATATCTTTGTGTTTATTCCGCTGGGGATTTTCCTGCCGGCGGCCTGCAACATAAAGCACGAGACCAAAAACTATGTTTATGTCGCTCTTACAGGTCTTGCGGTGAGCGTTATAATTGAGACTCTTCAGTATGTTTTTTCTCTCGGATTTACAGAAATCGACGATGTGATTAATAATTTCTGGGGCTGTGCTATCGGCTGCGGAATATTTGCACTCACAGGCAAGGCAGAAGCTAAAAAAGACAGCCTGGTTCTTAAAAAAGGCTGGTTTAAATGTCTTATCCCTCTTACGTCTTTTATTGTAATTTTTGGTGTAATCTGGTGTTACAGAGAATTTATTTTGCTCCAAATGACTTGATATTTTTTAAAAATGGAATATTTTTCCGTACAAAACGGCGGCTGCTGTTGATAATCTATAAAGTTTTTGACAAGGCTCAGGCCGTTTTGTGCAAAAAACAAAAATTTTAAAAATATATTGACATTTGTGTCGAAATAAAATATAATGCTAAGATAGAGAGACATAGTAGGCAGTAAAAGGAGGTCAGAATATGGCATACGATTTTTGTCTTAAGAAAAAATTCTTTGGTGGTCTTGATCCTGATTCAGTTACCGAGTATATCACCAAAATAAAAGCAGAGAACAATCTGCTTAAAAAAGAGCTTGCCAACAGACCTGAGGAAGCAGATTCAGCAGAAACAGAGAAGTTAAAAGATACCGTAAATGATCTTAACGGTACCGTATCCGATTATAAAAATCAGGTAATGCTTCTTAATAAAAAGATTGCCGAGCTTGAGCTTGAGATTGCAATGAGCAATGAGACTACAAGAGCGAGCGATTCCAAGATTGCTGTTGAATCTTTAAATATCGCAAATCATTATTTCACACAGGCGGTTAAAATGGCCGGTGATGTTTCAGATACTACCATCAACAAAGCCGAGCAGTCAAAGGATTCTCTTACAGCATCCCTTGCTTCACTTGATGATTTTGAGCAGAATATTGCTAATTTCAGAAAGCAGATTAACGGCATGATTGATTCACTTGATGATGTATCAGACAACTTTGAGAGAATCAAACAGTTTGAAGGTCAGCAGATTGACCCTGTTGAATCAGCGTCAGGCGCTGCAGAAAAGAAGCTGGGTGACATGGCACCCCTTTCTTTAGTAGATTAATATTAAACGCAGTCGGCTTCGTGTCGGCTGCTTTTTACCTTATGGGATGATAAAGGAGTTTAACTATGGGCTACAGTGAAGTTAATTTCAGTAAGGATACAACATTTCTTGTTACCGGCGGCGCGGGCTTTATCGGTTCAAATCTCTGCGAAGCCATATTGAATAAGGGCTGTAAAGTAAGATGCCTTGACGATTTATCCACAGGCAGTATGAAAAATGTTGAGATATTCCTTGATAATCCGAATTATACATTCATAAAGGGAGATATCAAGGATTACGATACCTGCCTTAAGGCAACTGAGGGCGTGGATTTTGTGCTTAATCAGGCGGCGTGGGGCAGTGTTCCCAGAAGCATTGAAATGCCGCTTTTTTATGAAAAGAACAATATCATGGGCACACTCAATATGATGGAGGCCGCGAGACAGAACGGCGTTAAAAAGTTCGTTTACGCCAGTTCCTCATCTGTTTACGGCGACGAGCCCAATCTCCCCAAGACTGAGGGCAGAGAAGGCAGACTTCTCTCTCCCTACGCTCTTACAAAGGCGGTTGACGAGCTTTACGGCAGAATGTACAGCGACATTTACGGCCTTGACACATACGGCCTTCGCTACTTCAACGTATTCGGCAGAAGACAGAATCCCGACGGAGCATACGCGGCGGTTATTCCGAAATTCATCCGTCAGCTTATGAATGACGAGGTTCCCACAATCAACGGCGACGGTAAGCAGAGCCGCGACTTCACATATATTGAGAACGTAATTGAGGCTAACCTCAAGGCTTGCAAAGCTCCCCACGAGTGCGCAGGCGAGGCGTTCAACGTAGCCTACGGCGGCAGAGAGTTCCTTATTGATATTTATTACACTCTCACAGAGGCTCTCGGCAAAAAAATCGAGCCCAATTTCGGCCCCGACAGAAAAGGCGACATCAAGCACAGCAACGCCGATATTTCAAAGGCAAAGAAGCTTTTAGGCTATTCCCCCGACTATAATTTTGAGCGTGGACTCAAAGAAGCAATCGAATGGTATAAGGCGAATCTGTAAAAATTAAGCAGAGCGGTTTTTAACTGCTCTGCTTTTTTGTGCATTTATGTATGAAAATAATCGGGACTATATGAAGAACATATAGTCCCGATTATTATATAAAATCTGTTTGTTATCTGAGCTTTATGCCGAGTTTGAATTCAAGCGCCTTAAGAATCTTTGCGATATATTTATCCGCTTCGTCGGGGAGAAGCTCTGTTTCACCCGAGGCGAGAGTGAGGTTGAATGCCATGCTCTTCTTGCCTTCGCCGATTGCTTCGCTTCTGTAAATATCGAAAAGCTTAATGTCTGTAACAGCTTTGCAGGCGTCGTAGATAACCTTCTCGATTTCACCGCATTCCATGGCTTCGTCAGTTACGAGAGCAAGGTCACGCTTAACGCTTCTGAACGGTGAAACAGCTGTGTATTTGCAGCTCTGAGCAGCTTTCTTCATAAACAGACCGAAGTCGATTTCACCGACATAGCAGTTCTTTGTGATTTCAGCATCAGCTGCAACTTCGTAAGAAAGCTGACCGATAAAGCCGATTTTAGTGCTGCCGCAGTATACTGACGCACTGATACCGGGGTGCAGGAAAGAGTATGCCTCTTTTTTGTAGGTGAATTCTGTTCCGAATTCCTCAGCCGCGGCGTCAAGAACACCCTTTGAGGTGAAGAAATCCTCATCGTCGCCGTAAACGCCGAAGGCAAATTTCTGCTTTTCTTCGGGGATTGTGCTGACCTCGGGCTCGTTGGGAACAAAGGCGTTGGCCATTTCGTAGATTCTCGCACCGTCATTGCCGCGCTTCATGTTGTGAGAGAGAATTCTTATAATTGACGGTGTAATGATTGAGCGCATTATGCCGTAGTTTTCACTGAGGGGATTCTCTATCTTAACAAAGTTTCTCTCGGGAGCGTCCTCGGGAAGTCTGAGAAGCTCGATTTCATCTGTTGAATAGAATGAATAGTTGATAAGCTCGCAGAATCCCTGATTTACAAGGCAATCCTTGAATTTATTAATGTCATTCTGCTTTTTATTGAGTCCGCCGCTGGTGATTGAGGCGTTTGTCATAAATTTAGGTACGATATGCTCATAGCCGTAAACCTTGATAACGTCCTCAGCCAGGTCGTTGGCGTAGCCTTCGATATCTGTTCTGTAAGCGGGAGCAACAGCTGTGATATTATCTCCGTCAGCTGTTACCTCATAATTCTGACGGCGGAGAATGTCAACGATTGTGTCCCTGGGAACTTCAATACCAAGTACCGCGTTTATCTTTGAGAATGTGGTAACTACCTTCTGATTCTCTCTTTCGGGGTTGGCGTCAATGTCAACATGAGTCGCGGAAACGGTACCGCAGCCTAACTCCTCAACGAGATGAAGGGCACGCTGCATTGCCATGCCTGTTGTGTATTCGTCAACGCCCTTTTCAAAGCGGTGAGATGAGTCACTGCTCTGACCGAGAGCACGGGAAGAACGGCGGATGTTGCCTCTTTCAAATTTAGCGGATTCAAAGAGCACGTTCTGAGTGCTGTCTTTGATTTCAGAATTAAGACCGCCCATGATACCTGCGAGAGCGACAGGCTTTTCGCCGTCGCAGATAACGAGATTTTCTGTTGTAAGAGTGAATTCCTTTTCGTCGAGAGTGACGATTTTTTCTCCGTTTTCAGCTCTGCGTACGATAATTGAATCGCCCGCGACATTTGCCATGTCAAAAGCGTGCATGGGCTGACCCATTTCAACAAGAACATAGTTTGTGATGTCAACAAACGCACTTATGGCGTTTATGCCGCACATTTTAAGACGGCGGCGCATCCACAGGGGAGATTTGCCCGATTTAACGTCTTTGACAAAGTGGGCGATATATCTGGGGCAGAGGTCGGGAGCGAGAACCTGAACGGTTACGTTATCGTTGTTTGCCTCCTCAACGGGAGTATAGTCAAGAGCGGGAGGAGTAATCTTTCTGTCAAGCAGAGCAGCAAGCTCTCTTGCGATTCCGTAGACATACTGACAGTGGGGGAGATTGGCGGTAACGGAAATATCCCATACTTCGTCATTGAGACCGAGATATTCTTTTACGTCCATGCCGGGAACAGCGTCTTCGCCCAGCATCATAATGCCGTAAACCTCCGCGCCTTCGTACCAGTTGTCGTCAATGCCCAGCTCTTCACCTGAGCAGAGCATGCCGTCTGATTCAACACCGCGGAGCTTGCCCTTCTTTATTGTCATAACCTCGGCAGGGCCTGCGGCGTCGCCTTTTTTGCGTCCGTAAACCTTTGCGCCGGGGAGAGCGGCGGGAACGATATCGCCGACGTGAACGTTGGGAGCGCCTGTAACTATCTGAATGTCGCTTCCGAATTCACCGCAGTCAACGACACAGACAACCATATGGTCTGAGTCGGGATGAGGGGTGATTTCTTTTATCTTTCCGACGTACACACCCTCGATGTCGGGGGCTACGGGGTTCTTTTCTTCAACCTCGAGTCCGCATGAAAACAGGCTGTCTTCAATAACCTGTGAAGAAACACCTTCAAGGTCTACCATATCCTTTAACCAGCTGATGGGTAAATACATAAAAAATCACCTCTCTCACTTTCTGAACTGACTGAGTATTCTTACATCACCGTCATAAAGAAGGTGAATGTTGTTTACGCCGTATTTGAGCATCGCTATTCTGTCAAGACCTGTGCCGAACGCGAGACCTGTCCATTCGTCGGGGTCAAGACCGCAGTTTTTGATAACGTTGCGGTTTACTACGCCGCCGCCGAGGATTTCAATCCAGCCTGTGCCCTTGCAGAGCGAGCAGCCTGCACCGTGACATTCACAGCAGGTAACGTCAACCTCAACGCTGGGCTCTGTGAACGGGAAGAAGGAGGGACGGAAACGTGTCTTTGTGTCTTTATCAAAAACGGTTTTTGCCAGAGTATCAAGAAGTCCCTGAAGGTCGCACAGAGAAAGATTTTTGTCAATAACAAGACCTTCCATCTGATGGAACATGGGAGCGTGAGTGCCGTCGTCGTCGCAGCGGAAGACTCTGCCGGGGGAGACAATCTTGAAGGGAGGCTTCATTGTCTCCATGGCTCTGACCTGACCGGGGGATGTGTGAGTTCTGAGCAGAAGGTCATCGTTGATATAGAATGTATCCTGCTTGTCTCTCGCGGGGTGGTCAGCCGAAACATTGAGAGCTGTGAAGTTGTGAAAATCGTCTTCGATTTCGGGGCCTTCAAAGATTGTAAAGCCCATGCCGGTGAACGCGGCTACAAGCTCATTTCTGACAAGTGTAACAGGATGAAGATGGCCTGCCTTCGCTTTCTTTGAGGGCATCGTAACGTCAACAGCCTCATTGATGTATCTCATCTGAAGAGCCTTTTCTGCAAGCTCTGTCTCGAGCTTATCAAAAAGCTCTGTTGCCCATACTTTAAATTCATTGATAACCTTGCCTGCTGCCGGTCTTTCTTCTTTTGAGAGAGAGCCGAGCTGCTTCATAAGAGCGGGGATAGCGCCGTTTTTGCTCAGATATTTGAATCTGACTTCTTTAAGCTCGTCAATCTGAGTGACATTGCCTGCCAGTTCTTCAATCTGGGCGCGTAATTCTTTGATTTTTTCTTCCAAAAATAACACTCCTTATATCGTTTTTAAGAGAACGGAAAAGCTCAGAAATAAAACAATCCCGTCCTGACTAAAGGACGGGATACCCGTGTTACCACCTTTATTCACCGCCTGCTCACGCAGACAGCCTTATGAAGTACGTTAATACTTCCGCACCTTTAACGGTGTGCCACCGTCGCAGCCTACTGTATTTTTCAGTGCGCAGCTCCGAGATGAATTCACAGACGCTATCCTTATGCCTTGCATCAACCGGCAATTTTCTGAAAGGAATCGCAGGTGCTACTGCTTCTCTTCACAGCCTTTTTTGAATTTTATACATTCTATCACAGTCTTATTTTGTTGTCAAGAACTGAAAATGCCATACCTTTTACCAAATCAGAGCTAAAAAACAGAAAAAAATGGTTAAAAATCAATAAATATCAACAATAATCATAAAAAGTGTTTAAAAATTCAGAAAAGTATTATATAATATACGCTGATATACCCTGATCCAGAGGAGAATTGCAATGTATAAAATTGTTAAAAAAGAATCGCTCAACAGTACTGTTACTCTTATGAAAATCGAAGCGCCGTTTGTTGCCGCCAAGGCTCAGCCGGGGCAGTTCATTATCCTGCGCGTTGATGACGAGGGCGAAAGAATTCCTCTCACCATTGCGGGATATGACAGAGAGAACGGAACGGTAACGATTATATTTCAGATAGTGGGAGCCACAACCGAGGTTCTCAACCATAAAAATGAAGGCGAGTACATACAGGACTTTGCAGGCCCTCTCGGCGTTGCCACAGATGTGGAAGGCCTTAAAAACGTATGTATCGTCGGCGGCGGTGTCGGCTGCGCCATTGCATATCCTATTGCCAAGAAGCTTCACGATATGGGCTGTAAGGTTACGTCGGTTATCGGCTTCCGCACAAAAGACATTGTTATCCTTGAGGATGAATTCAGAGCTGTGTCAGACAGACTTTATGTCATGACTGACGACGGCAGCTACGGCACTCAGGGCAATGTATGCGCTCCCCTTAACGAGATGTTCGGCGCGGGTGAAAAATTCGACAAGGTAATCACCATCGGGCCTCTTATCATGATGAAGTTTGTTGTAAACGCCGTTAAGCCTACAGGCATTCCCTGCATTGTTTCCATGAATCCCATTATGATTGACGGAACGGGAATGTGCGGAGGATGCAGACTTACACTCAATCAGAACGGCAAAAGAGTTATGAAGTTCGCCTGCGTTGACGGCCCGGATTTCAACGGCTACGAGGTTGATTTTGACGAGGCTATGACAAGAGGCACCATGTACCGTGACTTTGAAAGACAGTCACACGAGGACACCTGTAATCTTTTCAAAAAGGAGGATGAATGATATGGCGGCAAATATGAATCCGAAAAAGAATCCCATGCCATCACAGACGGCTGAGGAAAGAGCTCATAATTTTAAAGAAGTCGCTCTCGGCTATGATGAAGAGACGGCTCTCGATGAGGCTATGCGCTGCCTTAACTGTAAGAATCATCCCTGTGTTACAGGCTGCCCCGTAAACATTCATATCCCCGAATTTATTTCTAAAATCAAAGAGGGCGATTTCGAGGGCGCTTATAAAATCATCACAAAGGCGTCATCACTTCCTGCTGTATGCGGACGTGTATGCCCTCAGGAAAGCCAGTGCGAATCCAAATGCGTTCGCGGAGTAAAAGGCGAGCCTGTGGGAATCGGCAGACTTGAGCGCTTTGTAGCTGACTGGCACAACGCTCATTCAGATGAAGTTCCCGAAACAGAGGCTCCCAACGGACATAAGGTCGCGGTTGTAGGCTCCGGCCCTTCCGGCCTTACCTGTGCGGGAGACCTTGCCAAGAAGGGCTACAGTGTTACTGTTTTTGAGGCTCTTCACAAGGCCGGCGGAGTTCTCGTTTACGGTATTCCCGAGTTCAGACTGCCCAAAACAATCGTTCAGAAGGAAATAGACAATCTCAAGGCCATGGGCGTTGACATTGAAACCAATATGATAATCGGCAAGACTCTCACTGTTGACGAGCTTTTCTCAATGGGCTACGAGGCTGTTTTTGTCGGCTCGGGCGCGGGACTTCCCAGATTTATGGACATTCCCGGCGAATCTCTCAAGGGCGTATATTCAGCCAACGAGTTCCTTACCCGTTCAAATCTTATGAAGGCTTATGAGAATCATCCCGCCACTCCCGTTATGAAGGGCGGCAAGGTTGCCGTAGTCGGTGGCGGAAATGTCGCCATGGACGCGGCGAGGACAGCTCTCAGACTCGGAGCGGAAAAGGTTTATATCGTATACCGCCGCTCAATGGACGAGCTTCCTGCGAGAGCCGAAGAGGTTGAGCACGCAATGGAGGAGGGCGTTGAGTTCAGACTTCTGTGCAATCCTCTTGAGATTTACGGATATAAAAATCCCGATGACCCGAGAGACCCGAAGAACGGCTTCGTTACCGGTATGCGCTGCATAAAAATGGAGCTGGGCGAGCCTGACGAAAGAGGCAGAAGAAGTCCTGTTCCTGTTGAAGGCAGTGAATTCGTGATGGATGTTGACTGCGTTGTCATGTCAATCGGTACCTCACCCAATCCGCTGATAAAGTCCACAACCGAGGGACTTGAAACCAATAAGCGCGGCGGCATTATCGTAACCGAAGACGGCGCTACCACCAAAGAGGGTGTATACGCGGGTGGCGACGCGGTTACCGGTGCGGCAACGGTTATTTCAGCCATGGGCGCGGGCAAAATCGCGGCGAAGGCTATCAACGAAAAGTTAATGGGTTAAAAATTAACCGTATGAGGAAGTAATGCATCACTTCTTCATACGGTTGTTCTTTTATTTCAGCTTCAGCTCCGCCATTGCGGCGTAGTGAAGCACATTGAATTTTTCGGGAGCGGATTTTAAAAGAAAAGCTCTGTGCTCCCTGTCCCATTCAGCGAGGGATTTTTCGTCAAGAGACGCGCCCGTACCTCTGCACGCACGCATTCTTCCGTGCCACGATTCCCTTGTGAAAGAAACGCTGATTTTATATTCTTCGTGGTATATTAATTCAAAATAATTTTTGATTTCATCGGGAATGTCAATCGGCTTCACTGTTTCACCGCCGCCGGACCAGCTCGGATTATATTTTAAAACAAGTTTTTCGCTTTGAGCGGCGATTTCATCTTCAAAGGGAAGCCACGCCATATATAAAATCAGAAGTCTTCCGCCTTTTTTCAGAAGACGCGCAAGCTTCGACGCAAGAATACTGTGGTCAAAATACCAGAAGCACTGGCAGGCTGTGATTGTATCAAAAGAGCTGTCGGGGAAACATAAATCTTCGGCGGAAGAAGCGAAAAAATCAATATTCATATCCGCGTCAGCGGCGAGGCGCTTTGCTTCTTCAATCTGGTCAGATGAAATATCCGTGCCTGTCCATTCTGCGCCGTATTTATACATGTTCCTCGGCAGAACACCTGTGCCTGTCCCGATGTCGAGAACCTTCTGTCCGTTTACGCACAGATTCCTGTCCTTTATTTTTTTATAAAAAATATCGGGATAAATATCTCTGTATTTAGCGTAATCTTCTGAAGCCCTGCCCCAGTCAAAGGGGGCGCCTCCGTCAATTCTTTTATCGGTTGTCATATTATTTCTCCTGCAGCTGTTTGCAGAGAGTATATCATATGTTAAATGTGAGGGCAAGATGAAACTTGATTTTGTTGACAAAACGGGCATAATTGTATAAAATATAAACAGTATTCAAAGGAGGTGCGGTATGGCTCAGTTTACAAAAAAAGCGATAACGGATACATTTTTAGAGCTCCTTAACGAAAAACGGCTTGACCGCATCACTGTTAAGGATATTGTCGCCAGGTGCGGCGTCAGCAGAAAGACTTTCTACTATTACTTTGACGATATTTATGATCTCCTTGAGAAATGTCTTGAGGACATGAAGCAGGAGGCTGTGAGCAAAATTAATGATATAGACTCTTTTGAGGCTGAGCTTCTGAGACTTGCCGGGTTTGTGCTGAACAACAAAAAGGCTGTGTATCATATTTATAATTCCGTCAGCAGAGACAAGCTTGAGGATTATCTTTATGAAAGCGCTATGCCTGTTATAAGCGATAACCTGAGCAAAAGGCTCCGCGGTGCTTCGTATTCAGACGAAGATATAGAAATAATCAGCATGGTATGCACCAGCGCTTTTACAAGCGGTGCGCTCAGATGGATAAAGGAAGGCATGACCGCCGATTTTGAGCATATATTAAAGCGCGTTGCGGTTATGTTTGAAAATTCAGTTGAATCTGCCGTGAACAGAGCAAAAAGAATCGAATAGAATGGTAACACTTTCGGCGTTGTGTGTAAATTTTACACACAGCGCTTTTTTTGACCGTTTTTTTATTGCATAAAATGTATAAAATATATAGTATAGAATAATAACGGAACAGCTTATATATACGGCTTTTTTGAAAGAAGGATGTTTATGAGACTTGTGAAATATGCGAAAACAGGCAACATAGTCAGCGGTGCTGCGTTTTTTGCTCTCGGATTAATACTTATGCTTTTCCCGGAGTTTTCTCTTATAACTCTCGGCAAAGCGGCCGGAATCGTTCTGCTCATAAGCGGAGCTGTGCGTATTATCGGATATTTTTCAAAGGACTTATATTCACTCGCGTTCCAGTTTGATCTGGCGCTGGGAATTCTCAGTGTTTTATTCGGAGCTGTGCTGTTCCTGCGGCCCACATGGCTTGCCTCAACAGTGCCGTTCCTGCTCGGTGCTTTTGCGCTTATAAACGGGCTTTTCGCTGTTCAGAATTCACTGGATTCAAAAAAATTCGGAATGAAATACTGGTGGGTGCTTTTTGCCTTTTCGGTTCTTCTTTCCGTGCTGGGCTTTTCACTTATAATCAATCCTTTCAGAAGCGCGGCGGCAATCACAAGGATAATCGGCATGACGCTTCTGTTTGTGGGAGCGGAAAAGATTTTTGTCTCGGTTTACACAATCGTTACTAAAAAGAACATAAAAGACGGCAAAAAAGAAAAAGATACATTTGTTGACCTTAACAATTTTAAAGATTACACAGAAGGGACTGACTGAGCTTGAAGGAGCCGAATAAACTGGCAAAGTGGATAACGGGGCACCCGAAAACGGTGCTCATTGCCGCAGTGATTCTGCTCATTCCGTCGATGTTCGGATTTTTGTTTACAGGCGTAAATTACGATATTCTGTCATACCTCCCGGCGGATATTAATTCGGTTAAGGGTGAGCAGATTCTTGACGAAACATTTCAGAGCGCATCGAGCGCCATTGTAGTAATAGAAAATTTTGACGCGAAAGAGGTTGTGCAGGTCAAGAAAAAAATTCTTGATATAGACGCTGTCACAAAGGTAATATGGAGCGATAATATTCTTGACACCACCGTTCCTCAGAACGCACTGCCCTCAGCGCTTAAAAAGATATTTTATTCAAAGGACGGCAAGGATACTCTTCTGCTTGTCAACCTTGACTGCAACAGCTCTTCAGACAGAGCGACTGACGCCATAAATGAAATCCGTACGATTATGAATAAGCAGTGCTTTATCAGCGGAATGTCCGCGATTATGGCAGATACAAAGGCTCTTACCGCTTCGGAAGCGCCGATTTATATCTCTGTCGCGATAGCCCTCGCGCTTATCGTCATGTCATTTACCATGGATTCGTGGGTGCTGCCCTTTGTGCTGCTCGCGTCGCTTGGCATGGCAGTGCTTTATAATATGGGCACCAATTTCATGCTCGGTGAAATATCGTTCATCACTCAGAGCATAGCGGCGATACTGCAGCTCGGCGTCACGATGGACTACTCCGTTTTCCTTATGGACAGATTCGATGAGGAAATGAAAAATACGGACAATAAAAAAGATGCGATGGCTCTCGCTGTTTCCAAAACATTCACTTCTCTCGCAGGCAGCTCACTTACTACCGTATTCGGATTCCTCGCCATGTGCTTTATGACGCTGATCCTCGGATTTGATATAGGCATAGTAATGGCAAAGGGAGTTCTTTTCGGAGTCATTACCGTTGTAACCGTTCTGCCCTCAATGGTGCTGATTTTATATAAGCCTATTTACAAATTCCGCCACAGAAGATTTGTGCCGAATTTTGAAGGTCTCGCAAAATTTTCACAGAAAAGAAAAAAGAGTCTGCTTGCTCTGTTCCTCGTTCTTCTTGTGCCGATGTATCTGGCTCAGTCCTCTGTTGAAAAATATTACAACATAATCGAGGCTCTGCCCAAACAGATGGATTCCGTGGCGTCACTTGAAAAAATCAAGGATGACTTCAATATGTCAAATTCACATTTCGTAATAATTGATAAAGATACGCCTAAAGGAAAGGTTAATTCGATTATACAGGAAATGAAAGAGGTTGACGGGATTGAAGCTGTTATCGCCCTTGGCGAATATGTTGGCGCGGGAATACCTGCGGCCATTCTGCCGGGAATGATAAAGACAGTGGCCGAGTCGGGGGATTATCAGATGATGATGATAAACTCCACATACGAAACAGGCACCGATGAGCTGAACGCTCAGATTGATTCTCTTAATGAAATTCTCGGTAAGTATGCACCTGAGAGCTATCTTACAGGCGAGGGAATTATGACAAAAGACCTTATCTCAGTTGCGGACAGTGACTTTGTTGTAACCAGCGCCATATCAATCGCCGCGATTTTTATTCTGATTGCGATAGTTTTCAAGTCTGTTTCAATTCCGCTGATACTTGTTATGATGATAGAGCTTTCAATATGGATAAATATCGGTCTGTCATATTTCGCGGGGACGGAAATATCGTTTATAACACCGACGGTAATCAACTGCGTTCAGCTTGGCGCAACGGTTGATTACGCCATACTGATGACCACAAGATTTCAGGAGGAGCTTCGCTCGGGCAAGGATAAAAAGACGGCTATTCTCGACGCGGCTTCATCGTCATGCACATCTGTATTCCAGAGCGCGCTTGTATTTTTCAGCGCCACAATCGGAGTATATTTCATATGCGATATTACAATGATTAAAGAAATATGTTCTCTTCTTGCCCGCGGCTCATTCATCAGCGCGGTTGTGATAATGACAGTTCTGCCGCCTGTGCTTTATATGCTTGAGGGCTTCATAAATAAGACAACCTATAAATGGAGAACTGCAAAGGAGGAAAAAATCCTGATGAAAACGATAAAAAGAGTACTGTCTCTTCTTCTGTGCATTGCCATGATTCTGTGCATGTGCGCCTGTGGCAAAAAGGAAGAGGAGAAGCCGCAGAAAAACGAGCCTTCTCAGCAGCAGGATACGGTAAGATTTACAGAGGAAGCGGCAAAGTCGACAAAATCGGAAACGGTATTTGTTTCAATCGACAACAGCGGCAAAATCATGAGCACAACTGTAACGGACTGGATTCACACCGATAAGGCTCAGGTGCGTGTTACGGATGTCAGCGACCTTTCAGATATAACGAATGTCAAGACCAGTCAGCTCCCTGCTTCGGAGGGCGATAACCTGGTATGGAATATGGATACTACCGATGTTTATTACAGCGGCACAACAGATAAGGAGCCGCCCGTAAGTATAGATATTTCATATTACCTTGACGGCAAAGAAATGTCCGCCGAGGAGATTGCAGGCAAAAGCGGACATGTAAAAATAAAGATAAAAACAGAAAACAACTGCTTCAAAGAGGTTAAGATAAACGGCAAAAAACGTAAGATATATCTGCCTGTAGTTGTGGCGGGAGGAACAATTCTTCAGGAAAGTCAGTTCTCCTCAATCAAGGTTGAAAGCGGCCTTTCCATAGGCGACGGCACAAAGCAGATAACAGCTGTTGCCGGTGCTCCCGGGCTGGCTGAAAGCCTCGGCTTCAAGCAGGGTGATATCAATGATATTATCGGCGTAAAATTAAGCGATACTTTTGTTATTTCAGCGGATACAACCTGCTTTGAAACTACAGATTTCTATTTCGCCGCTATTCCGTTCTGCTCTCTTAATGTGGAGCTTATTGCCCCGGATTCCGTTTCGGGACTGATAAATAATCTCGGCGAAATAAAAAAAGTTTTTTCCTGTCTTGAAAATATTGACATTAGTAGTATAATAGATTTATTATCGGGTGGTGCAGGCTCAACCTCCGAGCTTATCGGAGCTGTTAATTCAGCGCTTGAGCTTTATGATAAAAACGAGGCGCTTTTAAAGCTTGGCGCAAAATACTGCACGGATGAAAACATGAAAGTACTGTCTTCTATGGCAGAGCTCCTCGGTGATGCGAGCTTTGTCAAAGGACTTACGGTGCTGAGCAAATCAGATATAGGTGCTGTTGCTTCTTCGCTGCCCGAGGTGGCTGAAAGTCTTGAATCCCTCGCGCCGATTCTTGAAAGTGATGTAGTCACGAAGGCGCTCGAGATTCTCGGCAGCCCTGTGATGATTAAATTCTTTGAGCAGCTTCCCGAGCTTTCAAAGAGTCTTGCGGCTGTGCAGAAGATTATAAACGATAAAGCTTTTGTCAACGCAATAAAAACACTCAGTGACCCGTCTGTTGCGGCAGTATTTAATAAAATGCCTGAGCTTATGAAGAATTTTGAAGCTCTCGAGCCTGTAATCGGAAGTCTGCAGAAGGATTTATCCGACCCCGAGGTTCAGAAAAGCATAGACAATCTGCCTCAGACAATGAAATCTATCAGCAGCCTTATCAAAATTTTTGAAAAGCACAGCGGAGTAATCAACAAGCTTATTTCCTTCGCGTCTGATAAAAACGTCAAGGAGCTTATTGAAATACTCAAGGCTTCGGATATTGACACTGAAAAGCTTGAAAAAAAGCTGAATTCTCTTGTGAACAATGCGGATACCGCCGCGGCAAACGCCAAGGAATGGATAAAGTTCGGTTCGGAATACGGCGTGTTTACGAAGAATACAGATAAACAGGAAACAAATGTAGTGTTTATATATAATACCCCTGCTATTGAAAAAACGGCTGAAGAGAAGAAGCCGGCCGCTCAGGAAAAAGAGCACTGGTATGAAAGAATCATTAATCTTTTTAAGAGGGAGGATTAATTGAATATGAGCAAAAAAGTCTCAAAATCAGAGCTGATGAACGGAATAAAAACCATGAATTCCTTCGGCACCCGCATTACGGGCAGCGACGGTCAGCTTGAGTTTATAAAGTATCTTAAAGAGCAGATAAGAGAAATGGGTATTGAAGTTTATTCTGACCCGTTCTACTTTAAAAAATGGGAAAAGAAAGAGGCTTCCCTTAAAATCTTCGGCTATAACGGCCCTGAGGATATTGAGGTCGCGTCTGTTTTTCCGTATTCAGGTGAAACAAAGGACACCGGCATCACGAGTGAGCTGTTTTTTGTGGAGGATAAAATCCGCGGATATTCAGGCGTGAAGGATAAAATCGCCGTTATCGAGGTTTCGGAGCTTGAGGGACTTCCCAGTGAAATAGCCTTTGATAAGCGCTCCTCATATCCCGAGGATGTTCAGCTCCCCGAAAATTACAGCGGTCCTGTTGCCACAACATTTGTAAAATTCACATATGCGAGAATCGCAAAGCTCCGCGGAGCGAGAGCAATCGTGTTCATCTGGAAAGGACTCAATGACGAGCTTGCCAAAGGCCAGTATCTGCCGTTTATCCTTGAATATCAGGGAATCCCCGCGATATGGATAAATGAGTCGCAGGGCAAAATTGTCAAGGAGGCCGCGCAGGCTCACAGAACGGCAACGATTACTCTTACAGCCGAAACACAGCGCCACGCATATACAGAAACATTCTACTGCATGCTTAAGGGCGAAAGCGATAAGGAAAGCGTTATTATCAACACGCATACAGACGGTACAAACTGTGTTGAAGAGAACGGCCCCATCGCAATGCTTCAGCTTATAAAAACGCTTAAAGAGAAAAAGCTTAACAGAAATCATATTTTCGTTTTTGTTACAGGTCATTTCAGACTCCCCGTTTTCAAGGATTCTGACGGCGGCGGAGTTCAGGCGACATCAAAGTGGCTTGCCATGCATCCGGATTTATGGGACGGCAAGCAGGGCCACCTCAAGGCTGTCGCAGGTGTTTCAATAGAGCATCTCGGCTGTATGGAATGGGCTGACATTGACGGAGAATACAAGCCCACGGGCGAAATTCAGACAGAGCTTGAAGTCGGAGGCCAA
>JAZUHE010000029.1:0-9982 GCA_045641565.1 Acutalibacteraceae bacterium | reverse complement strand
CTTTCTGCATCTAAATGCGGCAGCCCCATTTTTTGAGCATATTTAATATTCCTTTGTATAAAACCGAAGCGATAAATATCAGCCCCGAGTATCCTATCATCGGATAAGCCACGGAAACGAGCTTACCGAACGGAACAAATCCGAGAACAGTGCAAATGAGAACCGCCGCGCAGGAAAAAATACGATTCTTTTTTATATCGTTTTTATAAAATCCGCTGCAGAATGACCAGACCATGGTTGAGCACGACGCGAACATTCCGAGCATCAGCACAACGGAGAAAACCGCGCCGAAAATACCTGAAATTTTTTGCGCCAGATAAAGAGTCGGAACCGATACCTCAAGCGTGTTTTCCGAATTAAGCAGTATGGCGAAATTCATAAATGCGATAGCTATAATCAGTATGACTGAACCGAGAAGAGCACCGAGACGGGCGGTCTTTTTACTTATTGCTGATTTGCCGAGAGCCGTGTAGTATGTACTGCCGCATAAAAAGTTTAGCGAAAGATACAGCGCGGCGCTCAGCGCCCAGTGAGGCGCGGCGTGAAATTCCGCAAGCTCCGCTGAGAACGAACCGATACTTTCAAAATAACTGCTGTCTTTGAAAACGGTGAATCCGCCGACGAATACGGTGAAGACAATCACAACAGGGCTTATGCTTGATACGATTCTTACGAGCTTTTCGAATCCCACAAGATATGCGGTTAATATCAGCGCCGCCATAACCGCCGAACCGAGATACGGGTTTATATTGCAGTACTGTTTAAGCGTTGCCCCCGCGGCGGAAATCAGAACGGAAATTATCATAATCAGCGTAATAGGAATTATTACGGAATATACTTTTCCGATATATTTACCGCAGTAATGGGTGTAGTGATTAAACGCGGGATTCTTTCTGTTGTCAAAGCCTTCGGAAAGCATTATAAATCCCAGAATCATGAAGCCGACCAGGTTCACGGCGAGAACGGCAAAGCTTTTATAACCGTAGCTGCCGAAAAACTGCAGAATCTCCTGACCGGTGGCAAAGCCGGAGCCGATTACCCACGCGATAAACGCGCCGGCGTATTTAATTGTCGCTTTAATTTCTTTACTGTTCATTGCAAGGTTCCTCAATTAAAATCTTTTTGAATTATATCATCAAAAATCTTTTAGGTCAAACGAAAAATAATCTTTTGCGGATTCGCTTTTTTATTGACATTAAAGGTGCGGAATATTATAATAAAATACGGATTATTTTAATCTTTATGGAGTGATGAAATGAAAAAGATTCTTATTGTTTCTCACACAATGGAGCTCGGCGGAGCGGAGCGCGCACTGCTGGGACTTCTGAACAATATTGACTATGAAAACTGCAGCGTGGATTTATTCCTCGAACGTCATTTCGGTGAGCTTATGGATTCGATTCCCGATAAGGTGAATCTGCTGCCTGAAAAAGCGGCCTACGCTTCAATGGGCGTGCCTGCGTCGCAGGTGCTTAAAAGCGGTCAGCTGGGAGTCGCGGCAGGCAGAATGAAAGGCAAGAAAAAAGCCGAAAAATTCATAGCTGAGAAAGGCTATAAAAGCGGTGCGGATGTTTTTATAAATTACAGCCATAAATATACCGTGAATTTTATGCCGACGATTTCCGATGAGGAATACGACCTTGTAATCAGCTTCCTTACGCCTCATTACTATGCTCTGAAGAAGTCAAAGGGCAAAAAGAAAATCGCGTGGATTCACACGGACTACAAGGCTATTGAGACCGATGTTGATTCCGAGCTTCAGATGTGGAGCGGATTCGATAAAATCGTCTCTATTTCGCAGGAGGTTACGAGGAATTTTACCGAGGTTTTCCCATCCCTTAAAGATAAGATAATTCTCGTTGAAAACATGCATCCCGCGCAGTTCATTGAGAGCGAAAGCAAAAAGTTCGTTCCGGAGGATGAGATGCCCTCTGACGGAAGTATAAAGCTTCTTTCAATCGGCAGATACTGCGTGGCCAAAAATTTTGACAATGTACCTTTTATATGCAGGGAGCTTGTTGAAAGACACAGTCTCGATGTTAAATGGTATATCGTCGGCTACGGAACGGATGAGGCGCTGATTAAAAACGCAATCAGTGAATCGGGGATGACGGACAGAGTTATTCTCCTGGGTAAAAAAGACAATCCGTATCCGTATATAAAGCGCTGTGACTTCTACGTTCAGCCTTCACGTTTTGAAGGCAACGCCGTTACGGTGAATGAAGCGCTGATACTTAAAAAGAAGGTTATATTAACCGATTATTCCACCGCCCGCGGTCAGGTGAATGACGGGGACGACGGTGTTATCGTTCCTCTTGATAACGAGGGGTGCGCCAAAGGAATACGGGATTATATAAACGATAAAGAAAAACAGGAAAAAATCGAAAAGAATGTTTCCGCTTCGGATTATTCAAAATCCGCGGAAGTTAAAAAAATTTACAGCTTAATGGGGTAGACTTATGCTTAATGACCTTTCAGTACAGAAAATTGAAACCATGCTCGAAAAAATCGAAGAGCAGATTACACCTGTCAGAATTAAAATCACTGATTTCAAGACTAAGAAATGCGGCTATAAAGAGAATAATATTGTTCCCGCCGTTGATGAAACATGGGAAGATTTCGGCGAGCTTGACCGCTGGGGACTCAGCGTTGAGGAACACAGATGGTTCTGCAGAAAAATCATAATCCCCGACGAGCTTGTCGGTAAGGATTTAGAGTTGTATATAGCCTCCACTTCTAAAGACGACGAGCAGTGGGAGCCTCAGTACATGGCGTATGTTGACGGCAGATTCATCCGCGGCATTGATTCACAGCACCGTTATCTGAAGCTGGATTCATCAAAAAAGGAACAGCTGATTCACGTATACGCCTACTCCACACCTCACGGGCAGATTTCGGAGTTTCACTGTGAGCTCTGCCTTTTCCAGAGAGATATTGAGAAGCTTTATTATGATATATTTACTCCCTACCTCGCGCTCGAGCTTCTTGACACAATCTCAAAGGACTATGTCACAATAAAGACCTGCCTGCGTGACGCTCTGTGCCTTCTTGACTGGCGCCGCCCCGGCAGTGAGGACTTTATTGAAAGCGCGAAAAAGGCAAGCGCGTATCTTGAAGAGAATTTTTATAAAAAAGAATGCTATTCCTCGGGCAGACAGGCGTCGTGCATAGGCCATACCCATATCGATGTTGCGTGGAGATGGACTTATCAGCAGTCAAGGGAAAAGGCTCAGAGAACATTTTCGAGCGTCTGCGCTCTTATGGAAAAATATCCCGAGTTCAAATTCATGTCAAGTCAGCCTCAGCTCTTTGAGTATGTCAAGGAAGAGATTCCCGAATACTACGAAAAGATTAAGGAATATGTCAGAACAGGCAGAATTGAGGCCGAGGGCGGAATGTGGGTCGAAGCTGACTGCAACCTTATCAGCGGCGAAAGCTTCGTAAGACAGTTCCTTTTCGGCAAGAGATTTTTCAATAAGGAATTCGGCGTTGACAACCATATCCTGTGGCTTCCCGATGTTTTCGGCTACAGCGCCGCGATGCCTCAGATTCTTAAGAAGTGCGGCATTGACGCATTCGTTACATCAAAGATAAGCTGGAATGAATTTGACCGTATGCCCTACGATAACTTCAACTGGTACGGTATTGACGGCACAAGCATTTTCTCAACATTCCTGACGGCTGTTGACCTCGCCGGCGGCAGATTCAAGCAGACTACATACACTCCGCATCTTACACCTTCATATATAAAGGGCTCTTATGACAGATACGAGCCCAAGGAGCTTAACTCCGACACAATCGTGACCTTCGGCAGAGGAGACGGCGGCGGCGGCCCGAAGGACCGGGATCTGGAATGCCAGAGAAGAATGAAGTACGGCCTTCCCGGTATCCCTGCCACAAAGATTGAATTCGCGGGCGATTATGTAAGCCGCATGAGAGAAAAGCTCGAAAACAACCCCAAGCTTCCCAAGTGGGTGGGCGAGCTTTATCTTGAGTTCCACAGAGGCACATACACTTCTGTAGCGAAAAATAAAAAGAACAACAGAAAGAGCGAGTTCCTTTATCAGAATGCTGAGACAGCGGCGTACGCGGCCAAGGTTCTCACGGGATTCGCCTATGACAGAGAGAAGCTCAACAGCGGCTGGAAGACAATTCTTCTCAACCAGTTCCACGATATTCTCCCCGGCTCGTCAATCAGCTTTGTTTATGATAAATGCGACGAGGATTACGCGATAGTAAAAGAAAAAGGCACTTCTGTTTTAGAGGGCGCGAGAAAGGCTGTTGCCGATAATATTAAGACAGACGGCGGACTTCTTGTTTTCAACCCCAACTCATTCGTTTCTGACGGGGCTGTTGAGTATAACGGAAAATACATTTACGCCGATAACATTCCCGCAAAGGGCTACAGGGTTATCACACCCAAGGAGGAAAAGGCAAACTGCGTATTCGGCGACAGAAGAATCGAAACTGAATTCTATATTGTTGAATTCAATGAGGACTACACAATCTCAAGACTCTTTGATAAGAAGAATGAGAGAGAAGTACTCAGAAAGGGCGGCAGAGCCAACGTAATAGAAGCCTTTGAGGATTATCCCTATCAGTACGACAACTGGGAAATCTCAAATTATTACGAAGATACAAAATATGAAATTGATTCCGTCGAGAGCGCTGAGTTCTTTGATGAGGGCGAACGCTTCGGTATTGAGATTAAGAGAAAATTCCTTGATTCTGATTTCACTCAGAAAATCTGCTTCTACAATCACGACGAGAGAATCGACTTCATGACTGTAGCAGACTGGCACCAGGAGCATTACATGGTTAAGGCCGCGTTTGATGTTGACGTGAATACAGACAAGGCCACATATGATATTCAGTTCGGTTCCATTGAAAGAGCTACTCATAAGAACACTTCGTGGGACGCCGCGAAATTTGAGGTCTGCGCTCACAAGTTTATGGATATGGGCGAGTACGGCTACGGTGTCAGCCTTATGAATGACTGCAAATACGGTCACAACGTAAAAGACGGCACCATGAAGATTTCTCTCTTCAAGTGCGGCACTCATCCCGACCCCAACGCAGATAAAATCGTTCACGTTTTCACATATTCACTTTATCCTCACGCGGATAACTACCGTGAAGCAGGTACCGTCAAAAAGGCGTTCCAGCTCAACAATCCTCTCGCGGCTTATCCGATAGAAAAGCAGGACGGAATTCTTCCCGACGAGTATTCGTTTATTTCCTGCAGCGCCGACAACTTTATTGTTGATACGGCAAAAATGGCGGAGGACGACGATTCTCTTATTGTCCGCGGCTATGAATGCTTCAATAAGAAGACAAAGGTTACGCTTGATTTCGGCTTTGACATTACTTCGGCTGAAATATGCGATATGATGGAAAAGGGCGGCGAAAAGCTCGAGATTAACGGCAGAAGCGTCAGCTTCACCGCGAAGCCCTTTGAGATTATAACGCTCAAAGTTAAAAACGCATGAGTACGGCGGTAAGAAAAGCATGTTCCGTAATCCTCGCGGCAGCTTTGATATGCACTGCTTCGGCATTCGGCGCGGCGGCGTTAAAGATTGACGGCGTAAGCGGCGCTTCCGAATGGAAGAATGCGGATACATTTGTGCTTGAGGAGCAGGACGATTTCGGAAATAATGTGAAATCTGCGGTAGTAAAGCTTCTGAATAACGAAAAGAGCGGATACGCGGGACTGCTGTTCATGATTGAATTTCAGAAAGACGGTAATATGGAGGACGGTCAGATACGCCTGCAGCTTAACGACGGGAAATCCGCGATTATAAGTATCGGCACCGGCGTAACGGAAACCGGCGGACTGAATATTGACGCCGAGTCGGATTACGATTCTCTTTCGGGCTGTTCCATAACAGAGGTTATGATTGAACGCAGAAACGGTATTCACCCAGACGATGTTATAAGCGTGTTTATAACAGACCTGAGCGGCAATGAGTCGAATGAGTTTATCATTCAGACTGAGAATGAGGAGCCCGAGGAAGACCCGGTATCTGATGAGACCGAAAAAAGCGTTAAATCTTCAAAGACAACTAAAGCAAAGAGCTCAAAGAGTGCTAAAACAACACAGAAAAAAGCAAAGACTACTAAAAAGAATGGTTTTACCTTTAAAAAGGTTGATAAAAACAGGACGGAAAAGGAATTATCACAGACTGACTCTGTTTCATATGACGAAGACGGCAATACTGTGCTGATTCTCGACTCCGAAACGGAAGAAAAGTCCGATAAAAAGTATATCTTTATAGCGGCAGCCTGCGTGTGCGCGTTGGGAGTAACCGTCGCCGCCGCGGCAGGTGCGATAAAATCAAACGAAGAAAAAGATAAAAAAGACAAATAGCCCTTATATGAAAGGAGATTGAAAATGAAAAAAGCATTAAAAGTCATTTCTGTTTGCCTTGTGATTATCATTGCTTTTTCAAGTGTTGCGTATGCGGGCGGCAGCTTTACCTTCACTCAGGAGGAGAGAGACGCAACCGCTGCTCAGTGGGACGCAATACAGGCGGACGAAACCGTTATCACACTCTCTGTAGGCAGCGAACCCGGCTCAATGGGCTTCAGCTGGCTCTCGGGAGTTTTTGACGGAGCGCAGAAAATTAAAATCTCAGAGAGCAGTGATATGGCTTCCGCGACAGAGCTTAAGGTTACATCAAAGCTGAATCTTTTCTTTAAGCTTTCCAATAAAGCTGTTGCGGAGAATCTTGAAACAGGCAAAACATACTGGTATTCATATACAGAAAAGGGCGAATGGAGCGAGCCCGCGAGCTTTGTCCCTCAGAACGGTGACGAATACACGGCTATTTTCACCTCTGACGCTCAGATAGGCAGGTCGGGCGACGCCAAAGACCTTGACGTTCTTATCAATGATACCTGCGGCTGGCAGAGAACTGTAAGAATGGCAACTGAGAGATATCCCGACACGGCGTTTATCATTTCTTCGGGCGACCAGACCGAGCAGGGCTTCAGCCTTAAGCAGTATAAGGCTTTCCTTTCACCTGAGCAGCTTCGCAGCTATCCTCTTGTAAACGCTGTGGGCAATCACGATTTCTATTTCCCGGCGTATTCCTATTATTCAAACAATCCCAATCAGGTGAAAGAGACACTCGCTTCTCCCGCGGGCTTCGGCTATTATTTCTGCTACGGAGATGCTCTCTTTATAGTAATCAATTCAAACGATATGTTCGCCCCCGACCAGTCAGCTCTTCTTAAAGCGGCGACAAAGGCATATCCCGACGCAAAGTGGAGAATAGCTGTTCTTCATCACTCATCATATTCGGCATATTATGAGCAGGATGAATTCGCTTTTGACCGCAGTGTGTTTGCTCCTCTTTTTGACGCGTATGATATTGACCTCGCTCTGAGCGGACATGACCATATGTATTCCTGCACATATCCTGTTTACGCGGGCGAGGTGAGCGAGGGCGGCACTGTTTATATGCAGGCGTCATCAGCTTCGGGCAGCAACATACACTCGGCTTATAAAAATCTTGACGTTATCAGATACGCTTTTGAGGAGCCGATTCCTACCTATACCGCTCTTGAGTTCAAGGACGGCGGACTTACAATCAACACTCACAGAACAGACAGTGACGAAATAATTGATACGGTTACTCTTGATAAGACAGAAAGGCAGCCGAAATCATTTATCGCCGTATTTTCTGAATGGTTTGAATGCTTCTGGAAAGTATTCACCGCAATGATATAAGGAGTGATTAATATGAAAAAGATTATCTCTGTTATTTTAGCGGTTGTTTTAATGCTCAGCGTTTGCGTTACAGGCTTTGCCGCTGAGGATAAAACCGTTACCCCTGTTATAGTAGTCGGCGGCGTCGGCAGCCGCGGATACTATATGGACGCAGGCACTGAGAATGAAATCAGCGTTTTCCCTCCCACAGTTGATGTTGAGTATATTGTTATTCAGGCTCTTACGGGAATAGCGAAAACTATTATCACCGGTGACCTTGACTGCACATCACAGATGGCGGCGAATATTCTTGAGAGCATATTTGACGGCTTCATGTGCAACGGCGACGGCGACTCAAAATATAAAAACGTTGGCTCAATATATTATCCTCTTTCCATAGATAATTATGAGTTTGACTACTCTGATGATGTACCCGAGGTCGCAATAGCGGGTACTGCCGCAAAGGTTGTCGGCGCTGAAAATACTTATTTTTATAATTATGACTGGCGTCTTGACCCCATTGCCAACGCAAAGGACCTTGATGCAATGGTTCAGCGCGCAAAAGAGAAAGCGGGCAGCGATAAGGTTACGCTCATTCCCTGCAGCATGGGCGGAGTTCAGACTCTTGCTTATCTTGAGGAATACGGCCACGACGATGTTGACAAGGTTATTTTCATGTCGTCGGCCCATAAGGGACTCGTTTTTGTAAGCGAGCTTTTCACAGGCAACATCCAGCTCAGCCAGAAGGACGTTTTCAAATATCTTTCGAATTTCTTTAATCTCGGCAGTGAAAAGGCTGACACGGTATTTGATTTCTTCTGCTCATTCCTCGGCCGTTCGTGCTTCCTCAGCCCTGTATTCAGATTCCTTGACGGATTCGCAAAAGACATCAGCAACGAGACTCTTTACGGCGCGCTCAGAGATGTATTCGGCTCACTGCCTGGTATGTGGGCGTTTGTAAGAAGTGAATATTATGATGACGCGAGAGCTTTTATGACTACAGATGAAACCTCAGCGGTTCTTCTTGAGAAGCTTGACAGATACCACGAAAAAGTCGGCAGCGTGAATGACGATATCCTTAAGGCCGCGGCTGAGGACGGTACTGCGATATGCATCTGCTCTCACTGGGGCAGAGGTTCTATCCCTGCTACTCCCAAGGCCTGCATCGAGGGTGACTATCTTATTGAGACTATATCCACAAGCAACGGCGCTGTGATTGCCGACGCGGGTGAGTTCCTGCCGGCGGATTATACACAGGCAAAAGAATGCGGCGGACATAATCACGTTTCGGCGGACGGCAAGATTGACGCTTCGACCTGTCTCTTCCCCGATTCCACATGGTTTATAAAGAATATGGGTCACGTCGGATGCAACTACGGCTCTGATTACGCCGACCTTGTTCAGTGGATGATAGAGTTCGACGGTCAGCCGACTGTATCTGACAATGCGGATTTCCCGCAGTTCTTAAAAGCGGGAATGGACGAAAACACTCTTGCACCTGTCACGGCAGATGACAGAATCGAAACAAGCGGCGGATTATTCGCATTTATAAAGTATTTATTTGAGGAGGCATAAGCATGGCATTAAAAGAAATAGATAAAAAAGCCGCCGAGAAGGGTAAGGGCATGGAAACCTTCTGGCAGTTTATAAAGTTTATAGTTGTCAGTCTCGGCGCCTGTATTGTTCAGGTAAGCACACTCGCGATTCTCTATAATATTCCCGCAATCAAAGAACTCAGCACAACACCTTTCCACTGGTTCGTTTTTGATTATCCTGTTATTGAGGGCGCAAGATGCGGACTTGCCCTGTTTATCGCAAGCAACGCTTCAAACATTCTTGCACAGATTGTTTCTTTCTTCATCAACAGAGAAAAAACATTCAATTCCAGCGCAAATGTTGCGGTAACGCTCCCGATTTACATTATATTTACGGTTGCGCTCATCTGCTTCTCAGCGTGGCTCAATCCCGTAATCTTCACAATGTGCGTCGAAAAGTTTGGACTCGGCAGCGGACTTTCGCTTACAATAGCAACGGCTGTCTGCGCCACGATTCAGTTCGTACTTTATTTTCCTGTTGACAAAATTCTTTTCCATAAGAAAAAAGAAGAAAACGCTTAGAAAAGCAAACTATTATCTATCAAATTTTTAATTTAAATCAAAAAGATGGTTTTGAACGGTAATCTACCAATTCAGAACCATCTTTTTATTACTTTATTTTTATTTTACTTTTCGCGAATGCGACAGTCCCTTTAATTGGGATATCAGTCTTTAT
>JAZUHE010000028.1:0-35285 GCA_045641565.1 Acutalibacteraceae bacterium | reverse complement strand
GAAATCTGAACATATATTCCCGGTAATATTAATAATCCTCGATATCGGCGCCGCTGTTGTCTACCTCTGGAAGAAAGAGCCGAGAATGGGAATCTATTGGCTCTCTGCCGCCGTTCTCAACATCTGCGTGCTTTTGGGAGGATAATATGATTCTTTTCTTAATCATGATTTATTCATACATCACCAAGCTTGAAACGGATATGGTGATGTATGAATGACAATACTGAATCCATGCAGACATTGCACGGAACGCAATGTGCGGTGTCATGCGGAATGCGAGAAATATGCGGTTTTTCATAAAGAAATAGAGCTGTTACGCGAAAAGAACAATCAGGAAAATCAAATGAACAACTGGCTGTATAACGTGGGTAAACACAGGAGGCGATAGCTATTGCAGAATAAATACAAGCTGCCTGATGACGTCAGAAAAACGATGCTCGGCATTGTCAAAGGCTACAACAGGCGGCAGGAGGAAATAAGACGCCGTGAAGATGAAATATGTTCTGCTAACGGCGGAAGATATGAAACATATATAGTTGGCGGAGAAGAACAGCGCGTATTTACTCCGTCGGGCAAGGGTAGCACGTCATCACCGGTGGAGCGGCAGGCGGCAGCCCTCGCAAAGTATCATGAATCTGATTTTAATTACCTTGCAAACAAGGCGATTGACGAAGCGCTGAGCTCTTTGCCTTTGAACAAATACCATTCGGCGGAAAAAATCAGAAAGACAATACTTAACTCCTGCAAATATTACAGAAAATATCCGTTCGGTTATTCGGGAATTGATGAAATAAGCGAGAAGACATTTTATAATTACCGCAATATGTTTTTATATTTTCTTGCAAAAAAACTGGATTATTTTTAAAAAGTACCTGCAGTGCACGAAAAAGTATAGTAAAATTGCTATGATGACACAATAAGCCGTGCAGATATTCTGTGCGGCTCTTATTTTAGGTGATTTATGGAAATTAAAGAATTAAGCATATCAGAGCTTGTACCGTATGAAAACAACCCGAGAAAAAATGACGATGCTGTTGAGTGTGTTGCAAACTCAATTCGCGAATTCGGATTTAAAGTGCCGATAGTCATCGACAAGGGTAATGTTATTGTCTGCGGTCATACCTGGTACAAGGCGGCGAAAAAGCTACACATGAAGACGGTACCGTGTATTGTTGCCGATGACCTGACGGACGAACAGATAAAAGCTTTCCGCCTGGCTGATAATAAAGTTTCGGAAAAAGCTGAGTGGGATTTTGATTTGCTCGGCCTTGAGCTTGACGGTATTTATGATATCGATATGGGCGATTTTGATTTTGAGCTTGATTCATATAATGAGGACGACGAAGAAGGGCCCGAAGATACCGAATCTCACAGGAATATGACATATAAGAAATACAATCTGGAGTATGTTGATATCGAAAGAACAGCGGGATTTTATCAGATGCCTGTCATCCGCAAAGAAAATTATATTCCCGATGACCTTATAGGTTTTAATTATGTTCTTAACAGCGGCGACAGAAGTAAGGGGATACATTGCTTTATTGATGATTATCAGTTTGAACGCCTCTGGAATTCCCCGACGGAATATATAGAGAAAATCGCAGAATATGATTGTTTTTTGTCTCCCGACTTTTCCCTTTATCTTGACATGCCGATGTCAATGAAGATATGGAATATATACAGAAGCCGCCTTATCGGTCAGATAATGCAGGACGCAGGTATTATCGTCATTCCGACTGTATCATGGGCAGAGCCCGAAACATTCGCGTTCTGCTTTGATGGCATTGAGAAAAATTCAGTTGTTGCTGTCAGCACAATCGGCGTTAAGCGTGAAGAAAATTCTTTCGTCATCTGGAAAGCCGGTATGGATGAGATGATAAAGAGAATTGAGCCGTCTGCGATTCTTGTATACGGCGGCGAGGTTGAATACGATTACAAAGGAATAAAGGTTGTTTATTATAATAATCACGTTACCGACAGAATGAGAGTATCGAAGGAAAAGGACGTTGAATAATGGGCGGCAGAGGTGCTTCAAGCGGGATTCGTTATGATAAAAACGGAAATGCAATAAAATACGGCACAGAGTTTACAAGTTTATTTGAAGTCGGAAATATCAAATTTGTAAAATACAATGATACAACGTCATCAAAAACACCAATGGAAACGATGACAAAGGGACGCATATACGTTACGGTCAATAATGAAAACAAACCGAAAAATATTACTTTTTATGACGAAAACAACAAAAGATATAAACAAATCGACCTTTTCGGAACACCTGAAAAGATAGACGGTGAATATGTTATACCGCATACGCATTATGGTTACTGGCATAAGGAAAACGGCACAAAAAGACCGACAACCGATGAGCAGAAGATGATTGACAGGATAATGCGTATATGGTACAATAAAAAATAACAGGGAGTAGTTTAAGAGTGAAAACGCATACCAAAGTGAAGATAAAATCTTAAATTATGATATATGTTTATTGTGCTTTTGCTTGATAGCCGCTGTATCATAGTTGCTTTGGAACAATATGTAATGACGGTTGAAATCCGTCCACCTGTTATAATTAAATACTGTAAACGTTTATCTTGCTTAACGGCGGGATAAGCGTTTTTTGTTATAGGAGCTGAAAATATGAGAATAGATTTATTTAAGCACGAAATAAAACAGTATAACGGTGTATGGCTTACCAAAGACGTTATGCTTCTGAAAAGACCGTTGCAGTTATACGATTATACGCACAATAAAGTGCTTGCAATCGGTAAGAAGATTGATGACCTGCTTGATATTATCTTATCGGACGGTAAGACTGTAAGGCAACTGATTGAAGGAATGGAAAAAATAACATTTTCTCTTGACGGTGGCAGAGGTGCAAGCAGTGGTGGTGAGAAAACATTTAAGTTCGACCATGCAAGCGGCGGCGGTGGCGGTGGCAGCATCGGTGGTAATGATTTTCCTTCAAGGTTTAATATCAGAGTTGAAAACCCTGATAAAACGCTTCAAAGCTTCAGAACCGCGCACGTAAATGATGAATATGAAAGCGGTGTAACCGTTGACGAAAGAGGTTTTGTCACACAGTATGTACACGGCGATGCAACAAGTGTCGGAATATGGGGCAAAAAAGGCGAAATGGTTTATCATAATCATCCCTCAGGCGGTGCGTTTTCTGATAACGATTTAATTTCCACGTCTATGACCGCCGCAAAGGGAATTGTAGCAAGCGGCATTCGCGGCGATTATATATTTAAAAAGTCAAAAGGTTTTAGACCTGAAAAATTCATTAAAGCCGTAAAGAATGCAAGACCGAAGGGCAAAAGCTATGATGATGCGGTTGACAAATGGTTGAAAGCAAACCAAAAGAAATACGGCTATTCTTATGCTTTTGTTAAAGCGTAAGTGATGTGATACTGTGGCAAATGAACAGAATTTAATACCAAATTCGGAACGAACTCCGAGCGAACGCCGAGAAAACGCCCGAAAAGCAGGTGTCGCGTCAGGCCAGAGCCGGCGCAGAAAAAAATATCTGCATGATACGGTTGAAATGCTTCTTTCCCTGTCAATTCATGAGGGCAAGCTTGATAAGCTGACGTCGCTTGATACTATAAGCAATAAAAATGTGACGGTTGAGGAACGCCTTATATTAAAGCAAATTGAAAAAGCGTCAAAGGGTGATTTACAGTCTTTTAACGCACTGATGAATCTTGTTGCGAATAAAGAACAGCCTACACAGGAGACAAAGACAGCGGAGAGCAGCGGCGATGACAGCTTTATGGCTGCGCTTAATGCAAAGGCGGCGGAGGTATGGAATGAAGAAACAGACAAAGCCGATACCGTTTAAGTGGAAGCCATTCAGCACAAAGCAGCTGAAAATACTGACGTGGTGGTGTGATACTTCGCCCGTCAAGGATTATGACGGTATTATTGCTGACGGTGCGGTGCGTTCCGGAAAAACTGTTGCGATGTCTATTTCTTTTGTGAAATGGGCGATGCACAATTTTAGCGAACACAGTTTCGCTTTATGCGGCAAAACTATTGGTTCATTACGCCGTAACGTTATCAACGTACTGAAACAGCAGTTATGCAGCCTTGATTATGACGTCGAGGAAAAGCGCACAGAAAATCTTATAATTGTTTCAAAGGGCGCAAAGGTTAATTATTTTTATACATTCGGCGGCAAGGATGAAAGCTCGCAGGACCTTATACAGGGCATGACGCTTGCAGGCGTCCTCTTTGATGAAGTCGCACTGATGCCGCAAAGCTTTGTTTCACAGGCAGAAGCACGATGTTCTGTTGAAGGTTCCAAGCTCTGGTATAACTGCAATCCCAAAGGGCCGACGCACTATTTCAAGAAGCAGTATATAGATGACGGCAATCTTGAAAAGAAGCGTCTGTTATATCTTCACTTCACTATGGACGACAATCTGACGCTTTCAGAAAAAGTGAAGCAAAGATACAAAAATATGTTCTCGGGCGTATTTTATGACCGTAACATACTGGGCTTATGGGTAACGGCGGAAGGGAAAATATATATATCGTTTACTGATGATAATATAATCGACTCCAAGGAATGGTATAACAATCATCCGCTTAAAAATAATATCTTTATATGTACCATAGGCGTCGATTTCGGCGGAAATAAATCAAGTACGGCTTTTACTCTTACAGGATATACAAAAGGCTTTAAAGAGTGCATAACGCTTAAAGAAAGACGTATAAAGCAGGAGATAACGCCGACACAGCTTGAAAAGATGTTCTGTGATTTCGTAAAGGAATGCCGCGCCGAATATCCCGTTCATGCGGCATACTGTGACAGTGCGGAACAGGTGCTTATCAGGGGACTGAAAAAAGCGGTAATCAATGAGAAAATACCGATAGAAATAAAAAATGCCCGCAAGGGTGAAATAATAGACCGTATAAGATTCGGAGTGACGATGTTTGCACAGCGTCGCTTTTTTATTTTGTCTGACTGCACAGAGACGATACAGGCATACACCGACGCGGTATGGCAGGAAGACAAGGAAGATGTAAGGCTCGATGACGGGACTACAAACATTGATAATCTTGACAGCTCGGAGTATTCACAGGAGCCGTATATGAAGACAATGATAGACTTAACTTGAAAAGAGGCAGAAAATGGATATACAGGTAGTTGAGTTTTTACGAAGTAAAGGCTTAAGTGTAATCAAGGAAGATATTGATTCAAAACTGAAAATATGGGATTCCTGGTATAGAGGACACGTTGACGGCTTTCACACGTACACAGTTTACGGCGGAAAGAAAAAGCACAATCTGAAGCGCAGAACGCTTAATATGGCCTCCCGCGTATGTCAGGACTGGGCAAATCTTTTACTTAATGAAAAAGTTGATATAACTGTTTCTGATGAATATACACAGCTGGTTCTTAACAGGCTGATTGAACAGGTTAATTTCTATGTAAGAGGAAACAATCTGATTGAATCTGCATTCGCAAAGGGCGGCGGCTTTTTTATTCAGTACTGGGACGGCGAAAAGGTCAATCAGAAATATGTTCTGCAGGATATGATGTATCCTATATCATTTGATTCAGGCAAGCTTACTGAGGCGGCGTTCGCGTCTGAAAAGACGATTAAAGGTAAGAAATATGTATACCTTGAAACACACCTGAAAGATGAAAACGGATTTTACGGAATAGAAAACTATCTTCTTGAAAAAGGCGAAAACAGTCTCAGCGAGGTACCGGAATCATTCTATGAGGAAATTGAGCTTGAAACTTATATCCCGACAAATTCAGATGTTCCGACATTCCAGCAGATAAGGCCGAATATAGCAAATAAAGATAAATTCGATTCACCGTACGGGACAAGCGTTTTTTCAGGTGCAACCGATGTTCTTGAAGCTGTTGATATAGTTTTTGACGGCTATGTAAAAGAGTTTATCCTCGGCAAGAAAAGAATATTTGCACATGACAGTGTTACGAATATGCACATTGATAAAGAAGGTAAAACCGTCAAAGTATATGACCCGAATGATGAAGTTTTTTATCTTATTCCGGGTGCTGAAAATGACGCTGCACCGCCTATTATTGAAAGTAATATGACGCTGAGAGTTAGTGAATATAATTCGGCAATGCAGACGAAGCTTAATCTGTTGTCTGAGTGCTGCGGGTTCGGCGCAAACGGTTATAAATGGGACAACGGCAATGTGTCAACAGCGACTCAGATTATCAGTGAAAACAGCGATATGTTCCGCTCTCTTAAAAAGCATGAAGCAATTCTGCGCGATGCGGTATGCACTATGGCAAAAAGCCTTCTGAATTTTGAGGCTCTTTATAATCAGGACAGCATGATTGACCTTAACGCAACGGTAACGGTTAATTTTGATGACAGTATCATTGAAGATACAGGCGAAATCAAACGCCAGGCAATGCTTGAATATCAGACAGGACTTATAGACGCCATTGAATATTATATGAGAGTTTACAAAATGGATGAAACACAGGCTACAGATTATTATAAAAAGCTTCTGCAAAGAGCACCGAAGATAGAAGAAGAGCCGGAAGGAGCATAATAAATGCTTACCGACGAAAAAATAGACGCTCTTGTTCAACCGATTATAAACATTTACAGTCAGATTGAATATGAGCTCATAATTGAAATTGCAAAGCGGTTTGATTTATATGATACTGTCGGCGGCTCCCTTGAATGGCAGCTGAAAAAGCTTGACGAGCTCGGAGCACTGAACAATGAAACAGTAAAAATCATTGCAAAGCATTCAAAAAAAAGCGAAGCTGAAATAAAGAAAATGCTTAAAAATTCAGCATTTGCAAATATAGACTTTCAGACGCTCTCTGACGCGTTTTCACAAGGGGCAATATCAGTTGACCCGTTGATGATAAAAGACGGTTCTGTGTTCGAACAGCTTATTGCAGATACATATAAAACGCTTGGCAAGACATACAGACTGATTCAGACAAAAGCACTTGAAAGTGTGAAGCAGGCGTATATGGACGTAATAAATCGCACTTATATTGAAGTGGCAACGGGCGTATATGACTATAACACATCAATCAAATGCGGAATTCAGCGAATGGCGCAGAACGGTATAACAGGAGCGACCTATCGCAGAAACGGTAAAATTGTTAAATATTCTCTTGAAGGAACGGTGAGGCGCGATACATTGACGGCCGTTCACAAACTGGCAAACAAATCAACGGACAGAGTTATTGATGAACTGGGAGCCGAATATGTTGAAGTGTCTTCTCACCTCGGAGCGAGAGTACATCCGACAAATCCCATAGCCAATCATGCAAAGTGGCAGGGTAAAGTTTATAAGATTCACGGCAGTGACAAATATCCTAACCTTAAAGCAAGTACGGGATATCCTGATGATATTCAGGGCCTCGGCGGCGTTAACTGTCGGCACAGAATGTTTGTTTTCTTTCCGGGTATCAGTGTTCCGAATCCTTTAAGATTCAGCGAAAAAGAAAACAGAAAAGCTTATGAGTTGTCGCAACGTCAGAGAGCTTTTGAAAGGCAGATACGCAAACTGAAAAAACAGCATGCGGCGGCAAAGGCTATAGGCGATAAAGAGACATCAGCCGCATTAAATAAAAAAATAAACGAACTCAGTAAAAAAATCGACAATTTCTGTTCTGAAAACAATCTGAGACGTGATTACAGCCGCGAGCTTGTAACGGAACAGATAACAAAATGATTCAAGGCGCCTTACGGCGTCTTTTTTCATATTTCCCCTGCGGAACGGGATATAATCTTCCGCAATTCCCGACAGCGCGGGATATATGCGCTGAATACTGCCGGAGACACCGGATATAAAAACAAAGGAGTATTTTTTATGGAAAATCTTGAAATCTTTAAAGGTGTTGTAAGTGATGAAACTTACGCAAAACTGGAGGAAGAAACAAAAGATTCCGAAATCAAGCTTGTTGACTTATCAAAGGGTGAATATGTCAGCAAGGCAAAGTACGAAGGTCTTAAAACAGACCTTGCAAATGCGACAAATGCACTTGCAAACAAGGCAGCTGATTATGACACGCTGAAAGCGCAGGCGGGCGATAATCAGGCGCTTAAAGACACAATCGAACAGATGAAGACAGCGCATGACACCGAAATTGCAAACCTTAAAGCGGAACATCAGAAATCCGAAAAGCGTTCGGCTGTTGTAGCTGCGATTTCATCAAAATATCATCCGAAGGACGTCAACGATATAATGCCTCATCTTGACATGGATAAGATTTCCATTGACGGCAATAACGTAATCGGCCTTTCAGACCAGCTCGATCCGCTTAAAGAATCAAAAAGCTATCTTTTTGAAGAAGACAGCAGCAAACGCAAAAAAGGCGGCTATGAGCACGGCGACGAAGGCGGAGATGATGACGCGGCTCTTCGTGCGGCTTTCGGAATCAAAGACAAATAATAATTAAAAGGAGTAAAACAAAATGTCAAACAGTATTGAACTTGCAAAAAGATATGTACCTATGCTTGACCTCTGCTATAAGCAGGCATCACTTACAAGCATTCTTGACGGCTCCGCTCAGCTTATGAGAGAGGGCTATAACGCCGACGAAATGATTATCCCTATGCTTGATATGGACGGCCTCGGCGATTATTCACGCAACAGCGGCTATGTTGACGGCGACGTAGAGCTTGATTGGCAGACAGTAAAATGTAATTTCGACCGCGGCAGAATGTTCCAGGTTGACGAACTCGACAACATTGAAACAGGCGGCGTTACATTTGGCTATCTCGCGGGCGAGTTTATCCGCACAAAGGTTGTACCCGAGCTTGACGCATTCAGAATTTATAAGTATGCGACCAAGGAAGGCGTAACCAAAGATTATAACACTGCTATCACCACAGGCGCAAAGGCTATTGAGGCTATCAGAAAAGCCAATGACGCTATGGATAATGATGAAGTGCCTTATGAGGGCAGAATCCTTCTCGCAACACCTTCCATCATCGGCAAGATTCAGGATATGGATACAACAAAATCAAGAGAGCTTATCGCTTCGTTTGCGGCAATTATTAAGATGCCTGCAAACAGATTTAACGATTCCATTACCCAGAACGACGGCACAACAGACGGACAGGAAAGCGGTGGATTTTCCGTTCCCGATGACGCAAATCCTCTTAACTTCATGATTGTTCATCCTTCGGCTCTTATTCAGTTTAACAAGCTCGTAAAACCCAAGATTATTACACCTGAAATGAATCTGAAGGCTGACGCATGGAAGTACGGCTATCGCCTTGTTTCTATAGCTGATGTTTATGCCAACAAACTTGCAGGCGTTTATGTAAGCGTAAACGCAGAGGAGCCCGATGACGATGATGATGACGACAACGATCCTGAAGGCAGCCCCGAAAACGGCGGCAACGGCGGTGAAGGCGTAGGCGCATAATGAGGTAACAGCCGATGTATGATTTTTACATTGATGAATACGAGGGAACGGCAATACCCGATATTGTTGCTTTCAGCGGCGTAATTCACGAGGCTAAAGCATACGTTGACAATTTATGTGTCAATCGCGAAAACCTCAAATATGAGCCCGTAAGGCGTAAATATAACATGGCGGTATGTGCCGCTGCCGAGTGCATTTTTCAGTCTGTGAAATCATCATCCCAGAAGCAGAGCGAATCTGTAGGGAATCATTCTGTGTCTTACAGAGTATTGACACAGTCTGAATATGAAGCTGAAAAGCGTAAAAAAGTATTGACTTTTCTTTACGGCACGGGTCTTATGTATTCGGCAATGTAAGGAGTGATTGCATGTTTCCTCATACAATTACAATTATTCATCATAGCATTGTAAATTCAACAGATGTTTATTCGCGCACCGTGCTCAGCGGTTTTTACTGGTACGGTGCGGCTGAATATGGCGAAAGTGGGAAAGGAGCGGAGAAAAACCGAAACGTTACGGTTATATCTTCTCCCGAGATGGCGGCTTCTTATGGCTCCGAATGGAGCGTATGCGGGGGCGACAGGATAGTAAAAGGTGCGTGTCCTGCTATAACGTCTTATAAGGATTTAATCGGCAAGGAGGTCATTACCGTACTGTCTGTTGCAGAAAATATCTGCGGTTCAGATGTTGACAACATTCAGATAACGGGAAAATGATATGTTTACTGTTAAAGTTGACGTTTCCTCCGCCGAGGAAATTTTAAAAAAGCATGGCTTAGGCGAGGGTGGCAGGGTACAGGCGTTTTTTACAAATGAAATAATGAGAATATCTGACCCGTATACACCGTTCAAAGACGGTGCTCTCAAAGCCTCAGCGCGAATGTCAGCGGATAAGACTGCTATTGAATATCATACGCCTTATGCCCGGTATCACTGGTACGGCAGGTTGATGGTTGACCCGCAAACAGGAAAGGGTGCTTTTTTCAGTCATACATACGGATTCTGGAGCAGACCGGGAGTACAGAAGGTATTATCTGACAGGAATATGACTTATAACGGCGCACCACTCAGAGGCCCTAAATGGGTACAGAGGTGTTGGAACGATAACAGGGATACAATTATCAAATCAACAGAAAGCTTTGCAAGGGGGCAGGGAAAATGACAATAATCGAAAGCGTAAGGGATTTTATTGAAACCTGCCCTTACCTTGACAATCTTTCAAGCGTAATGATTAATTATCTTTCCGATACACCGGGATCATTCTCTATTGAGGAGGAACCGTCGCCGATTATTCTTGAAAGATATCTTGACGGCTCAAGCAAACGGCAGTTTACTTTTGTCTTTGCGTCGCGTTTTATTTACAGTGATGAAATAAGAAACAATATTGACAACAGCGGATTTTATGAAGATTTTACCGACTGGCTTGAAGAATGCACAGAAAACGAAAATCTTCCCGTTCTCGATACAGGCTTAACACCTGTAAAAATTGAGGCACTTTCAAGCGGTTATCTGTTCGGTATTGCCGAAAACCTTACGGAAGCGCGATATCAGATACAATGCCGCTTAACTTATTATAAGGAGTGAATTATATGGAAAAGATTAAGAGCAGCAAAATTGCGGCTTTTCTTAACACAACACCCAGCTCAACGGCCACATGGTCAAGATTCGGCAAGGGCATTTCATCTTTCCCCATTGCGTACGGCGCAAAAAGCACGTCTGAGACGTACATAGATGAAGACAATGCGACAACAACGGTTGACGGCTATGAAATAAGCTCTGACACAGAGCAGGTTGCAATAAAAGGCGAGCCTATTTTTGATTTTGTCGATGACATTCGCAACGGTCTTAAAGTTGGTTCTGAATGTGAGACAGAAGCTATTCTCGTTAACATTTACAACCTGACCACCTCAGGCAGCAGCGCAACAGGCACAGCGCAGAAATTCGGCGCCACAATCATTATCACCGACCTTGATATTAAAGGCGGCGAAATTGCAAAAATTAAATACAAGGTTGCTCTTAACGGAACACCCACAGATGTTTCTGTATCAATTTCCGGCGGAGCGCTTACTGTTTCAAGCTCAGGCGGCTCTGGCAGCGGTTCAGGCGGCTCTGGCAGCGGTTCAGGCGGCGAAAGTTAATTAGAAACAGAATGAATTACAGCAGAGCGGCGTTTTTGTCGCTCTGTTTTTTTACAAGGAGTATAACGCATGGAAAAATTAAGGATTCAGCGTAAAGATATATACGAAATTGAAGTAAATGATAACGGCGATACAATCTGCTTTGCTATGGGCGATGTTTCTCTGCCTATTCTTTTGAACGAAGCCTATGAAGAAATTGACAGAGTTCAGAAATGGTTAAAAGGCAGAATTACCGTAATTCAGAAACAGAAAGATTATAAGCCGAAAAACAGCGCGATTACTCATAACGAGAAAGAAATTATGGAAGCCAGGAAAAAGGCATTCCAGGATATGCGCAAAGCTATGGATAAATTCCTCGGTGAGGGCGGATGTCAGAAGATTTTCGGTGATGATAACTATCTTGAAATGTTCAACGACCTGTTTGATGAGCTGAGCCGCAAAGATAAAGATGGGCTGTCTCATCTTGATAAAATGAAGATCTCGGGCGAATCAATTCAGAAACGTATTGAAGACAAATACAATGCAATCAAAGATAAGGTGATTTAATGCTTTATCCAGAATACGCAGAGGTGAACGGTCAGCGCTACAAACTCAACACAGACGTTGAAACCGCGAAGGAGTGCTTCAGAATAAGTGATGATCCTTCTATAAGCGACTATGAGCGCCCGCTTGCGATTATTTATAAGCTTTTTGGATTTGTTCCGACAGAAAACCTTGACTTGTTTCTTGCGAAGGCTGTCAAATTTCTGCAGTGCGGGAAAGAAGCAGTTAACGAGGCAGACGCTGACGAGGAGCCAAAAGATATGGACATCAATTATGACGAGGGTTTTATAGCGGCGTCATTTATGAGCGATTATAAGATTGACCTTAATACTGCCAATCTTCATTACTGGCAGTTTATGGATTTGCTGCAGGGCCTCAGCGAAGAATGCATTCTTTCGAGAGTGCGTAAAATCCGAAGTTATGATTTATCAGAGATTTCAGATGCCAGGGAACGTACAAAAATGGCGAGGGTAAAGGATGCGTTAAAGCTTCCCGAAACAATTACTGCGGAAGAACAGAAAGCAATAGATGATTTTGAAAGACTTTTTGAAACAGAGGGGGTGAGCTGATGGCAGATGGTTCTATCAGAATTGATACAACAATCGGCACAAAAGAAGCAGAAGCCGATTTAATGAGCCTTGAGAAAATGTGTGATGATACAAAAAAGCACATTCAAGGCACAGCGTCAGAGCTCGGGATGAAAACAAATCCCTATGAGGTGACGAGCGACAAGGAGCTGTTAAAAACCGAAAAAAGGCTTGAAGAGATTCGAAAGAAAATAGAAGAGATTCAGGCAGACACAGATAAAATGCTCCCGCAGGCGGCTACAGACAGCCAGGCTCAAAACCTGCTTGATTTTGAAGAAAGCCAGACAAAACAGCTTATTGAAGAGCAAACGTTACTTACGCAGGCCGCAGATACTTACAGACAGAAACAGACGGAGATTACTGCAGAAAAACAGCGTCAGAAAGAAATTGATGCTGCAAAGAAGCAGGAACAGACGGATGTTAAAGCGATTAATACTGGTGTTTCAAATCAGATGGCCGCGCAGGATTTTGTTTCGAAAATAAAAAGTGCGGAAGAGTATGAAGCCGCTATTACAAGAGTTAAGGCAAGAATGCAGGAAATCGAAGCTCAAACGGCAAGGCTGGCAGCCGAGAAAGGAATAAATGCAGGTGACGCCTTAAAAACAAACAAGGAATATCAGAAGTTACGAGCTCAAATGGACGCTCTCACAAGCTCCACAAGGAAGTTTAAAAGTACGTCAAGTGATTCGTTCGGCTCAGCCCGAAAATCCGCTTCACAGGTCACAGATTCCCTTAAAGCAGGTATAAAGCAGATTGCAAAATATACTCTTGCTATTTTCGGTGCCCGTTCTGCGTTCTTTGCGGTGAAAAATGCAATACGCCAGGTGCTCGCCGATAATGAACAGCTCAACAATACCGTTACGGCAATGAAAGGCGTTTTTGCAAGTGCGATTGAACCTGTTGTTGAAAGAATTGTATATTACCTGCAGTATGCTATGGCATATCTGAATTTATTCATTAAAACGATTACAGGCGTTGATTTAGTCGCAAATTATAACGCAAAGGCACTGAATAAACAGGCAGAAGCGACGAAAAAAGCCGGAAAAGCCGCAAAAGAGGCGCAGGCACAGCTTGCAAGCTTTGATGAAATGAATGTGTTTAACAGTACTTCAGCAAACGAAGTTGATACTTCGGCTATTGAGGCTGCAGCGGCTACACTTAACCTGCCTGACGTAAGTGACGGAAAGTTTGCGGAAATATGCGAGACAATAAAAGCGCACTTATACGAACTTGAAACTGTCGCGGCGGTTGCGATGATAGCAGTAGGCTTGATTCTTTTGGCCTGTGGCCAGATTGCGATGGGTATAGCTTGTATATTAGCGGGAGTTTATCTAGCTGCACAAGCAATAGGTAACAGCGATAAAATTACTGCGCAGAGCAAAAAGCTGATTAAAAATATTCTTGATATAGGCGGAGATTTACTGTTAGTAATAGGTATTATTCTATGTGCATTCGGTGTAAGCCTGCCGATCGGAATCGCCTGTATTTTAGGAGGTATAACGGCAAAAGTTGTCGGAGAAGCAATAAACACCGGTGATTTAAAAACGGCTATTTCCAATACCATGAATGATATTAAAGAATTTTTAATATCATATTGCCTGATAGGCCTTGGTGCAACGCTTATTCTTACGATTGGTGGATTGCCATTAGGAATTAAACTCATTGAAAAAGGTCTCGAAAAGATGCAAAAGGAAAATTTAGTTCCTGATCGTATAATGACGATAATATCAAATGTTTTTGAGACCATAAAGGGAATTCTTAAAGGCGGATTTGAAGTTGTTTTCGGCGTGATTCTTTGCTTGTGCCCGTTAACAACACCGCTGGGAATTGCTTTAATCAAAGAAGGCTTAAAAACAATCAAAAGCGTTACCATTGATAAAGAATGGGTTCGCAACCTGGTTGAATCAGCGTGGACTTCGGTTAAAAACTTCTGGAATTCCAATATCAAGCCTGTTTTTACAAAAGAATGGTGGACGAATAAGCTTAATGCTATAGCTCAGGGCGCAAGGGGCGCTATGAATGCGGCAATTTCATATATTGAAAAAGGTATCAACTGGATGGTACAGCAGATAAACCGAATTAGCTTTAAAATCCCCGATTTTGTAAAACCGTGGGGCGGAGCTGTTGTCGGATTCAATCTTTCATACGTAAGTATTCCGAGGTTGGCAAAAGGCGCGATAGTCAACAATCCCGGAGCGGGTGTATTTGCAAATCTCGGTGAAAACGGCCCTGAGGCTGTTCTTCCGCTTGTAAACAACACCGAGTGGATGGATATACTTGCGGATAAAATCAACGGTGACAGAAGCGGTAATATTATTGTCAGAGTTTATCTTGACGGTAAAGAAATCAGCGCAAAGGTAAGAACCGAGGAACAGCGATTCGCATTCGCTACAAACGGAGGAGTATTATGAGTTACACAACCTATACAGACTCAACGATAAGCACCTGCAAAGAGCCGTTTGCGATAAAGTCAGGCACAACATGGTATGCATTCCCTAAAAAGTGTGTTGACGCTTCTCTCGGCGATTATAAGCTCTGGGCGCAGGGCTCGGGCAGAAGCATGACGGGCGACAATAAGGGTACGCTTGTCGGAATTTTCCCCAAAATTGAGTTGAAAATCGGCAGACAGCGCGCAGAGGACAGAGCTTTGATGACGCGTCTGCTTAATCAGCAGTCAACAACCGTGAGAGCTTATTGCACAGAAAGGGAGCAGTTTGAAACTGCTTCTTTTTATTTCGGCGACGTTGTGAATAAAATAAAAAAATGGGATTCTCACGGCACTTTTGCAAACGGTAAATACAAATCAAACACGCTTTTTGATACGCTGTCAATAAGCGTTATTTCAAATAACAGGAGGTCATAAATGAATTTCAAAGAAATAATTGAATCATACGGAAAACAGATAAATGTTTCGTTTTCCGTGGGTTCTGATGATTATTCATCCGGTGATGTTATTTCCGCAAACCTCCGTTTTGACGGCGCATTATATACAGCTGTAATGCGCTGTCTCGATATTATTCTTGACGGTAAGCCCGACATATCAAAGGATGATGTTATTTCTGACTTTACTTTTCAGTGTTCATATGCAGGTGAAAGCAAAAGCATTAACTATGGCTCTTTTATTGTTGCGGAAGCTCCCGAATATGACGAGGACGCAAACACAACAAAGCTGATATGTTATGACTTCATGTATAAAGCCTGCAAAGAGTATGCCATACACGGCAGGGCATACCCCTGTTCTCTTATGGCGTATCTTCTGCATATCACAACCGAAATAGGAATTACCGTCGCAAATATCAGCGCGCTTGAAAATGCATCACAAGAAATCCCGAACGAAAAGTTTTTGAACGCTTCAAGTGAAACAGGTTCAAGTTATACATACAGGGACGCGCTTGATGATATTGCAAAGTGCGCGGGCTGTTCATTCGCCTATAAATCAGACGCAAACGGCGAAAACACAGATGAGCTTTATATTATCTATGTGACAAACGGCAGCGGAAGCATGAAAACACCGCTTTATACGCTTGATACAAGCAACCTCAAAAGCCTTACAATCGGTGAACACTACGGCGCGGCAGATACTGTAATACTTGCCAGAACGCCGCAGGAAGACAATGTTTATTATCCCTCATCAGGAAATCACAACTGCGAAGTCAAGCTTTGCAACGCTCAGCTTTGCGATGACAGTCGTGAGGACTGGACACAGGGAATATATAACAAGGTGAGAGGCACAGAGTATCAGTGCTATGAGCTTGAATCATACGGTCTCGGGTATCTCAATTTCGGCGATGTTTTTGAAATCGAAACATACGCCCATACAGATAACGCCATTGATTACAGCAGTACCGTTACATATCAAAGTGTATTTATGCGAACGGATATGATGATAAATGACAACATTTCCGAAAAATCAGTGCTTGAAATGCCTGTTGCTACATCCACGGATTATGCGGCGGCGACAACATCAGAAAAGGCGATAAAGCAGATTTTTCTGAAAGTTAACAAACAGGACGGTATAATTCAGGGGCTTGTTTCCGATGTCGGCGGTTTTCGCTCTGAGTTTAATCAGACTGCCCGTGAAATCGTATTGCAGGTGTACCAGGAACAGCAGGAACAGAATTTACTGGCAAACGGTTATTCTTGTTTTGAAAACGCCACGCTTTTCGCAAGAGGAAATTTGGAATATGCAAGTCGAACAACAGGGACGGATGAATCTGCTCCTTCAGAAAGTTATGCAAAATATTCTTTTAAAAACAATTCGTCACAAACAAAAGAATGCAGCTTTTCTTTTCGTGATAGTGCTGATGAAAACTTGCTAAACTCGATTGATTTGTTAGAGGCGGGGAAAAAATACACTTTTTCGTTTTACGCTAAAAGCAATATAAACAAACCGTTTATCATTTTAACGAGTAATAACTCAATGTTTTCGATCAATACTTCAAGAACTTATATTACTTATGATGAATCGATTGAAAATCCTGCTTTATCGCAGAATTGGCAAAAATACGAAATTTCCTTTACTTTATCAGAGAGTTTAACCACTGTGAGTAATTTTACAATAAATTTTGCCTTTGAGCTTAGCGGAAACCAAACAGGCGAAATCTATATTTCAAAAAGTTCTTTGATAAAAGAGCCTGATTCTGATACATACGCTACAAAGGCGGAACTCGGGTTGTATGTTCAGAAAACCGACAACAACCAGATAATATCAATGATTAATGCATCCGCAAGTCAGATTAATCTCACGGCAAACAGGCTGAAAATTACAACACCTAATTTCAACCTGGACGGCAACGGAATTATCATATCAAAGTCGGGTACAATCGGCGGCTGGAACATATCTGAGACAGGCCTCTATAAGGAAAGAAAGTATATTTATGACGGAGAAGAGCTTTCCGCCGGTTATACTGTTTTGAACACCAACAATAATGTGAGAGCATACGGAGATAATCCCGCTATTGTTGTGGGCCTTCCCAGTATTGATAATCCGAATTACGATAATGCGCTTTTTGTTGTTGACAGCTTCGGTGACGAGTCGGGCGCTGCAGTTAATATGAGGATAGGAACAGCGTCGGGAAATCATATTGAAATTCAGGAAAATAATATTATATGGAAAACAGATAGTAAAAACTGGTATATACAGGTTACGGATGATAGCTTTTCTATTGAAAATTTAAACCGCATTAGTATTCAAGACCCTGATCTGAGCAGACTTGAATTTTTTACGACTGACAGCATGGGTAACATACTGCGTCTCACTTCGTATAACAATTCAACTGATCAAAATACTGTTTTTACAATCACCCATAATAATGACTGGAGTAGCTCTATCGGGATTACAAGTGATTACAGAACAAAAATAGCTGTTAATCACGCGCTGATTATATCTGCGAACTCAGGTACAAATTCATTGATTCTTGAAGGTTCAAATATATGGCTGCTTGGGAAACTGTATTTTGGCAATTATAAAAATGTTTACAGCTCAAAAATGCCGCTATACGTCAATATAGATGGTGAAATAACTGTATAAAGGAGCAATAATTATGATAAATGTCACAAACGGAAACTTATATAATGCTTTTCCGGTACTGAAAAAGCTGGCCGAAAAAGAAATGCCGGTGAAGGTGAGCTTCAGACTCGCAAAACTTCTGAATGAAATTTCGGGCGACGTGCGCACCATTGAAACGGAACGTTATAAAATCGGTGAGAGATACGGAACGCTTAATGAAAGCCGCACAGAGTTTATTATTTTGGAAGAAAACGCGGAGGCATTTAAAAACGCTGTAACAGAGCTTTCAGAAATTGAAATTTCGGTGAATGCGGATAAAATTCCTCTTTCAGAAGAAATAACCGTATCCGCGTCTGATTTAATGTTGATTGAGAGCTTTATTGATTATAACGGAGGCGATTAAATGACTGACGGAATTAAATGTTCTGTTCATAATCATACGGCAATAGTTGTTTGCCCGCCCAAACTTTCCTCGGGCAGTGTTAATGTTGATACATTGTCTGTGAGATTTGACAGGACGTGGGATTTTGAAAACGTAAATTATTTTGCTGTTTTTTATGTAACAGATGTAAATTCGGGCGTTTCCGTTGAACTCTCTGAAAATAACAATATATACAGCTGCACAATACCGTCTGAAATGCTTGCCGCCGCAGGGCGGTTTTCTTTTGCGGTTTATGCGAAAAACGGGCAGGGCAGTATAATCAAAACTTCAACGGTATGCAATGTTGACGTAAAGCAGGGTGCCTACACAGGTGCACCGCTTGTAATAAACTGGGCGGAATTCAAGTCAGAGCTTATCGAGGCACTTAATGAGCGGTTTAACGCTGAGCTTGCCGAAACAGCGACAACGGAGATGATAATCTCAAAAATAAACGAGCTTGAAAATGCTGATACGGTCAGAGCGGCATTTATCACTCTGCTCAACACTGCGGCTGAAAGCATTAACGATATTGAAAATGCAAAACAGCTGACGCTGCTTACCGACTCCATGACAGCGGAACAGCTTGCGGCGACAATAAACGGAAATTTTCAGATTCTCGGTGACACAACAGAGTTTTATTTATCTGTGCAGCAGGTAATAAACGACACGCTTATACGTCTTCATCCGCAGGCTGAGTTCGGCTTCGGAGCAGATTATGATAGTACGCCTATAGCTGAAAGAGTGCGCTCACTTGCAACAGATTTGAAAAATAATTATAACGGTCTCGCAGGCGGGATAGTTGATTCCGTTACTGAGGACGGTGAATTCAGTCTCGATTCGGCTTCAACGAATTCTGACATCATTACTGTTATAAACTCAATTCTTGGTGTCAAAGGCAGTCTCATAACAGCAATAAACAATCACTTCGACAGCGAAATTTCAACCGACAGCACAACAGCCGAAGCTACAACAGCCATTGCACAGATACCGACTGCTCAGGAAGAAAGAGCGAGTGTTATCAGTGCAATTAACAGCGCAACGGGACAGACCATACCGCTCAATGCAGTTAATTCAGCAATCATAACCGCATTGAGCGGACTTGCTCCTCCGTCGCCGTATATCTCTTCAACTGTGACAGACTATGTTCAAGCTGAGGATTGGCTGACAAACTCGTCAAGCGGTGGAGGTAATGCCTTAAATTTCGTTAACAATTATGCTCCTGCACCTGAAAACGGTAATGCTGCTGTGTACTATATTATTAATATTTCCCCACAAAACTTTTATCGCGAAATCGCAGTTATAACTGTGGCGCATAATATTAATTCTGGTAATATTGCGGGTATTGCATGGCGACAGAATAATTCAACATTGCAATTAGTACCTGCAAATAGTTCTTCGGACATATTCATTAAAGCAGGTCAAACACTTCGCGTTGTAAAGTTTGAATTTGAGTACGGAAAAGACTGGAGTATAAATTATGATAACGAATAATAATTTTATAATCGCAACAGAAAAATCAGACGAAGATTATGACAAGATAATCGAAATGATTAATAACAGACCCGAAGCTCCCGAAGGTTTTCGCTATCGGCTTACGACTGATTTTAAATGGGAGTTGTGTGAGGTGCCGCCTGTTATCGAAGAGCCGACAGAAGAGGAAGTCAGCGACACAGACGCGCTTAATGAACTGCTTGAGGTGATTGATGATGAAGCGTGATGAATTAAATTCAAAAAAAGCAAAGGTTACCGACTACAAAACGAGAGCAAATCATATGCAGAGAGTTGCTGAAATTCTCCGTCAGATGCCGAAAGGACAATTAAAAAAGTTGCAGGCTGACGATGAGCTGAAAGAAATCTTTTCAATCTATGGGGTGGAATTATGATCCTTACATTCAGTGCGGCGCTATTTCTTCTCGCGCTTGTTTTAAGGGTGGTGAGACAATGACAACAGCAATAGCAATAATCGGATGTGTTGTCGGTGTGGTCGGATGCATTGTAGGCGTAGTCGGCGTTCTGAGGAATAAAAAGAATGATGACAGCAGTGCAGGCCGTGAGACAGGATTGATAATGTCAGAAATCGGATATATCAAAGGCAACACCGATGACATAAAAAAGAAGCTCGATAAACACGACGACCAAAATATGAAATTTGAGAGCAGACTTTCAAAAGTCGAAGCCTCTGCAACGCAAGCACATAAAAGAATAGATGATTTATCAGAAAGGATGATAAACAATGAAAAAACTTAACCTTAAAGGCGTAACAGTAGACACATGGACACGCACAGTTGTTCTGATTATCGCCCTTGTATCTCAGCTGCTTGTCATCATCGGCAAGCGCACAGAGGCGATTGACATTGAGCAGTGGACAATATACGTATCATACGTATTTACAGCCATTGCTTCAGTCTGGAGCTGGTGGAAGAATAACAGCTTCACCGATAAGGCGCAGACAGCGGACAAGCTTCTGAAAGGGGAGAGCGAAGATGTCAGTAAGGACAACTAAGCCCGCAAACGATAATAAGTATTACATACAGACCGCAGGCGGCGGCTATAACAAGTGCATTAAGGGCAACGCCAATAACCCTTATGAGAAACGCCCGACAACATATTCTGTGCTCCCGAACTGCGTCGGCTATGCCTACGGCAGATATCTCGAATATCACGGCTTGAAGTCGGCGAATCTTCCCACCTGCAACGCGAAGGACTGGTATGCGGCGGCAAAGAAGAACGGATTCAAATGCAGCTACACGCCCACTGTCGGCAGTCTGATTGTATTCAGCGGCGGCGAGTGCGGTCATATCGCATTCGTTGAACGCATTGAATCAAACGGTGATTTGTTTTTGTCTGAGTCAAACTGGGGACATGAGCTTTTCAAGAATCGCACTGTTAAAAAGGCGAACAGCTACGCAATGTCCTCAGCGTATCAGTGTATAGGATTCATTGCAAACCCGAACGCAAAGGCGGAAGAGCCGAAAAAATCTTCTTTCCTGCCCTCGCGCGGATACTTTAAGAAGGGCGACGAATCCCCGAACGTCGGCAAGATAGCCGCGTTCATGCGCCGCGTCTTCCCCGCGTACACAGATGAAAAAGCTCTCGGCAATAAATACGGCCCGTATCTGATATCGGCTATTACACAATTTCAGAAAAACTGCAAAGAACTCGGCCTATACGATGATGATATAGACGGCAAATGCGGAGAGAAAACGCTTGCTTGTCTTAAACACTTCGGATTTACGGAAAAATAAATAATACCTCCATGAAATAGCCCCGGTGATTCAGATTGATTTCTGTTTCATCGGGGCGATTTTTATTGTAATTATTTGTAATAAATTGTAAGAATTTTTTGTTTGACAAATGCTGTTAACTTTTGTTATAATTTTGTAAACAACATCCCAAGTGTAGGCAGTATGTCTCCTGCTTAGGAATAATAGATGCCTATATCATATTTGATATAGGTTTTATTTGTTTAAACACGTTATAATCGTCAATATTTATTATTATATTTGTAATAAGAATATTGAAGGGGATAATGTGTTTGAGGAAAAGGATGAAAATTATGGGTTATAATGTTATTGAAATGCAAAATGTCGCAGATGATATTCTTGAACAGAATGGCGAAAATAGTTTACCAATTAATATTATAAAAATACTTAAAAATAATGATTTTAGTGTTTATAAAATGAAATTGCCTGAACTGATGACCGGAGCTTTATTGGTTAATGATAAAGGATTAATAGGAAAAACAGGACTTAATAAACTTATTCTTGTTGAAAATAATGCAAATACTCAACGAGGCAGATTTATTTCTGCTCATGAGTTTGGACATTATGTATTGCATAAAACAGAAGAAGAGCAGTTGTTTGCTCATAGGGATTATATACATTCTAATGAACTTTGTGAAAGAGAAGCTGATTTGTTTGCTCGTTCGGTTTTGATGCCGATTGACATCTTAATAAATGAAATAAATAATAATAAGCCTAATATAAAAAATGAAGAAGATTTGATTAGTTTTATTTCTGCCAAGTGTGCGGTTACAGAAAACAAAGCTAAAGATAGAGTTTGGGATTTAATATCTGAAAAAAGGATAGAATTTAAAGACAATGGATGTTTAGAGGTCTTGTGAGTTTTATGGTAGGTATAGATATTGAAAGCAATAACAATGATTATAACGAAGTGCTAAAGCAACTTTCATTTCTTAATGACAATTTAGATTCCGATGATTTTATAGAAATTATTGGTAATTCTGATTTTAGTAATAATCTTAAAGAAGAAATCAGAGATAGAGAAACTTACTATACAATGTTATTGGAAAAATTCATTAATTCTTATAAAATAAAGCAAATTTCAAAACATATCTTTAAAGTGCTTTTCTTTTTCGGAATGATAGCATGTATGGGTGGAATAATCTATTTTTCATTCGCATTAAGCGAAAAGATTTTGTCAATGGAAACGGAAGATGTAATTAAATTCTTGCCAGGCATCATAACTGCTGCTGTCAGTTTTATCTCAGGAATAATAGGTATTCCTTTAGTAATAACTAATTACTTGTTTGATAATGCAGAGGATGAAAAACTGATTGATTTAATTGGAAAAATGCAATCACATGACATTGACAGTTTGAAACATATCAACAATGACAAAAAATAAACGTGTGACTGAAGATTATTCTACTGTAACCCTCCAAATGAAGAAATACTCGGTAAAGCAGCGTGAGCGGTTTTACCGAGATTCTTTTTTATTATATCTTTTTACAACATGGCGGCCCCGACGGCGAGTTAGGAGCTTCACTGCGCTATCTGAGTCAGCGTTATTCAATGCCTTACGCTGAGCTGAAAGGACTTCTTACTGACATCGGCACCGAAGAACTCGGTCACCTTGAGATGATAGGAGCAATCGTTCATCAGCTCACAAGAAATCTCTCACCTGAAGAAATCAGAAAGAACGGCTTTGACGCATATTTTGTTGACCACACAGCAGGCGTTTATCCTACGGCCGCAAGCGGATTCCCGTTCAACGCGGCGTGTGTCGGCATCAAGGGCGACGTAATAACCGATCTTACGGAGGATATGGGTGCTGAGCAGAAAGCCCGTACCACTTATGATAATATTCTTCGACTTGTTGATGACCCCGATGTGCGTGAACCGATAAAATTCCTTCGTGAAAGAGAAGTTGTGCATTTCCAGCGCTTTGGCGAGGGTCTGAGAATCGCCACAGATAAAATGAACAGCAAAAACTTCTACGCGTTTAATCCCGCATTTGATAAATAAATCCAAAGAGCTGAGCCGACAGAATCAGGTCGGTTCAGCTTGTTTAATATTATTTATTACGGTCTACTTGAAAATATAAGATATATCGTTTAAAATAAAACTGTTATATCTGTTTTGGAGGAATGAGTATGAGAAAAGCATATAAAATCAACGAGGCTTCGTTATGGTATGATACCTGCGAATATCAGACGAAGAATCCTTTTATAAATATGGAAGCCGAAAAGACTCCTCTTCCGAAATACAGCAGCATCAAGAGTAAACTGCCGATTCCTTACTGGGACGGTCACGATACAACGATTGACTGCTATTACAAGGCGTGGGAGATTGCTTTCGGTAATCTTCGCCGTCCGATTGGCAAAAACGGATTTGTATCGAATTATATTGACACCGCATTCAACGGATGTCTGTTTATGTGGGATTCTTCCTTTATAACAATGTTCGGCAAGTACGCTAATCACATTTTTAACTTTCAGAAGACACTCGACAATATGTATTCACATCAGCATCTTGACGGATTTATCTGCCGTGAAATTTTTGAGCGCAGAAACGGTGAGATGTGGCACAGAGATGACCCAAGCTCAACAGGCCCGAATATAATGCCGTGGAGCGAATGGGAATATTATAAGACAACGGGTGACAGGGAACGTCTCGGGCAGGTATTCTATCCTCTGCTTGCCTATCATTACTGGCTTAATCATAACCGCACGTGGCGTGACGGAAGCTACTGGAGTACGGGCCTTGCCTGCGGTATGGATAATCAGCTGCGAACTCCCGAGGGCTACGATGAGGGCATGTCTCACGGGCATATGATATGGGTTGACACTAACGCTCAGATGCTTATCAGCGGTAAAATTCTTCTTAATATGGCAGAAATTCTTGAAGCCGAAGATGACCTGACATGGCTCAGAGATGAGGTCAGCTATCTCTCGGAGCTTATTAACGAAAAGCTTTGGAATGAAGATGAAAACTTTTATTATGACCTGTGGAGAGGCAACAGACACAGCGGAGTAAAGTCAATCGGCGCGTACTGGAACCTACTTGCGGATGTTGTTCCCGCTGACAGACTGGAGAAATTTGTTGCTCATCTTGAAGATGAAGCTGAGTTCAACCGTCCTCACAGAGTGCCGACATTCCCTGCGGACAGCCCCGAATATGACGAAAACGGCGGTTACTGGCTTGGTTCTGTTTGGGCGCCGACAAATTATATGATTCTCTCGGGACTGCGGAAAAACGGCTATGAAAAGCTCGCCTTTGATATCGGTCTCAACCACGTTTACAATGTTGTTAAGGTGTTTGAAAGCACAGGCACTCTTTGGGAGAATTACAGCTCGGAGCATCAGAAGCCGGGTAAACCCGCCAAGTCGGACTTCGTCGGCTGGACAGGCCTTTCTCCTATATCGGTTCTTTTTGAATATGTATTCGGTCTTGAACCGGATTCACAGCATAAAACAATTCGCTGGCATATAAATCTCAATGAAAGATTCGGCGTTAAGCAGTATCCTTTCCTCGGCGGACTTGCGGATATTGAGTTCTCGGGCATCAGAGACGGAAAGCCGGAGTATTCTGTAAAGAGTAATGTTGATTTCACTCTTGAAGTTATCTGCGGAGACTATACTGAAAAAGTTGAAATAAAAAAGCAGTAATGCTGTAAAAGGAGATCAGCTATGAAAAAAATATTATCATTGATATTGGCAATCGCTCTTGCCGTTTCGGGTACTTTGATGTCTGTTTATGCCTTGCCCGAGCTTGGCTCAAATGATATTTTTGTTTCTGTCAGCGGCTCTGACAGTGCAATCGGCTCTGTTGACGCTCCGCTCGCAACCATAAAAGCGGCAAAGGAAAAAGCAAAAAATCTGTCAGGTGATGTTACTGTATATTTCCGTGAGGGAATATATACATTTGACAGCACTGTTTGCTTTAATGCTGATGATAAAGACAATGTTACATACAAGGCGTATAACGGCGAAGAGGTTGTATTTACGGCAGGAACGCCGTATACGGGCTTTGAGGAATGTACTGTCAATGGAGTCAAGGCGTTCAGAAAGAATGTCGGCAAAAATGAAAATATCAGCACGCTTTTCAACGAGGAAACAACTCTTAATAAAACACGCTGGCCCGAAACGGGGTATCTTTATGCCGAAGGAACAGAAGAAAAATACTGTCTTAATCCCGAGGCTAAGGAAATCGATGGCGGAATAGGCCTTTCCTATTCAGCGATGACAGTTAACCCAAAGGATTTGCCCGCTCTTAAAAATCCTGATGCGGTTGTTGTCAGAATGCTCCACTGGTGGAAGGATGAGCTTCTTCCCGTTAAAAGCTACAACGCAGAAACAGGTCTGATGGAATTCACAAAAGGTGCGTCAATGGAAGTGAGAACTGTTGACAGATATTTCCTTGAGAATGTTTTTGAAGCTCTGAATGAAGCGCACGAATGGTACTTCGACAAGGCGGAAGGAATCCTTTACTATATTCCCGAAGACGGTGAAAACGCCGAAACGCTCACTCTCTGGGGCGGCAGTCTTGAAACTTTTATAAAGGTCAGCGGCGTTGACGGCATTTCCTTTGAGAATATCATTTTCAGAGGAAACGGTTACACTGTAACCCCCGGCAGAGACCAGTCCTCACAGGCGGCATATGACGCCAAGCCATGCGTTTCCTACGAGGATACGCATAATTTCATCGTTAGGAACTGTGAATTCAGAGACCTTGCCTCCTGCGCTGTCTTTATGGGTTCGGTTGTTACCGACGGCACAGTTGAAAACTGTATATTCAGCAATATCGGCGCGCAGGCTGTTTATATAAGAGGCGAAAATGTCGAGGTCGACAACCAGAGAGTTACAAAAAACATCACCGTAACCAACAATATTATTTCAGGTTACGGCAGAGTATTTTTCAATGCTGTAGGTGTTCTTGTCATTCACGCGAACAGTGTTGATATCACCCATAACGAAATCCACGACGGCTATTATACAGCGATTTCAGTCGGATGGGTATGGGGTTATGCCTATACGGTTACTTATAACAACAGAATCTGTGACAATCTGATTTACAATATCGGTCAGGGCTGGCTCTCTGACATGGGCGGCATCTACACCCTCGGCAATCAGCCGGGTACGGTTATTTCGGGCAACGTAATTCATAATGTTGCCGCTGACCCCGACGAAGGCGGCTACGGCGGTTGGGGAGTATATCTCGATGAGGGCTCGGCATATATACTTGTTGAAAAGAATCTTGCCTACTGCTGCGGAAGTGACTCGTATCATCTTCACTACGGCTCATACAACACGGTAAGAAACAACATCTTCGCTCTCAGCGGTGAATCGCAGGTTCGTGTTGTTTCCGCACCTCAAAGAGCTGTCGCTAACGACGGCGGAATGAAAACCGCGGATTTCACCAACAACATTCTTCTGACAGATAATAAAGTCCGCACATTTTCATATCTCCAGACCGCTGAATCATACACCGAAGAGAATAATCTTTTCTGGGATCTGACTTACGGCGACGAGATTTATGTAGGCAAAGACGGTGAAATCAGAAAAGGCCTCAGCATTGAAACAGCTGAGCGCAAGGATATGATAAACAGTCCTGTTGTCGCCGACCCGCTCTTTAAGGATGCGGCAAATTATGATTTTGAACTTTCTGAAGACTCTCCCGCAATCAAGGCAGGCTTTGAAAAGTGGGATTATTCACAGGCAGGCACGCTGAAGAATACAACAGTCGGTCTTGATACAAACGGCGGTGCAACACCTTACAATGCGGAATCAAAGCCTGTTGACATGAAATCATCAAGAGAACCGTGGCACTTTTTCAGAGTTATATGGAACTGGATATGCAGAGTTTTCAACAGCATTTTCAAAAAATAAAATGAAATTTTAAAATTGTATTAATCATAAAAAATAAATCCTCCGTTTGGGAGGATTTATTTTTTATCGTACTATAGGTGAAATCTGCCTGTCTGCCCAGCCAGCTTTTTTATAGTCACCGTTTACAGGGAAAACTCTGCGCATGATTTTTGCAGTGTTTGTAAGGAAAAAAGCGCGGTCAGGAATATCATCTTTGTTATATTTATTCCATGCTGTATAGGCGGCGACGCTGACGTCGGGCATTCCGATAGAAAGTGTGTTCCATGTGGTGTGCATCATACCGAAAAGTCCGTGCTCAATAGTCGTGTCCGCACACGGAACGATAGGGTTCTGCTTAAAAGCAGTGTCCCACGGGCAAAGAATCGTATCAAATCCCGTTTCTTTAAATATCAGCGCCGTTTCCACGGGTGCTTCTTTAACATTATACTGCCAGTCTGCTATTACTATGCGTTTGTCCAACTCCGCCAGTATGCTTTGCTCCAGCTCCTCACTTTCACACGAGGCTGTATAGCGGTTGTTTTTATTGAATGTGTCACGTTCTTTAATGAGCATATCGCCCCATATGACAGCTCTCCTGCCGCAGGCGGAGAGTTCATCTGAAATCTGATTAAGATAGTCTGTCAGAACAGTGTAGTTTTCTGAGGTTATTTCAACATTGTAGGCTTCGTCACATCCGAGATGAAAATATCTGCCGTCTCCGCACAGCTCAATCAGCTCTGCGCGTATTTTTCTCAGCAGCTGAATCGTATCGGGATTCTGAATGTCCCATGTCCATCCGTCGTCACTGAAAAGCGGCTGGAGTCGCGGATTCTGGTCAAGCACAACGTGCTTTCCGTGAATTGCTCTGCTGGCAGAAGCGTGACCCCAGTGATTGAACATGGGAATAATCTCTATTCCGAGTTCGTTTGCCATATGAATAAGCGGACGTATCTCTTCTTTTGAAAAAGCATGACTCCAGCCTAATTCCTTCATGCAGTCATATTTAAGCATTCCCCAGAATTCAATAACGATATGGCTGTATTTCAATGCGGCGCATAAACGGATAAATCTTTCAAGCTCCCAAAGCTCTGTTTCGGGGAAAATGCAGAAGTGTATCATCTGATTTTCGAAATTCGGTTTTTCTCTGAATTCGCCGCATTTTATTTCAAAAACTGCTTCCCCGTCGGTGATTGTTTTTACCTTAATCTGATGCAGTAACGTCATGAAGCCGTTGATTAATCCTTTTTTGCTGCTGCCGACAACGCATATTCCCGTGCTTTCAACATTTACGGCATACTGCATACCGTTGAGAGATGGCCTGGCGGCTTTGCCGACTGAAAAAATCAGTTCGTCACATGAGCTTATTTCAACTTCACTTGACTGACAGCAGAATCCTTTCCAGAAGCTTTTTATTGATTCGTTGTTAAGGCAATGGTGAGCCGCAGCGCTGACCTTGGTGCCGAATGTGAAATAACCGTCTGAAATTCTTTCATAATCAGGTTTAAACATTTTTTCCTCCTTACATAATACCGCTTAGTATTCTGCCGAGTTATTGTCGGCGTATTGGATTTTTTGCCATAATACCATATTGTGATTTTATTTTCAATAAAAATGGACAAGGTTTATTGTATGCGTTGTGAGTTTATGATATAATAACCGCATCAAAGAAACGGGATGATGAATTATGCCGAAAATTTATATTTCTGACGAAGAACTCAATGACAGAATAAAACTCAATCATAAAAGAATGAGTGAGCCGTTTTATGATATTGACAATATTTTTGCGCCTGTTGAGGCAAGGTGGCCGGGCGATAAGGAGGGCAGGGCTCTGCTTGCCTTTATGAGCCTTGTGAATGCGGGGGAGGATAAGATTCCCTGCATGGAGCTTATGATAGAAAAGCTGCCTTCGATGCTCAACGAAAAAGGCTGGCTCGGCCCTGTTACAGAAGAATTTTTTGAGCAGCAGCTTTCGGGTCACAGCTGGCTTCTCCGCGGACTTTGCGAATATTACGAAAAATACGGAAACTCAGAGATTCTCGACATTATCAACGGTATAGTTGAGGGACTTTATCTCCCTCTCGCCGGTGCAATCCGCGATTATCCTGTTTTAAGACGTGTTGAAAACAGCGGCGGTGTTGACGGCCATACGGCTGAGAGTACAGACGGCTGGCTTCTTTCAACAGATACCTGCTGTGCTTTTATGAGTATTGACGGTCTCTCTCACGTTTATAAAATCACCCGTGACGAAAGAATCCGTTCTCTTCTCAGCGAAATGGCTGATACTTTTATGAAAATTGACAAACGTCAGATAAAAGCTCAGACCCACTGCACGCTGACAGCCGCGAGGGGAATGCTCAGACTTTATTCGCTGACGAATGAGAGTAAGTATTTCGATTACGCAAAGGATATTTTTTATCTTTATGTAAATTACGGCATGACTTATACATACGAAAACTACAACTGGTGGGGAAGACCCGAGACATGGACGGAGCCCTGCGCTGTTGTGGATTCACTCATGCTCTCTTCGGAGCTTTATAAGATTACAGGCGAAGCGGAATACCGCACATACGCCGCGAGAATATTCCATAACGGATTCGCGACTTTACAGCGCTGCAACGGCGGCGCGGGAACGCAGAAAATTGTCTGCGAAACAAGAGACATTCTTCAGATAAGCGGCTTTGAGGCCATGCAGTGCTGTACAATGCGCCTTGCCGAGGGCCTTCGTTATATTAAAGAAAACAGGGAGCTTCTCTACGCCGAAACCGCAGGTGAGATTGCCAAGGATGAAAAAGGCATTTACCGTGACGGTGATATTATCTATGCCGAGACCGTTGGCGATGATAGTCACACGCTTCATCCGCTTATAAAGTATTATAAGCTTTCTGAGGATGAAATAATGACAACTCAGCAGAGGATTGTATTTCACGGCTGATTTTCTGAGGTGAATGATATGAGTATTGATTTTATTGAGAATATCCGCTACGGAGCTCACGAAAGAAATCTGATTGATATCGCGTTCCCCGAGGGTGCGAATGGTGATATCGACCTTGTGCTGATGATTCACGGCGGTGCGTGGACCGCGGGGGACAAGGACTGCTATACAAATGAGATTAAAGCCTTCGCTGAGGGCGGTGTCGTTTCCGCTTCAATGAACTACAGATACGCTTCTGATTTTGTTCACTGCTCAGATATTCTCGACGATATAACCGCGGCGCTTAATACTGTCAGAAATGTTGCCGCTGAGCGTGGCGTGAACGTGCGGAAAGCGCTTCTTACAGGCCTTTCCGCGGGCGGTCATCTGTCTTTGATTTACGCTTATTCAAGACATGACGAGGCCCCGATTATTCCCGCCGCTGTTGTTGCGAAGAGCGGCCCGACAGATATGGTGAGCGACGAGTCTGTCAATAAGTTTCTTTTCGGTAACGAGCTTGGTACAACCGAGCAGGTGATTGATTTGTTTTCAAAGCTCTGCGGAGTCAGAACGGATTACGAAAGCTATCAGTCAGACGAGGCTCTCGAAGCTTACAAAAGCGTTTCACCCGTATATTTTGTAAATGAAAAAACGGTTCCTACTGTTATCTGCCACGCGGTGCACGACGCGATTGTTCCGTTCTGCAACGCCGAGACGCTTAATAAGGTGCTTGAGGAGAATTCGGTTGAGCATGATTTTATTGCTTATCCCACGTCAGGTCACGTTCTTGAGAAAGACCCCGACTGCACGGCTGAGGCCGACAGACTCACATGGAAGTATATAAATAAATATCTCAGCGTTTTTAAAGGCTGATGATATAGTTAACTGGAGAAGTACATTTTAATGAGTTCAACAAAAAATAAGGATTTATTTGAGAATATGCCTGTTGCGAAGGCCGTGAGGACAATGGCGATACCCACGGTCATCGGTCAGCTGATTGTGCTGATTTACAATATGGCGGATACATTTTTTATCGGGCGCACCAACAATCCCTATATGGTTGCGGGCGCGTCGCTGATACTGCCTGTTTTTAATATTTCTCTCTCCGTGGCGTCGATAGCAGGCGTCGGCGGCGGTGCTATGATTTCACGTCTTCTGGGCGAACAGAGAAATGACGAAGCTAAAAAGGTCTGCAGCTTCAGCATATGGTTTTCTGTTATAATGTCGCTGATTTTTTCACTCGGCATGCTGATTTTCATGCGGCCTATGCTGTCTTTGCTCGGAGCGGGGGAGGAGACCTTTTCATACGCGCGCTCATATGCCTTGTGCGTTATTGTCGCGGGAGGCCTTCCGACAATCATGACGAATGTACTTTCGAATTTTGTCAGAAGCGTCGGTGAATCCTCAAAGGCAGGCTTCGGCGTAACTCTCGGCGGTCTTGTGAACATCGCCCTTGACCCGCTTTTTATGTTTGTGATTCTGCCAAGGGGCAATGAAATTCTCGGCGCAGGTATAGCGACCTGCTTGTCCAACTGCATTTCCTGTATTTATTTTATAATTGTGATAAAGAAGCTCGGTAAAAACTCCGTTCTCGGCCTTGCTTCACCGAGAATTCTTCCAGAAAAATCGAGCGTTTCTCAGATATTCGGCATAGGAATTCCCACAGCCATAGCCACCCTTCTTTTTGATGTGGACTATATTGTAATCGACAAGCTTATGTCGGGTTACAACGATATAGCTCTTGCCGCTGTCGGTATTGTTCTTAAGGCTGAAAGACTGCCGCTTAATATCGGTATAGGCATCTGTCAGGGAATGGTGCCCATTGTCGCGTATAATTTCGCTTCGGGCAATTTCAGGCGAATGAAAGCCGTTTCACGCTTTTCACTTGTGTGCGGAGTAGTCTGCGGGGTTGTGAGTATCTGCCTGTATGAGCTTTTCGCGCCGTATATTATGCGCTTTTTTATTGCGGATGCCGATACCGTGGCTCTCGGAACCGACTTTCTCCGAATCCGCTGTCTCGCGACGCTGTTTATGTTTATGAGCTTTTATCACGTTCATCTTTTCAACAGCTACGGCAGGGGAGGCGAAGCGCTTTTCCTTGGAGTTGTGCGCTGGGCGGTTTTCAATATACCGATGCTGTTTATTCTAAATAAGATTATGGGAATGTACGGCATTGTATGGAGCCAGCTTATCGCGGATATACTGACAGTAACTCTTTCGGTTATAGTTCACAGACGGTACGAAAAGAAAAATTTTGATGTGTCTGAAAGGAGTAAGACATGAATAATATATTTAAAGTCAATGACAACACCTGGCGTGTTGAAGACAGCGGCGTGCGTTTCTTTGTCCTTGAGGGCGAAAATGAGGCACTCATGATTGACACGGGAATGAATACTCCCGACGCGCGAAAAATCGCGCAGGAGATAACAAAACTTCCGCTGAAGCTTCTTAACACCCACGCCGACCCCGACCATATTTCGGGCAATGGCGCTTTTGAGGAGTTTTATATGAGCCCAAATGAGCAGGGTAATCTTGAAGCGCATAACGCCGCAGGCAGAATAGTTCCTGTTTCTGACGGCGACATTATCGACCTTGGGGGAAGAGAACTTAAAATCATCGACCTGCCCGGCCATACGCCCGGCAGTATTGCCGTTCTTGACGTTAAGGCGAAGGCGCTTTTCGGCGGCGACTCCATTCAGGACGGACGCATATTTATGTTCGGCGGTCACAGAAATATGGATTTATATATAAAAACTCTCTCTGAGCTCCGGGAGAATCACAAAGAAGAATTCAGCGTTGTATACCCGTCACACGGAACACCTGAGGTGAATCCCGAAATAATACCGAGGCTTATCTCCGCGGCGAAAGACATTCAGAGCGGAACAGCTAAGGGTGTTAAGACGGACTTTTTCGGCAGTGAGATTTATTATTATGATTTTGGTTTCGCAGGATTTCTTTGCGATAAATAAGGAGGAATAATCATGGCAAATATTCTTGAGGCGGCAATGATAGTATGCTTCGGTCTTTCGTGGCCGATAAATATTATTAAGCTTTTAAAATCCAAAACGGCTAAAGGTACAAGCATATTGTTCTATTTCTTTATAGATTTGGGATATGTAGCAGGTATTGCGGCAAAGTTTATCAAGCTCAGTCAGGGGATACATACCCCGGGATATGTGTGGTTCTTTTATGTGCTCAATTTCTGTATGGTGCTTTTCGGCATAATTATTTATTTCAGAAATAAAAGGCTCGATAATAAGCGTCAGAGCAGTGAAAATAGTGCGAAATAAAAAATTTGCGAAAAAATAAAAAAATTTCAAAAAAAGTGTTGACAAACACATTAACGTCTGATATAATCTCTATTGTTGTCAGCGAGACAACAGAGAACAGCGCGAGAGTGGCGGAATCGGCAGACGCGCACGTTTGAGGGGCGTGTGTAGCAGTACGTACGGGTTCAAGTCCCGTCTCTCGCACCAAAGAGCAGGTCAGAAGACTTGCTCTTTTTTCTTTTTGTAATTGCATTGAGATTCAATAAAAAACCTTGAAACGTGATTGCTTCAAGGTTTTTCTTATGTGAAAATATTTTTTCGCTTGGAATTTCTGCTTCAGGTATTTTTTATTTAGCGTTTATTGAATTAAAAACAGAAATTACATCTTCGTCAGCTTCATCGTAAAACATTACATAATCACCATTCACAACAGTTTTAGTTGTAATTTCTCCGAGAGATTCAGCACCGATAACAACAAATGTATATGTTCCTGTTTCAGCTTTTTTTAATTCGCCTTTACCAGAAAATTTATATAGTTCATATTTGTTTCCACCATAACTGAAACCAAATCCTTCTTCAGCCATAATGCTTGCTGCATCTTTAATTATTCTATTAGTGATTGAGATTTCTTTTGAAATTGCATCAAGATACTCGATGACATTCTTGACTTTATTCTTTTCTGTTTTTACTATTTCTGTTGTATTTTTTGTTATACTCTGAGAAATATTGCTTGTGGTTTGCTCATCATTGTTGCTTTTTTTGGCGACAGTACATGAACAGAGTGTAAGTGATAAAGCTAATACTGAAAATAATGATAATATTTTTTTCATAATTTATATGTCCTTTCTAATTATTTCAATACTGTTTCCGATTTTGCATTTCAGTTCAAAGTCAAATTTACTGAATCTATCCTTAACATTAACATTAAAACTTTGTTTACATAATGTTTGACAGATCTTCGCATCTATTTTATGCTTTCCAGCAGAAAGAATAAAAGTTTTTGTTTCGCCTGCAGAAATAATGGCTTCTTCTGATTTATCAATCGTAATTTTGACTTTTGCTTTTTTATTGTATAGGGTGCCTGTGGTTACTGATATACTAAGATTTGGTGATTGAACTATTTGATAAAGTTTTTCTAAAGCATTACGCGCAATAATGTTATTAATATCAATATCAAGAACGCGATTATAATAATTTTCTGCTTCATTTACAGCTCCTCGCTGCGTCATTTCCTGTGCTCTTACAAGAAGATTATTAATTTCATTTGAACGGTCAAGGGAAACACTTCCGCGATGTTCTATGACAGTTTTATCTTGCACAATTTTTGTTCCGCAAAACTGACAAAATCCAAAATCTCGACTATCATCAAGTGTAATATCTGCACCACATGATGGACATTT
>JAZUHE010000027.1:0-5910 GCA_045641565.1 Acutalibacteraceae bacterium | reverse complement strand
TTTTTAATGTGTACGGTCATGATTTTTGCGGCTGTGCCTATATATTCCTCTGCCGAAGACATTGATATAACCGCTCCCTCTGTTCAGGACGAAGAATGTTATGAGGAAAATCATGTTCTGTTTCTTTATACGCAGACAGTTGCTGATAAAAGCAGCTTCAGCTCGGGCAGTGTTATAAGCGACGAACTGGCAGACTGCGGCATAACGTATCTTAAAGAAATAAAAGCCGATTCAATTTATGACACTGAGATAAAAACAAACGCCGACGGCACATATACAAAATCCACATTCTTTAACGGCACCACATCTCTCGACGCAGAGAGCTGCCTTGAAAAAATCAAAAAGCTCAGCTCCGTAAGTGAAGCGAGCCTCAACATCTGTATGCACGAAGACTCTTTCAGCATGCCCCGTGAAGTAGCCAACCCCACCTATTACTATAACAATTATACAAAATGGTGGTTTGAGGATTCAGTTCATATTCCCGACGCCTGGCAGGAGCACAGCACTCTCGGAGCGGGCGTTACCGTCGCTGTTATCGACTCCGGCGTATGCGTTAACAACCCTGAAATCGCGGACAATATCTGGGTAGACGAAAACGGAAACAGAGGATATAACGCCGACTCAGATTCCTTTGACCCGAGCCCCATATCAACCCACGGCAGCAACGTCGCGGGAATCGTAGCAGGCTCTGTCGGAAATAATACCAGCCTTATCGGCGTTGCTCCCGAGGCTCAGATTATGGCAATCAGGGTTGCGAAAAATCCCCTGCAGATTCTCGTTGACTCGGTTATCGCAGGTATGAATTACGCCATATCCAACGGTGCTGACATCATCACTATGTCTCTGAGCACAAAATCAAACGTCAGCTCAGTTAAAAACGCCTGTGACGCGGCGTACCGCGCCGGAATAATCGTAATCTCCAGCGCAGGCAACAACACTCTCAACACAACGGGAACAAACGGTCAGAAGTATTATCCTGCCGCATATCCGACAGTTATCGGCGTAATGGCATACGACACTGACGAACGTCTCTGCGATTTTTCAAACTATGACACAACCCACAGCTATTATGATATCGCCGCCCCCGGCAGGGCCATTCTCGGACTTCCCTCGTCAGATTCCATCACGAGTCTTACGGCCATGTCAGGCACATCTCAGGCGACCCCCATTGTTGCGGGCGCCGCGGCTCTTTATCTTTCCCTTTATCCCGACACTACTCCCGCGGAATTCAAGGACGCTCTGATGAATTCCTGCACAGATACAGTTAAGGCTCATTCGTCTGTTTCCAACACATATACTTTTAAAAAGCTTGACGCTGTGAAGCTTTTAAGTTATAACGACGTTATCCCCGAGCTTCGCGCTGTAGCAGGCACCTCCGCGGTGATTGACTCCGCTAACGGTTTCATTTACGGCCTTGAAGAGAATTATCTTTCAATAGATGATTATATTACGGTCCTCGACGGCGATTATGAATTTATCCCCACAGAGAACGGCAACGGCACAGGAAGTATTCTCAGAGTATACTTCATCTCAGGTGAAATATATAAAGACTATGAGGTTGTAATCTTCGGAGATACAGACGGTGACGCGAAATGTGACGGCATGGACTGCGCTTTATGTCAGTATGCTCTTTACGGCGGCGAAGAAATTCTCGATTCAGTCAGATTTGCCTGTGATGTGGATTTTGACGACAGCATAACTCCGAGCGATCTGAATATAATAACAATGTGCGGACTTAAAGCTGATTTTGTATCACAGATAAGATAAATTAATAATCAAAGCCCGTCAGACAAGGCGGGCTTTACATATTCTGAGGAGTGTTTTTATGAAAGAAATAAACGCAAGAGATATTAAAGAAAATCCCGTTGAGCTTATTGACGGTGACTGGGGACTTCTCACAGCGGGCAGCGAAAACGGCTGGAACACCATGACAGTCAGCTGGGGCGCTATAGGTGAGCTGTGGAACAGAGATGTGGCTATTGTTTTTGTCAGACCTCAGCGCTACACAAAAGAGTTTATCGACTCAAACGAATATTTCACTCTCTGCTTTTTTGAAGAAGAATACAGAAAAGCTCTTCAGCTCTGCGGAACAAAATCCGGCAGAGATATCGACAAAGCAGCAGAAACCGGTCTGACTCCCGTATTCAGCGACAAAACTACATATTTTGAGCAGGCGAAGCTCGTTCTTATCTGCAAAAAGATTGCCTGCCAGGATATGGACCCCAAGGGATTTATTGACAAAAGCATTGAAAATAATTATAAAAACGGTGATTATCACACAACTTACATTGGTGAAATCGTAAAAGTTCTCGAAAAATAAGAAATCTGTATTGACTTTTACGCTTTTATGTGATAACATTCAGAAAAAGCAAAACCTGAGAGTAAGAGTAGTAGCCTTATCTGAAGCTCAAAGAGAGCTGCCGGCGGTGAAATGGCAGCAGTGAATTTTATGGTGAATGGACTTATGAGGGCGGCCGAAAGCGAAAGCAAGTAGTAACCGACGGGGCGCACCCGTTACAGTGCGGCTTATATGTCAGTATAAGGCAGAGAGGATGTTTATTCATCAACTTGGGTGGCACCGCAGGATTTTACGTCTTGTCCCATAATTTATGGGACAGGACTTTATTTTTTTATTTACAGGGTGATTTTATGATTCTTTTAACAAGACGATGGCGATGCCGCCACACTATCAACTGAATTTTATAAAATAATTTATACTAAGGAGATATATTACCATGAAAAAAATTATCGCATTATTAACAGCACTCGTTCTTATCCTTTCTTTTGCAGGCTGTGCCTCAAAGGGCGGCGAAAAAGAAGCTGAAAAATTAAAAATCGGCGTTATTCAGTATATGAGCCATCCTTCTCTTGACAACTGCTACAACGGCGTCAAAGCGGCTCTTGAAGAATCAGAGCTCGATTACGAGGTTGATTTTCAGATAGGCTCAAGCACAGCGGCTGACTCTGACTGCACCAACTTCGCAAAGAACATGGTTGCGGAAAACTGCGACATCATAATCGCTATCGCGACTCCCGCCGCCAAGGCAGCGTTTGCCGCAACTGATGACACAGACATCCCCGTTATTTTCTGCGCCGTTTCCGACCCTGTTGCCGCAGGACTTGTTGAAAGCAATGAAAAGCCCGGCTATCCCTGCTCAGGTACTTCCGACGTTCTTGACCTCTCCGCTCAGGTTGACCTTATTCAGTCACTTCAGCCCGACGTCAAGTCAATCGGCATTCTTTACACCTCATCAGAAGACAACTCAGTTTCAAACCTCAAGACATTCAAATCCGTATGCGCAGAGAAAAATATAGAGGTTGTCGCAAGCGCGGTTCAGAATTCATCAGATATCCCCTCCGCCGCGGAAGACCTCGCCTCAAAGGTTGACTGCATCAATAACTTCACAGACAACAACGTAGTAAACAATCTCTCCGTTGTACTTTCAGCAGCAGACAAATACAACATCCCCGTTTATGGCTCCGAGGAGGAACAGGTCAAGAACGGCTGCCTCGCTTCCGTTTCAATCGACTACCTTGCCCTCGGTAAAGTAACAGGTCAGATGGCGATAGACGCACTTAATGGCGCTGATGTTTCGGCAATGGCTGTCAAGACAATCTCTGACGCAACACCCGTAATCAACAACACCGTACTCAAAAAGCTCGGCTACACCATCCCCGACACATTCAAAGACGTCACAACCGTAGACTGATAAAGGAGTTTTAATCTTGGAGTTTTTAAGCACCGTTGAGGTATTTATCGAAACAGGTCTTGTATTTTCGATAATTGCCATGGGTTATTATATTTCATATCATATTCTTGATTTTCCCGACCTTACCGTTGAGGGCACATTTCTTTCCGGAGCGGTGGTTTTCGGACTTTTCGCAAGTCACGGAATCAATCCGTGGCTCGGCGTGATTGCCGCTTTTATCGCAGGATGCTTTTTCGGCGCAGTCACAGGCGTGCTCCACGTCGCGCTTAAAATCCGTCCCCTGCTGTGCGGTATTCTTGTATCCACATCACTTATCACCGTCAACCTTATCGCCACCAGCGCAGGCATGACAGGCGATTTCACCGGTCAGAGCATGTCGTCCATATCCTACGGCAGAACGGTGCAGACTCTCCACGACGCATTTTTAGGCGACATTATCCCCTCAAGAGTGAGCAATGTGCCTTTAAGAAATCCGATTATTTTCCTTATTGTTGCCGTAATCTGCAAGCTGCTTCTCGACTCTTATCTCAAGACTAAGAACGGTCTTCTTTTAAGAGCCGCTGGCAATAATGAGCAGTTTGTCAGAATGCTCGGCGTAAATCCCGGCAAAAGCAAAATCATCGGTCTCGCAATCGGCAACGGCTTCGCCGCAATCGCCGGTGCTCTCTACACTCACATAAGCGGCAATGTAAATCAGAGCATGGGCATAGGCACAATCGTTATCGGTCTTGCTTCGCTTATCATAGGCACATCCCTTTTCAGAAAGGTTAAATTCCTTAAACCAACCACACAGGTTATTTTGGGCTCGGTCATATATCAGGCCTGCCTCACAATAGCTCAGAAAATCGGCGTTCCCAGCGCATACAACAAGCTGATAATGGCCGTTATCTTTACAGTTGCTCTTGTTCTCAGCGAAAAAAAGAAAAAATCGGGAGGTACAAAAAATGTTAGAGCTCAATAATATATGCACCTCCTTCAATAAAGGTACCGTTGACGAAATGAAGCTGTTTGATAATTTCAGCTTCACCGTAAACAAAGGCGATTTTATATCTGTAATCGGCTCAAACGGCAGCGGTAAAACAACACTGCTCAATCTCATCTGCGGAACGCTGAAGCCCGACAGCGGCTCGGTGATATTCGACGGCAGAGACATTACAGGCCTCAGCGAGCACAAGCGTGCGAAATTCATCGGCCGTGTTTTCCAGGACCCTAAAATGGGTACCTGCTCCACGCTGACAGTCCTGGAGAATTTCGCTCTTGCTGACAATAAAAATAAAGCCTACAGCCTTTCAAAGGCCATAAGCAAAAAGAGAATTGATTATTACCGTCAGCTTCTCAGCCGATGCAACATGGGCCTTGAGGACAGAATGAACACACCCGTCGGTCTTCTCAGCGGCGGTCAGAGGCAGGCTATCGCTCTTGTTATCTCAGGCATGACCAAGGTCGACCTGCTGATTCTTGACGAGCATACGGCCGCCCTTGACCCGAAATCCTCTGAAACAATAATGAAAATAACAGATGAGCTTGTCAAAGAGAACGGACTCACCGCGGTTATGGTAACCCACAATCTTCGCTTCGCCGTTGAATACGGCAACCGAATCGTCATGATGCATAAGGGAGAAGCGATTCTCGACAAATCCGGAGACGAAAAGGCGGGAATTGCAGTGCCCGACCTGCTCACCACTTTCAACGATATCAGTATCGAAAGCGGAAACTGAATACAGACAGCAAAAATCCCCGGCGGAATTTCCGTCGGGGATTAATTATTAACTAACGATATTAAAGACCGTTCTTGATTCTGTTCTCTGCGAAACGCTGAGCGATAACGCCTTCGGGTTCGCCTGTTGCCTTGGATTCTTCATAAATGTTATAAACAGTGTTATAAATGTTATGAACCTGCTTGAGAACGTTTTCTTTATCATAAGTTGTGAAAGCTTCCTGACCTGCGTTGATAACGCCGCCGCCGTTGATGATGAAATCGGGAGCATAAAGGATGCCCTTAGCTTTAAGGAGCTTGCCGCATTCGTCATCAAGAAGCTGGTTGTTTGCAGCACCTGCAATAGCACGGCACTTGAGGTTGGGGATTGTATCATAGTTGATTGTTGCACCGAGAGCGCAGGGAGCGATGATGTCGCATTCTGTCTCATAAATCTTGTCGTCAGCAACTTCTTTAGCGCCGAGAGCAATCATTTCTTCCATG